>NZ_POUC01000193.1 GCF_002891435.1 Streptomyces cahuitamycinicus
GGCTCCCGCCCCTCCACGGCGAGCACCCCGGCCGCGAAGTGGTCTTCGACGGCGTCCGCTTCGGTTACCGCACCGGCGGGGAGGTGCTGCCCACGTTCGACCTCACGATCCCGGCCGGGCAGACGGTCGCGGTCGTGGGCTCCACGGGCGCCGGCAAGTCGACGCTGGCCAAGCTGCTGGCCCGGTTCTACGACTGCTCCGACGGCCGGGTGCTGCTGGACGGCGTCGACCTGCGCGACCTCGCCGTGCCCGAGCTGCGGCGCGGGGTGGTCATGGTGACGCAGGAGGCGTTCCTGTTCTCCGGCACGGTCGCCGACAACATCGCCATCGGCCGCCCGGACGCCACCCGCGAGGAGATCGAGCAGGCGGCGAAGGAGATCGGCGCGCACGACTTCGTCAGCGCCCTGCCCGACGGCTACGACACCGACGTACGTAAGCGGGGCGGCCGCATCTCCGCCGGGCAGCGGCAACTGGTGGCGTTCGCCCGGGCGTTGCTGGCCGATCCGGCGGTGCTGATCCTCGACGAGGCGACCAGCTCGCTGGACGTTCCCGGGGAGCGTGCGGTGCAGCGGGCCATGACGACGGTGCTGAAGGGCCGTACGGCCGTGGTCATCGCGCACCGGCTGTCGACCGTCGAGATCGCGGACCGGGTCCTGGTGATGGAGCGGGGCCGGATCGTGGAGGACGGCGAACCGTCCGAACTCATCGCGGGCACGGGCAGGTTCGCGGATCTGCACCGGGCCTGGCGGGACAGTCTGGCGTGAGCGGCGACGGCAGGAGGGCGCGGATGATCGACGCGTACGAGGACCCCGGCACACCCGACCGCCGTGGCGGCGCCCGCTACCTGTGGTGGCTGGTCACCCGGCAGCCCGGCCGGTGCGCCGCCGGGGCGATGTTCGGCAGCGTGTGGATGGTGCTGCTGGCGGCGACGCCGTACCTGATGTCCCGGGCGATCGACGACGGCCTGGAGCCCGGTGACATGAGCGCGCTGGCCGCCTGGAGCGGGGCGCTGTTCGCGGTGGGCACGTTCAACGCCTGGCTTGGCACCATGCGCCACCGCACGATGACCCGCGTCCGCATGGACGCCAACTTCCGCACGGTGAAGGTCGTCGTCGGGCATGCGGTGCGGCTCGGCTCCTCCCTTTCGCGGCAGATGGGCGCGGGGGAGGTCGTCACGATCGGCGTGGGCGACGTGCAGACGATCAGCCACGCCCTGACGGTCGTCGGTCCCGGCATCGGCGCTGTCGTCGCCTACCTGGTGGTCGCGGTCATGCTCGTGTCGATCTCCCCGGTCATCGCCGTGGTGGTGCTGCTCGGCATCCCGGTCATGGTCCTGCTCGTCGGCCCGCTGCTCGGCCGGCTGCAGGGCTCCGAGACCGAGTACCGTGAGCGGCAGGGCGTCCTGACCGCACGGATCGGCGACCTGGCGGGCGGCCTGCGGGTCCTCGGCGGACTGGGCGGCAAGGGCCTGGTGGCGGACGCCTTCCGCCGTGACTCACAGCGGCTGCGCGAGCAGGGCTACCGCGTCGGCGCGGTGACCAGCTGGGTCCAGGCCCTGGGCATGGGCCTGCCGACCGTGTTCCTCGTGGTGGTGACCTGGATGGCGGCCCGCCTGGCCGCGCGAGGCGACATCACCGTGGGCCAGCTGGTCTCGGTGTACGGATTCGTGGCGATGCTGGTGCGCCCGGTGTCCTTCTGGGTCGAGTGCGGCTACCAGATCAGCCGCGGCGTGGTGTGCGCCCGGCGCGTCGTACGTTTCCTGCGTCTGGAGCCCATGCCGGACAGGGGCACGCTGGACGCCCCGGCTGAGCCGTCCGCCCTCTACGACCCCGAGTCCGGTGTCCGCGTCCTCCCGGGCCGCCTGACGGCCCTGGTGGCTGAACGCCCGGCCGACGCCACGGCATTGGTGGACCGCCTGGGTCGATACGCCCCGTCGAACGCGACCTGGGGTGGAACACGACTGGACGAGATCGCCCTGAACCAGGTCCGAGCGCACATCGTGGTGGCGGACCACGAGTCCGACTTGTTCGCGGGAACCCTGCAGGAGATGCTCACCCCGTCTTTCAGGGGCGCGGGGAACCGCGCGACGAGCCACGAACGGCCCGCACCCACCCACGGCGAACAACTTGCAACCCGAACCGCGCTCCACACAGCCGCAGCCGAAGACATCGTCCAAGCCCTCCCCCAAGGCCTGGAAACCCCCATGGACGCCCAGGCCCGCAACCTCTCCGGCGGCCAACGCCAACGCATCCGCCTGGCAAGAGCTCTCCTCACCGACCCGGACATCCTCCTCACCGTCGAACCCACCTCAGCTCTGGACGCCCCCACCGAAGCCAAGGTCGCCGCTCGGCTCAGGGAAGCCCGGGAAGGCCGCACCACGGTCGTCACCACCACCTCCCCCCTGGTCCTGGACCACGCGGACATCGTCCACTACCTGGCCGACGGCAAGGTCGCGGCCACCGGCACCCACCACGAACTGCTCGACACGACGCCCGGTTACCGGGCCCTCGTGGCCAGGGACACCGAAGAGGCCGTCCGATGAGTCGAGGCCACCTCCCGGTCGCCGGACGGGCAGACGTCCGACGCGCGGTGCCGGCCCTCGTACGTGCGGACGCCCGGGCCTTCAGCACGGTCCTCGGCCTCAACGCCCTGGCCGCCCTGGCCGGCCTTGCAGGGCCCTGGCTCCTCGGCCGCATGATCGACGACGTACGGGCAGGAGGCGGCGTGGCCGCCGTCGACCGCCTGGCTCTCCTCCTCCTGTTCTGCGCCCTCGCACAGTTGTTCCTGGTCCGCTGGGCCCGCTACGCCGGCCACCGCTTCGGCGAACGAACCCTCGCCCGCGTCCGCGAACGGTTCGTCGACCGCGCGCTCGCGCTCCCCGCATCAGTCGTGGAACGCGCCGGCACCGGCGACCTGACGGCCCGCGGCACCTCGGACGTGACGACCGTGGGCAACACCCTGCGGGACGCCGGTCCGATGCTGCTCATCAACCTCGTACAGGCGCTGTTCCTGGTCGGCGCGGTGTTCCTGCTGGATCCGCTGCTCGGCGCCCTCGGCGTGCTCGGGCTGACACCGGTCTGGCTGGCGCTGCGCTGGTACCTGCGGCGGGCCCGGGACGGGTATCTCACCGAGGGCGCGGCCACCTCGGACGTCGCCGAGATCCTGGCGGCGACCGCGGCCGGGGCGCGCACGGTGGAGGCGTTCCGGCTCGAGGAACGACGGACGGCCGCGAGCCGCGACGCCCTGGAGAAGTCCCGCCGTACGCGCTTTTACACGCTGTTCCTGCGGTCGGTGTTCTTCACAGCGGTCGAGGTCTCGTACGTCCTCCCCGTGGCCGGTGTGCTGGTGATCGGCGGCGCGCTGCACTCCTCGGGCGGGATGAGCCTCGGGGCGGTGGTGGCGGCGGCCCTGTATCTGCACCAGCTGAGCGGCCCGCTGGACGAGATCCTGGTCCGGGTCGAGCAACTGCAGAGCAGCGGCGCCTCGTTCGCCCGGGTGGAGGGGCTGGCCCGGGCGCCGCGCGCCGCCGGTGAGGGCGACTGTCCGGATCCCGACGGTGACCGGATCGACGTCACCGGGGTGCGCTACGCGTACGACGGGGGTGCCGAGGTGCTGCGCGGCGTCGATCTGACGGTGCGCCCCGGGGAGCGGCTTGCCGTGGTCGGGCCGTCCGGCGCCGGCAAGACGACGCTGAGCCGGCTGATGGCGGGCATCGACGCGCCGACCGCCGGCTCGGTGACGGTCGGCGGCGTGCCGGTCGTCGGGCTGGGGCCGGAGCGGCTGCGCCGCCAGGTCGTCCTGGTCACCCAGGAGCACCATGTGTTCCTCGGCTCGGTCCGCGACAATCTGCGGATCGCCGCGTTGTCCGCCGGGGACGAGGAGTTGTGGAAGGCGCTGGCCGCCGTCGGCGCCGACGCGTGGGTTCGGGAGCTTCCGCGGGGCCTGGACACCCGGATGGGCGAGGGCGGTTGCCGTGCCGACGGCTCGCAGGCCCAGCAACTCGCCCTGGCGCGGGTGGTGCTGGCGGATCCGCACACCCTGATCCTGGACGAGGCGACCGCACTGCTCGACCCGGCGACCGCCCGGCACACCGAGCGGGCGCTGGCCGCCGTGCTGGAGGGGCGCACCGTCATCGCCGTCGCCCACCGGCTGCACACCGCGCACGACGCCGACCGGGTGGCGGTGATGGAGGACGGCCGGCTGACCGAACTGGGCACGCACGACGAGCTGGTGGCGGCCGGCGGCGCCTACGCGGCCCTGTGGCACTCCTGGCACGGGGACCCTTCCGACAGCGGCGAAGCGTCCGTATAGCGAACATGAACTTCCGGACAACGAACCGTTTCCGGCCATAGTTTTGACGCGGTCCTGACAGCAAGCGCACTCCCCTGACACGCTTCCCACGACTGCTCCACAGGAACCCC
This sequence comes from Streptomyces cahuitamycinicus, assembly GCF_002891435.1. Classification (GTDB taxonomy): domain Bacteria; phylum Actinomycetota; class Actinomycetes; order Streptomycetales; family Streptomycetaceae; genus Streptomyces; species Streptomyces cahuitamycinicus. The sequence goes on from NZ_POUC01000193.1 coordinate 4,422, forward strand.
ACAGCAACACCTCCACCTCCCCAGGCCGGGCGACCCCCGGTCCCGCAGAAGGAGTCAGTGTTGAGAAGCAGTTCCTCGCGAAGAGGCACCTCCCACAGACGCACTCCCCACACCCCCCGCCGCACCGCGGCCGTGGCCCTCGCCGGCGTCGCCGCGCTGATGGCCGCCGCCGTCCAGGGCGGCACCGCCATCGCAGCCCCGGAGAAGGCACCGTCGGCCGCGAGCAAGGCGATACCCGGCTCGGAGTCGGTCAAGCTCACCCCCGCCCAGCGCGCCGCGCTGATCCGGGAAGCCGACGCGGGCAAGGCGGAGACCGCCGAGGACCTGGGACTCGGCGCCAAGGAGAAGCTGGTCGTCCGCGACGTCCTCAAGGACCGCGACGGCACCGTGCACACACGCTACGAGCGCACCTACGACGGCCTGCCGGTCCTCGGTGGCGACCTGGTCGTCGAGAGCACCGAGGCGGACGCCACCGCGGCCGTCGTGAAGGCCACCCGCGCCGCCATCAAGCCGGCGACGACGAAGACCGCGGTGCCCGCCGCGAAGGCCCGGCAGCAGGCCCTGACCGCCGGCGAGGCCGACGAGGCCAAGGACGCCGGCATCAACCGCGAGCCCCGCAAGGTGATCTGGGCCGCGAACGGCAAGCCGGTCGTGGCCTACGAGACGGTCGTCGGCGGCTTCCAGCACGACGGCACCCCGCAGGAACTGCACGTCGTCACCGACGCCACCACCGGCGAGAAGCTGTTCGAGTGGGAGGCGATCGAGACCGGCACCGGCAACACGGTGTACTCCGGCACGGTCGACCTGACCACCACCCGGTCCGGGTCGACGTACAACCTCACCGACGGCGCCCGCGGCAACCACAAGACGTACAACCTCAACCGCGGCACCTCCGGCACCGGCACCCTGTTCTCCGGCGCCGACGACATCTGGGGCAACGGCACCCCCTCGAACCTGGAGTCGGCCGCCGCCGACGCGCACTACGGCGCCGCGCTGACCTGGGACTACTACAAGAACGTGCACGGCCGCAGCGGCATCCGCGGCGACGGCGTGGGCGCGTACTCCCGGGTCCACTACGGCAACAACTACGTCAACGCGTTCTGGTCGGACAGCTGCTTCTGCATGACCTACGGCGACGGCTCGGGCAACGCGAACCCGCTGACGTCGATCGACGTGGCCGCGCACGAGATGACCCACGGGCTCACCTCGAACACCGCCGGCCTCAACTACTCCGGAGAGTCCGGCGGCCTGAACGAGGCCACCAGCGACATCTTCGGCGCGACCGTCGAGTTCTACGCGAAGAACTCCTCCGACGTCGGTGACTACCTCATCGGCGAGGAGATCGACATCAACGGCGACGGCACGCCGCTGCGCTACATGGACAAGCCGAGCAAGGACGGGGCGTCCAAGGACAGCTGGTACTCGGGCATCGGCTCGATCGACGTGCACTACTCGTCCGGCCCGGCGAACCACTTCTTCTACCTGCTGAGCGAGGGCAGCGGCACCAAGACCATCAACGGTGTCACCTACGACTCGCCCACCTCGGACGGCCTCCCGGTCACCGGCATCGGCCGGGACAAGGCGGAGAAGATCTGGTTCCGCGCGCTCACCACGAAGTTCACCTCGACCACCAACTACGCGGGCGCCCGCACCGGCACCCTCGCGGCCACCGGTGAGCTCTACGGCACGGACAGCGCCGAGTACAAGGCGGTCCAGCACGCGTGGGCGGGCATCAACGTCGGCGCCCGACCCGGCGACGGGGGCGGCGGCGGCACGTCCTTCGAGAACACCGCCGACGTGGCGATCCCGGACCGGGGCGCGGCGGTCACCTCGTCGGTCACCGTCTCCGGCCGGACGGGCAACGCGCCGTCCAACCTCCAGGTCGCGGTGGACATCGTCCACACCTACATCGGTGACCTCAAGGTGGATCTGGTCGCCCCCGACGGCACGGCGTACACGCTGAAGGGATACGGCACCGGCGGAAGCGCGGACAACCTCGACACGACCTACACGGTGAACGCGTCCTCCGAGGTGGCCAACGGCGCCTGGAAGCTGCGGGTGCAGGACAACGCGGCCCGCGACACCGGCTACATCAACAGCTGGAAGCTGACGTTCCCGTAGGCCACAGGCCCGTAGCCCGCAGGCCCTACTTCTCGTGGCCCGTGAGCCGTAGGCCGTAGGTCCGTAGCCCGTAGGCCCGTAGCCCGCAGGCCCGTGGATCGGCGGGCCGCAGGCCCCTCAAGTCAGGGCGTCGCCCCGGTGGGTTCGAATCCCCCGGGGCGGCGTCCGTTTCACGTGCCCTCGCGTGCATCGTGTCGTCGAATTCCGGCCAACATCACCGCCACTCCTGACATGTACGCGCCCCAAGTGCCACTCTTCCCCCACGCCGCACAGCACCCCAGCACTTCCCCCACACCTAGGAGCTTGTGTGACCTCCCCTCTCTACGCGCGTCACAAGCGTGCGACGCTCGCCATCGCCACCGCCGTCGCCGCCGGTGCCCTGCTCACCACCGGTCTGACCCCCGGCAGCAGCGTCGCCGCGGACTCCGCGAGCAAGTCGGCGCTCGCCGCCGCGCCCGTCCTGCTCTCCGCACCCGCCCGCACCGCGCTCATCCAGGAGCAGCAGGCGGACGCCACACGGACCGCGGACGAGATAGGCCTCGGCACCGAGGAGAAGCTGGTCGTCAAGGACGTCGTGAAGGACGCCGACGGCACCGTCCACACCCGCTACGAGCGCACCTACGCGGGTCTGCCGGTCCTCGGCGGCGACCTCGTGGTGCACGAGTCGAAGTCCGGCGCGGCCAAGGGCGTCACCAGAGCCACGAAGGCCACGCTCAAGGTCGCCTCGCTCAAGCCGGCCGTCACCGCCGCCAAGGCGGAGAAGCAGGCCGTGACCCTCGCCAAGGCGGCCGGCTCGGAGAAGACCGAGGCGAACTCCGCGCCGCGGAAGGTGATCTGGGCGGCCGACGGCAAGCCCACCCTCGCCTACGAGACGGTCGTCGGCGGCCTCCAGGAGGACGGCACCCCGAACGAACTCCACGTCGTGACCGACGCCGCCAGCGGCAAGAAGCTCTACGAGTACCAGGGCATCGAGACCGGCACCGGCACCACCACGTACAGCGGCAAGGTCGACCTCACCACCACCAAGTCCGGGTCGGCGTACAACCTGACCGACGGCACGCGCGGCGGCCACAAGACGTACAACCTGAACCGCCGCACATCCGGCACCGGCACCCTCTTCTCCGGCCCGGACGACGTCTGGGGCAACGGCAACCCGTCCAACCTGGAGACGGCCGCCGCCGACGCCCACTACGGCGCCCAGGTGACCTGGGACTTCTACAAGAACACCTTCGGCCGCAGCGGCATCCGCAACGACGGCAAGGCGGCCCACTCGCGCGTCCACTACGGCAACAACTTCAACAACGCCTTCTGGTCGGACGGCTGCTTCTGCATGACCTACGGCGACGGCTCGGGCAACACCCGCCCGCTGACCTCGCTCGACGTGGCCGCCCACGAGATGAGCCATGGCCTGACGTCGGCCACGGCGCGCCTCAACTACAGCGGTGAGTCCGGCGGCCTCAACGAGGCGACCAGCGACATCTTCGCCGCGGGCGCGGAGTTCTACTCCAACAACTCCTCCGACATCGGTGACTACCTCATCGGTGAGAAGATCGACATCAACGGCGACGGCACCCCGCTGCGCTACATGGACAAGCCCAGCAAGGACGGCGACTCCGCCGACGCCTGGTCCTCCAGCCTCGGCAGCCTGGACGTCCACTACTCCTCGGGCCCCGCCAACCACTTCTTCTACCTGCTGTCCGAGGGCAGCGGGAAGAAGACCATCAACGGCGTGGCCTACGACTCGCCGACGTCCAACGGCTCCGCGGTCACCGGCATCGGCCGGACCAAGGCGCTGCAGATCTGGTACAAGGCGCTGACGACGTACATGACGTCGACGACCAAGTACGCGCAGGCCCGTACGGCGACCCTGAACGCGGCGTCGGCGCTGTACGGAGCGAGCAGCACCGAGTACAAGGCGGTCGCGTCGGCCTGGTCCGCCGTCAACGTGGGCTGACCCCGGCGCGACCCGGCATGACCGAAGGGCGGTACCCGGAGCGAAGGCGGCTCCGGGTACCGCCCTACTCTTGGTGACCGTGTCTCATCCGGATCCGAAGGACTTCACCTACGCCGACGTCGGCGCCACCCGCGACCAGGGCTTCTGCCCGCCGGGCTTCCACCCCATGAACGTGCGCACGCGCCTCGGCGAGGGCGAGGAGGTCTTCCGCCGGGCCTCGGACGCGGTCCTGACCTGGCAGATGCACCGGGCCATGGGCGTGGGCATCGACGCGACCGCGGACCGCGCCGCCCCCGGCGTGGACGTCACGGTCACCCTCGCCGGCATGATCAAGGCCCCCTGCCGCGTGGTCTGGACGGTCGAGGAACCCCGCAGGGCGGGCTGGGCCTACGGCACGTTGCCCGGGCACCCGGAGACCGGCGAGGAGTCCTTCGTGGTCGACCGCACGGGCGACGGCACGGTGTGGCTCACCGTGAACGCCTTCAGCCGGGCGGCCAAGTGGTACGCGAAGGCCGGCGGCCCCGCGACCAGGGGCTTCCAGCACGCGTACGCACGCAGGTGCGGCAGCGTCCTTCGCAATCTGGCGACGCAGGGCGGCGCGGACGCCTGAGGGGCGCGGGGCCGTATCGATGTGCGGCTCCGCGGGGCGGCATCGATGTGCGGCTCCGCCGCGTGGGCGCGACCGGCCCCCGCGCCCGTCTCCCGCGCCCGCAGCCGGCGAATTCACCGCATGAGCAATCCCGCCGCCTCCACCAGCTCCTCGGAGGGCCCGGCGACCAGGCCCAGCTCCGCGCTGGACGCCAACAGCCGATGCGCGGGAAGGATCCGCACCGTGTACCCGAAAGACCCGGTGCGATCCAGCGACAAGGGCCCTTCATAAACCCAGCGCCCCTCCTGATCGGCGGAGCCCACCGGCTTCAGGGGCACGACCGTCGCGTCCTCGATCCGGTCCGCCTCGTCCACCCGCCCGGAGACGACCTGCACATCCACGTCGTCCGGCCCGAGATCACCGAGGGCGACCCGTACGCGCAACCCCAGCGTCGTACCGAGCTCGGCCAGAGTGTCGGACGCCGACGTCTCCACGTGGTCGACCGTGACCCCCGGCCAAGCCGCCCGCACCCGCCCCTTCCACTCGGCGAGATCCCGCGCCGCGTCCGGGCCCGTGGACCGGTGGGAGAGAGCGGCGGGCGCGTAGAGCCGCTCCACGTACTCCCGGACCATCCGCCCGGCCAGGACCTTCGGCCCGAGCAGACTCAGCGTGTGCCGGACCATCTCGATCCACCGGTCGGGCAGCCCGCTCTGCCCGCGCTCGTAGAAGCGGGGCGTCACCCGCTGCTCCAGCAGGTCGTACAGCGCCGCGGCCTCTATGTCGTCGCGGTGGTCCGGGTCGGTCCCCGCGCCGTCGGCCGTGGGGACGGCCCAGCCGAAGTCGGGCTGGAACCACTCGTCCCACCAGCCGTCGAGGACGGACAGGTTGAGACAGCCGTTGAGCGCTGCCTTCATGCCGGACGTGCCGCAGGCCTCCAGCGGCCTGAGCGGGTTGTTCAGCCAGATGTCGCAGCCGGGGTACAGCTTCTGCGCCATCGCCATGCCGTAGTCCGGCAGGAACACGATCCGGTGCCGCACCCGCGGATCGTCCGCGAACCGCACCAGCTCCTGCACCAGCCGCTTGCCGCCGTCGTCGGCCGGGTGCGCCTTGCCCGCGACGACGATCTGGATCGGCCGCTCGGGGTGCAGCAGCAGGTCCATCAGCCGGTCCCGGTCGCGCAGCATCAGCGTCAGGCGCTTGTACGAGGGGACGCGCCGGGCGAAGCCGATGGTGAGGACGTCCGGGTCGAGGACGCCGTCGATCCAGCCCAGCTCGGCCGTATGGGCGCCGCGCTGCCGCCAGGAGGCCCGCAGCCGCTCCCGCACCTCCTCGACGAGCTGCTCGCGCAGGACCCGGCGCAGTTCGAAGATGTCCTGGTCGGGGATGTCGGCGACGGCGTCCCAGCGGTCCGAGCCGCCGACGGTCAGCGCGTCCTCGGCGCGCTGGGCGCCGATCTGCCGGGCGCCGAGCCGGAACACCTCGGGGGCGACCCAGGTGGGCGCGTGCACGCCGTTGGTCACGGACGTGATCGGCACCTCGTCGGCGTCGAAGCCCGGCCACAGGCCGGAGAACATCTCGCGGCTGACCTGGCCGTGCAGCAGGGAGACGCCGTTGGCGCGCTGGGCCAGGCGCAGGCCCATCACGGCCATGTTGAAGAGGTTGGGCTCCCCGCCCGGATAGCTCTCCATGCCGAGCCGCAGGACGCGGTCGACGTCGATGCGGGGCAGCTCGGCGTCGGGGCCGAAGTGGCGGGCGACCAGTTCGCGGTCGAAGCGGTCGATGCCGGCCGGGACGGGGGTGTGGGTGGTGAAGACGGTGCCGGCGCGGACCGACTCCAGTGCGGAGTCGAAGTCCAGCCCCTCGGCGCAGAGTTCGGCGATCCGCTCAAGGCCGAGGAACCCGGCGTGTCCCTCGTTGGTGTGGAACACCTCCGGGGCCGGGTGGCCGGTCAGTCGGCAGTACGTCCGTACCGCCCGGACACCTCCTATGCCGAGGAGCATCTCCTGGAGCAGCCGGTGTTCGCTGCCGCCGCCGTAGAGACGGTCGGTCACGCCGCGCTCGCCGAGGTCGTTCTCCTCGACGTCGGAGTCCAGCATCAGCAGCGGGACCCGGCCGACCTGCGCCAGCCAGATCCTGGCGTGCAGCTGCTTCCCGCCGGGCAGGGCGAGGGCGACCCGGGCGGGGGTGCCGTCGGGCTCCTCAAGCTGGACGACGGGCAGCTCGTTCGGGTCGAGGACGGGGTAGTGCTCCTGCTGCCAGCCGTCCCGGGACAGGGTCTGGCGGAAGTAACCGTGCCGGTAGAGCAGGCCGACGCCGATCAGCGGGACGCCGAGGTCGCTTGCCGCCTTGAGGTGGTCGCCGGCCAGGATGCCGAGGCCGCCGGAGTACTGGGGCAGGGCGGCCGTGATGCCGAACTCGGGTGAGAAGTAGGCGATCGCGGCGGGCAGTTCCTCGGGCTGGGACTGGTACCAGCGGTCGCCGGTCGTGTAGTCCTGCAGATCGCCCGCGACCTCGGCGAGGCGGCGCAGGAACGGGCCGTCCGCGGCCAGCTCCGCGAGCCGCGCGGGCGGCACGCTGCCGAGCAGCCGGACGGGGTCGCCGCCCGAGGCGGCCCACCGCTCGGGGTCGACGGACCGGAACAGGTCACGGGTCTCCGCGTGCCACGACCAGCGCAGGTTGCGGGCCAGATCACCGATCGGCCGGAGGGGGTCGGGGAGAACGGGTCGGACGGTGAATCGACGGATCGCCTTCACGGGTTCCACCTCGGCGCGTTCGCTGGATTTCGCAGGGCTTCGACGACGTCTCCTACGACAGTACCGGCGTCGGTGCCTGTGCCGCTGAGGCTCCGCCACCCGACCCCCGATCGGCCTGAACAGCACCATCTGCGGATATGGCCGATTCCGCACCCATAGGCGTCCTTGTGGTGCTTCACACGTCACGAGAGGCTGCCTCTGGCGTACCGTCCCGTGCCGCCGTACGCGGCGCCGCGCGGCAGCCGTACGCCGAGTCGAGGAGGGGAACTCGGACCATGGCTCGCACGCGCGAACGGCGCCTGCGCCGGACGGGGGGCCTGGCGGCGGCGGTCTGTACCGCGGCGTTTTCGGCCATCACCCCGCCCGCGCACGCCGTAGTGGAGGGGCGGATACTCGGCGCCGGATCACCCGGCTCCGTGCACGGGAGTTACCTGGTGACACTGAAGGAGGGCACGGGGGCCCGGTCGGCGGCAGGGAGGGGCCTCGCCGGAAAGTACGGGGTGGAGATCAGCCATACCTACAGCACGGTCCTGAACGGCTACGCGGTCCGCGCGGACGACCGACAGGCCGCGCGGCTGGCCGCCGACCCCCGGGTCGCCTCGGTCGTCCAGGACACCCGCGTGCGGCTCGACGGCACGCAGAGGAACCCCCCGTCCTGGGGGCTGGACCGCGTCGACCAGCCGGAGCGGCCGCTGGACCGGAGCTACACCTGGCCCGGCCCGGCCGGCGCGGGGGTGACGGTCTACGTGATCGACACCGGCGTCCGGATCACTCACCGGGACTTCGCCGGCCGGGCGAGCCACGGCTGGGACTTCGTCGGGGGTGACCGGGTCGCCTCCGACGGCAACGGCCACGGCACCCACGTCGCCGGGACGGTCGCGGGGACGGTTCACGGCGTCGCCAAGAAGGCCAGGATCGTCTCCGTACGCGTCCTCGACGCCGCGGGCGGGGGCACCACGGCCCGGGTGATCGCCGGGATCGACTGGGTGACCCGGCACGCGAGGAAACCCGCGGTGGCCAACCTCAGCCTGGGCGGCCCGCGCAACGGCCGGCTGGACGCCGCCGTCCGTGCCTCCATCGCCTCCGGCGTCACCTACACGGTCGCCGCGGGCAACGACGGCATGCCGGCCGGCCTGTACTCCCCGGGGAGCGTCAGGCAGGCCCTCACGGTCGGGGCGACCGACCGGGGGGATACGAAATCGGCCTTCTCCAACCACGGTCCGGCGCTCGATCTGTTCGCGCCGGGTGTCGGCATCACCTCCGCCTCCGCCGCGAGCGACACCGCGCGGGCCACTCATTCGGGTACCTCGATGGCGTCCCCGCACGCCGCGGGAGCCGCCGCGCTCTATCTGGACGATCATCGACAAGCGACTCCGGCCCAGGTCGGGAGGGCCTTGACGGCCGGAGCGGCGACCGGGAAGGTCTCCGGCCGGGGCGTCGGTTCGCCGGACAAGTTACTGCGGGTGCCGCGCGTGTAGGGCGAAGGAGCAGCCACGCCAAGGGGCCGGCCTCGTCCGTCGCGGACGAGGCCGGTCTTGTGTGTCGACATACGCGTGAGTAGTTAACAAAGTGCCGGATTGCCCACCCGAATAGGGTGGGAAGGCTCCTGCGGGTACCCCTCTCAGGAGCACCACGCAGGACCCACCTCCCCACTGACCTCCGCCCACCCACGTTGACGCGGACAGGAGCGGTCATGCCCGCCAAGCACCATTCGCCAGCACCCCCCAGCCGCCGCACCACCGGGGCGCGCGCACCCGGTGGCCAAGCGCGCCCCGCGCGCCCGGCCGATGCCGGTCCGGCGGCCTCGCCATCACCACCTGGCGACGCGACCGCCGTCGGGCGCATACCCGTACTCGATGTCCGCCCGGTGGTCCAGCACGGACGCCGGCCGGCCAAGGCCGTCACCGGCGAGACCTTCGAGATCTCGGCGACCGTGTTCCGGGAGGGGCACGACGCGGTGGCGGCCAATGTCGTCCTGAAGGACCCCGAGGGCCGGCCCGGGCCGTGGACACCTCTGCGGGAGCTGGCCCCGGGGACGGACCGCTGGGGCGCCACGGTCACCGCCGGGGAACCCGGTCTGTGGACGTTCACCGTCGAGGCTTGGGGGGACCCGGTCGGTACCTGGCGCCACCACGCCGAGATCAAGATCCCGGCCGGCATGGACACGGACGTCGTCCTGGAGGAGGGCGCGCGACTGTACGAGCGGGCGGCCGCCGGTGTACCCGAGGAGGAGGGACTGCGCGACGTGATCCTCACCGCCGTCGACGCCCTGCGGGACGAGGACCGCCCCGCGGCGGCCCGTCTGGCGGGGGCGTTGACGCCGGAGGTGGAGGAGGTTCTGGCGCGGCATCCGCTGCGGGATCTGGTCACCAGCAGCGAGCCGCTGCCGTTGCTGGTGGAGCGGGAGCGGGCGTTGTACGGGTCCTGGTACGAGTTCTTCCCGCGTTCGGAGGGCACGCGCGAGCAGCCGCACGGCACGTTCGCCACGGCGGCCCGCAGACTCCCGGCGATCGCGGC
>NZ_POUC01000194.1 GCF_002891435.1 Streptomyces cahuitamycinicus
CGGGGGGAGGGGGCGCGGCACTGGTCATGGCTGACTCCGGGGGTCGGTTCGGCTGGTAACCCCACTGGAGCATTCGTCCGGGCCCGGCGCGCCCGCGGCTACTCCGAACGGGTGGACGCCGTGCGGGCGGGCCCGTGCGGCTACCGGCGCAGCGACGGGTGGTCCGCGACCACCGTGCACGAGCCGGGCGCGATCTCCGTGAAGCCCGCGTCGCGCACCAACGGCAGCCCGACGCCGGTCAGTTCGGGCCAGCGGGCCGGGTCCGCTGTGCGGACGGCGAGCGGGAAGCCCGCGTCGTGCCAGGCGTCCCGCTCCTCGTCGGCCAGCTCCCACCAGGCCAGTTGGGCGGCGTGGCCCGCCTGGGCCATCGCCTTGCCTGCCGACATGCCGAGGCCCGGGTTCAGCCACAGCACGGGGGCGGCCGGGTCCGCGTCCAGCGGCGGCTCCGGGTCGTCCAGGTCGGTGCCGGAGACCTGGAGCCTGGCCAGGTCCTTGGGCCAGCCGTCCAGCGGGACGGGCGGGAACACCCGCACCTCGGCCGACTTGCCGGTGATCGTGATGCCGGGCAGCGCCTCGGCCCGCCGCCACTCGGCGCCGCGCGCCCGCCGCACCACCTTGCGGATCCGGGCGTCCTGCCAGTCCCGCATCGCCCCGGCCCACTCGCCCTCGCCGGCCGACCGCTCGTCCGCCAGGATCGTCAGCACGGCCCGCGCGGCCGTCTCCAGCGCGTCCGTACGCGCCGGCGGGTCCGCCCGCTCGATCCGCACGACGAGCGGCAACACGAACTGCGGTGCCTCGTCACGAGCCGAGGGCTCGGACCGGAAGGGACTGTCGCTCACGGGCGCGGGGTCTTCGCTCACGAATCCCAGTGTGCCAGCCGGGAGATCGTGCAGGATGGCCACATGCGACCCGACCTGTGCCTGCGGAACGCGGGCCGCCGTTACGGTCTGCGCGGTCCCTGGGTGCTGCGCGGTGTCGACCTCGCGGTGGGGCCGGGCCGGCTCGTGCGCGTCGAGGGCGCCAACGGCAGCGGCAAGTCCACGCTGCTGCGGCTGCTCGCCGGCATCGACGCGCCGAGCGAGGGCCGGATCACCGGTCGGCCGGCACGCACGGCGTATGTCCCGGAGCGGTTCCCGCCGGCCCTGCCCTTCACCGCCGTCGGCTACCTCACCCACCTCGGCGCCGTGCAGGGCCTGAGCCGGGCGGCGGCCGCCCGGGCCGCCCGGGAGTGGCTGGAGCGCCTGGGCGCCGCCGCGTACGCCGAGACGCCCATGGCCCGGCTGTCGAAGGGCAGCAGCCAGAAGGTCGCGGTCGCGCAGGCCCTGCTGGCCCAGCCCGGGCTGCTGGTGCTGGACGAGGCGTGGACCGGCCTGGACACCACTGCCCGCGCCGAGTTGGAGCGCGCGGTCGCCGAACGCACGGCGGCCGGCGGATCCGTGGTCTTCGTCGACCACGACCCGCGCCGCCTCGCGGGCCTGTCCGACGCGACGTACGCCGTGCGTGACGGGGGCGTCGTCCGGCAGGAGCCCTCGCAGACTGCGGCCGCGCCCGGCCCGCACGTGGTGGTCGAGACGCAGGGCCCGCCGGACGGACGGCTGCCCGAGGAGGTGCGCCGGACGGTCTCCTCGGCCGAGGAGACCGGGCCCGGCGCCCATCGCCTGTCCGTCCCGGCCCCGCACTCCGACGTCGTGCTCCGCGCCCTGCTGACGGCCCGCCCGCCGTGGCACGTGGTGAGCGTGGCACCGCAGGCGACCGCCCGGTGAGTCCGCACGCCGTTGCCCACGGGAGCCGTCGATGACCGCCCTCATGCGCTACCACGCCGCCCTGCTGATGCGCTCGCAGCGCTGGCTGCCGCCGTTCCTGCTGTACGCGGCCTTCCTCGCCATCGGCATCCAGGCCGGGCAGCCGGTCCTCGACTCGCTCGGGTACACGGCCGCCGCCCTGCTGCCCGTCGCCGCCTGGCTGGCGCGGATCTGTGTCACCGGCGAGCCGGACGCGGCACGCGGCTGTGCGGCGGCGGCCGCCGGTCCCGCGCGGGCTCATGTGGCCTGTCTGCTGGTGGCCCTGGCCGGCGCGGCGGCCCTCGGCACGCTCGCGACCCTCGCCGTGACGCTGCTCAGCGACCCGGTCGCCTCCGACCACCGAACCCGGGTGCCGCTCCCCGCCGCCTGCGGGGCCGGGCTGCTCGCCGCCCTGGCCTGCGCCCTGCTCGGCACCGCCGTCGGCGCCCTCACCAGCCGGCCCCTGCTGCGGTCGCCGGGCCGGGCCGTCCTGGCCCTGCTGCTCGCGGCGCTGCTTTCCCTGGTGGTCAGCGGCTCACCGGCCCGGGCGGCCGTGCAGGGACTGGTCACCGGGTCGCAGCAGGGCACCGTCCCGCTGCCGCTGCCGCCCCTGGCAGCCGCGGCCCTGGTCACGGCCGGAGCGTTGGCCCTGGCCGGTGCGCTGGCCGCGCGCAGGTCACCCTGAGCAGGCGGTGCGCTGCGCCTCAAGCCACTCGCAGGCGGGGCAGAGCGTGATGCCCTTGTACGACTCGGGGTACTCCGTCGGCTCCCGGCACAAAACACACTCCGCGTACGGCGGCCCGTCGGCGCGGGGCGGCCTGGTCGCGTCGATGAGGCAGTAGTCGTCCTCGCTCATACGTCCAGCGTAGGCCCGGGGCGAGTCCTCAGAGGTCCCGTTGTTCCAGGGGCTTGGTCGCCGGGCCCTGGATCACCTTGCCGTCGGTGTCGAAACGGGAGCCGTGGCAGGGGCACTCCCAGGCGCGTTCGGCGGCGTTGAAGTCGACCAGGCAGCCCAGGTGGGTGCAGCGGGCGGAGACGGCGTGGAGCCCGCCGTCGTCGTCCCGGTACACCGCGACACGCTGGCCGTCGGCCCGGACCACGGCGCCCTCGCCGGGCGGCAGGGACTCCACGGGCGGCGACGGCCGCAGCCGGTCGCCCACGAAGTGCCCGGCGACCTTGGCCTGGGTCTTGAGGAACGCCGGCGCCTCCCGCAGCGCGGGCTTCACCCGGCGCGGGTCGTACAGGCCGCTCCACTCGCACTCCTCGCCCGTGATCTGCACGGTCAGCAGCCGGCCCGCCATGATGCCGCCGGTCATGCCCCAGCCGCCGAAGCCGGTGGCCACATAGGCGTGCCGGGTGCCCGGGTGCAGCGGGCCGACCATCGGCACGGTGTCCGTGGGCTCGGTGTCCTGGGTGGCCCACCGGTGGGTGACCTCCAGGTCCGGGAAGTGACCGGTGGCCCAGGCGGTGAGGCGTTCGAAACGGGCCCGCGGGTCACTCGTGCCCGGTGTGAAGTGCTCACCCGTGACGATGAGCAGCCGCCGGTCTCCCCCGTGGGGCGCGGTGCGCACCGAGCGGGTGTCCTCGTCGGGTGTGATGAACATGCCGTCCGGGTCCTGGTCCGCGGGGATCGTCCCGGCGACGACCAGCTCGCGACGCGTGGAGAGGCGGGCGAAGAGCAGGGCCCGGTCGAAGATCGGGTAGTGCGTCGCGACGACGACGTCCCGGGCCCGGACCGTCGCCCCGGTCGTGGTCGACAGCCTGCACGGCTCACCCTCGTCCAGGCCGAGGACGGTGGTGTCCTCGTAGATCCGCCCGCCGCGTTCGACCAGGTCGGCGGCGAGGGCCAGCAGGTACTTGCGCGGATGGAACTGGGCCTGCCCGGTGACCTCGACGGCGCCCGCCACCGGGAAGGGCAGTCCGGTCCCGGTGACGAACGAGGCGGGCAGCCCGGCCTCGGCCGCGGCCCGTGCCTCGGCGCGCAGTTCCTCCACGCGGCTCGCGTCGACGGCGTAGGTGTAAGCGCTCCTCGTCTCCCACTCGCAGTCGACGCCCAGTTCCCCGGCGATCCGGGCCGCGTGCTCGATCGCCTCCGACTGCGAACGCGCGTACAGGCGTGCGCCCTCGGGGCCGCGGGTGCGCCGCAGCTTGTCGTAGACGAGCGTGTGCAGGGCGGTGACCTTGGCGGTGGTGTGCCCGGTGACGCCGGCCGCGACCCGCCCGGCCTCCAGCACGGCCACGCTCCGCCCGGCCCGCGTCAGCTCCCACGCCGTGGACAGTCCGGCGATCCCGGCGCCGATCACCGCCACGTCGACGTCCACGTCCTCCGTGAGTGCCGGGTGGCGGCCGTCCGGTGCCGTATCGAGCCAGTAGGAGCTGCTGACCTGCTGCTTCTCGCTCATGGCCGCCGAGTACCCCGGTCCGTGGGCTTCAGTGTCGGCGGGTCGCTTCACAGACGGGGCGGGCAGGGGGTAACGTACAACCAAATGGTTGCAGATGAGCTGGGTGACGAGACGGTGGACCGGCTGTTCCACGCCCTGGCCGACACCACGCGCCGGGACATACTGCGCCGCTGCGTGCGCGGGGAGCTGTCGGTGTCCCGGCTGGCCGAGGCCTACCCGATGAGCTTCGCCGCGGTGCAGAAGCACGTGGCGGTGCTGGAACGGGCCGGTCTGGTCACCAAGCAGCGCAGCGGACGGGAGCAGCTCGTGCGCACCGACCCCGACGCGGTGGGCCGCGCGCGCCAGGCCCTGGACGAACTGGAGTCCGCATGGCGCGGGCGCGTGGACCGGATGGCCCGGCTGCTCGCCGAGGACCCCGCAACCGAAGAGAACGACACGACGGAAGGACCCGAGCGATGACTGTCACCAGTGTCGACAAGGACCTCGACCACCTCACCCTCACCCTGGTCGCCGAATTCGCCGCCCCGGTCGAGCGGGTGTGGCGGCTGTGGGCCGACCCCCGGCAGCTGGAGCGCTGGTGGGGCCCGCCGACCTACCCGGCGACCGTGGAGGAGCACGACCTGACCCCCGGCGGAGAGGTCACCTACTTCATGACCGGCCCGGAGGGCGACCGGCACCGCGGCTGGTGGCGGATCACCTCGGTCAGCGAGCCGACGGCCCTGGAGTTCACCGACGGCTTCGCCGACGACGACGGCAAGCCCAAGGACGACATGCCGACCATGTCCGTGACGGTGCGGCTCAGCGAGCACGGCGGCGGCACCCGGATGGAGATGCGCTCCCTGTTCGACTCCCGGGAGCAGATGGACCAGCTGATCACCATGGGCATGGAGGAGGGCCTGAAGGAGGCCGTCGGCCAGATCGACGCCCTGCTCGCGGCCTGATCGGGCGGCTCAGGGCTGCTCCAGCAGCCGCTTCCGGCACTCGGCCACGTCGAAGTCGGCCTTCGGGTACCTCGGATCCAGCTCCTGAAGGTGCTCCAGGAGCAGCGTGCTGACCGCCCAGTTGCGGTACCACTTGTGGTCGGCGGGGACCAGGTACCAGGGCGCGCGCGAGGTGCCGCAGCGCTCCAGGGCGATCTCGTAGGCCTCCTGGAACGCGGGCCACAGGGCACGGTCGGCGATGTCCGAAGCCGCGAACTTCCAGTGTTTCTCCGGCTTGTCGAGGCGCTTGAGCAGTCGGCGGCGCTGCTCGTCGTAGGAGAGGTGCAGAAAGCACTTGATCAAGGTCACGCCGTCGTCGGCGAGGGACCGCTCGAAGCGGTTGATCTGCTCGTAGCGCCGCGCGATCTCGGGGCCGGGTGCGAGTTCCCGGACGCGGGCGATCAGCACGTCCTCATAGTGCGAGCGGTCGAAGATGCCCAGTTCGCCGTGGCTCGGGAGCGCCTGCTCCACCCGCCACAGAAAGGGGTGCGCGCGCTCCTCGGGGGTCGGCGTCCTGAACGCGGTGATCCGGCAGCCGGACGGGTTGAGCAGGCCGATGACGTGCTTGACCGTGCCGCCCTTGCCGCTGGTGTCCATGCCCTGCAGGACCAGCAGCACGCGGCGCCGGTCGCCCTTGGTGCTGGCCGCCCACAGCTGCTCCTGGAGGACGGCCAGCCGCTCGCCGACGCGGGCCGTGGCGGCCCTGCCCGCGCCCTTGCCGTCCGGGCCGGCGGGGGTGGCGGCCGCGTCGTACCGGGTCAGGTCGACCGGCTCACCGGTGGGGAGGCGCAGCCGGTCCCGCAGCGACGTGCTGCCCTTGTGTGTCACCGGGGCCCCCTCGCGGTTGTGTGCCTCGATGATCCGGGCGGGGCACCGGGCTTCGCGCCCGCCGCCCCCGCCGGAGTGGAACGCCGGCTACCGGCGCCAGGGGCCCGTCACCGCGAACGTGGTGCCGGGCCGGTAGCAGTTGACGTACATCGTGTCGCCGTCCGGGGAGAAGGTCACCCCGGCGAACTCACCCCATTCGGGCTCTTCCGGAGTGCCGATGTTCTGCCGGTTGCGGGCCATCGCGTAGACCTCGCCGCGCCGGGTGACACCGTAGACGTGCTGGGCGCCGTCGCCGTCCTCGCAGACCATGAGGCCGCCGCTGGGCGCCAGACAGATGTTGTCCGGTGACTCGCCCGGCATCTGCACGTCGGTGTCCGGGCCGAAGACGATCACCAGGGTGAGCCGGCGGCGCTCGGGGTCGTAGCGCCAGACCTGCCCGAAGTGGTCGGCGGCCGAACCGTCCGACCGGCGCGCGAAGGACGACACGAAGTACACCGAACGGCCGCCCCAGTAGCAGCCCTCCAGCTTCTGCGCGTGCGTGATGCCCTTGCGGCCGAAGTCCTGGAACCGGATCGGCGTCCGCGCGGCCTGCGGGTCCGGTACGTCCACCCACTCGACGCGGTCGAACTCCGCGCCCACGTCCTGGATGGAGGACAGGTCAGGCACACCGGGCACGCGCATGGCCTGGAGCCGGCCGCCCGCCCGCAGCGAACCCCTGCCGCCCAGCGGCCGGTCCGGGAGGAAGCGGTAGAAGAGGCCGAAGGGCTTCTCGAAGGCGTCCTCGGTCTCGTAGACCACGCCCCGCCGGGGGTCGACGGCGATCGCCTCGTGGGCGAAGCGGCCCATCGCGGTCAGTGGCACGGCCCCGGTGCGGTGCGGGTCGGCCGGGTCGACCTCGAAGATGAAGCCGTGGTCCTTGGTGTAGCCGTTGGTCCCGGCCTTGTCCTCGGTCTCCTCGCAGGTCAGCCAGGTGTTCCAAGGGGTGGGGCCACCCGCGCAGTTCACGGCCGTACCGGCGATCGCGACCCGTTCCGACCGGACCCGGTTGCGGGAGTCCAGCGTCAGGGCCGTACAGCCGCCCTTGCCGGCCGGGTCGTAGGTGAGGCCCTCGACGGCCGGGACCGGGACCTTGCCGTCGGCGCGGTTCTCGTGGTTGCGGACCAGGTGGACCTGGCCGCCTCTGCCCGGGAAGGCAGACATGCCGTCGTGGTTGGAGGGGACCTCGCCCTCGCCGGAGCGGAGTTCGTCCCCCTCGCGGGAGAGGATCCGGTAGTGGAACCCCTTGGGCAGGTCGAGGATGTCCTTCGGGTCGGGGACGAGCGGTCCGAAGCCGGTGCGGCCCAGGCCCTGTGCGGCGGCGGTGCCGGTGAAAAGTTCGGACAGGGCACCGGAGAACGCGATCCCGACGCCCAGGGCGCCCGTTCCGGCGAGCATCTGACGGCGTGTGGCGGAGCGACCGGACTCGGTCATGGGGAAACCTTCCTGCTGGCGGACAGGAACTGTGATCCCGCTGTGTCTATCACCTGGTGCGGGCGGCGGGAACCACGCGCGTAGCACGGGTCACTGCTCTACGGCGCGCCGCAGCTCTTCGATGGCCTCTTCGGCCTGGTGCGAGCGGTCCACGGCGCGCTCCGGGATCTCCGCGGGGTCCGCGGTCTCCGCGTGTCCCGGGCTCTGCGCCTGTCCCGCGGTCTGCGCGTGTTCCGGGCCCTGCGCGGGGGGCTGCTGGCCCCGTTCCAGGAACCGCAGCAGTTCCACCGGAATGGGCAGGACCAGCGTGGAGTTCTTCTCCGCCGCCACCGCCATGACGGTCTGCAGCAGCCGGAGCTGGAGGGCCGAGGGCGTGTCGGCCATCTGGCGGGCGGCCTGGGCCAGCTTCTTGGAGGCCTGGTACTCGGCGTCGGCGTTGATCAGCCGGGCCCGCCGCTCCCGGTCGGCCTCGGCCTGGCGGGCCATGGAGCGCTTCATGGTGTCCGGCAGGGAGACGTCCTTGATCTCCACGCGGTCGATGGTCACGCCCCACTCCACGGCCGGGCTGTCGATCATCAGCTCCAGGCCCTGGTTGAGCTTCTCCCGGTTGGACAGCAGGTCGTCCAGCTCGCTCTTGCCGATGATCGAGCGCAGCGAGGTCTGGGCCATCTGCGAGACGGCGAAGCGGTAGTCCTCGACGTTGACGATCGCGGCCGCCGGGTCCACGACCTTGAAGTACACCACCGCGTCGACCCGCACGGTCACGTTGTCGCGGGTGATGCCCTCCTGGGCGGGGATCGGCATGGTCACGATCTGCAGGTTGACTTTGCGCATCCGCTCCACCGCGGGGACCACGAGGTTGAACCCGGGCCGTCGCACGTCCCCGTGCAGGCGCCCGAGCCGGAAGACGACCCCGCGCTCGTACTGCTTGACGACCCGCGCTGCGGCAGCCAAGTACACCAGCGCGCCGGCTCCGACGGCGGCCACCACGCCGAACAGCTCTTCGACCATGCCGACCTCCCTGTTCAGAGGTCCGAATCCGTCTGTTCAAGTAACGATATGCCTGAAATGGGGCTCGGGGCCATGCCCTGGGATCCGGGCCGGGAGGAGGGCCGACGCATCTGGTCCGGGGCGCGCGGGGTGCGCGCCCCGGACCAGGGCCTGGTCGATCCGGTCAGGCGGCTATGCGGCGGTGACCTTCTCCGCCTCGGCCTCCTCGGCCTTCTCGGTCTCCGTGACCTTCACCGGCTCGGTACCCGTCGAGCTGTGGCGTGCGGCCCAGTTCTCCAAGGCCGTGCGGCAGGCGTGGTCGAGGTGGTGCAGACCCGAGAGGTCCAGCGTGACCGGGCGGTCCTGCGGCAGGCTCTCCAGGCTGTCGAGTATCTTCGGCAGTCGCAGGAAGGTGGCGTTGCCGGACAGGTACGCCTGGATCGGGCCGGCGCCCTTGTCTATGATCTCCATCTTGAGGTGTGAGGCCTCCCAGGCGGTCTTGACGACCGACAGGGCCAGACCGATGAGCACGCCCTCGAACATGTTCACCGCGACGATCGACACGGCGGTGACGACGAGGATGAGCGCCTCGCCCCGGTGCTCCTTCCACAGCGGCACCATCTTGGCGAAGGGGATCAGCTTCCAGCCCGCGTGGACCAGGATGCCGGCGAGCGCGGGCAGCGGGATCAGGGCCAGCGTGGACGGCAGCAGCGCGGCGAACAGCAGCAGCCACACGCCGTGCAGCACCCGGGACGCCTTGGTCCTGGCGCCGGCGCTGACGTTGGCGGAGCTGCGGACGATGACCGCGGTCATCGGCAGTGCGCCGAGCGCACCGCAGATCGTGTTGCCCGCGCCCTGCGCCATCAGCTCCTTGTCGTACTGCGTGCGCGGGCCGTCGTGCAGCCGGTCCACGGCGGCGGCGCTGAAGAGGCTCTCCGCGGACGCGATCAGCGTGAAGGCGATGATCGTGCCGATGATGCCGACGCCCAGGCCGCCGAAGGCGTCCAGGCCGGGCGGCTGGATGGAGTCCAGCAGGCCCTTCACCTCGACCGTGGCGACCGGCAGGTCGAACACGGCGGTGGCCACGATCGCCAGGATCACCGCGGCGAGCGCGCCGGGCACGGCCTGCACCCGCTTCGGCAGCTTCTTCCAACCCACCATCACCGCGATGGTGGCCGCGCCGAGCACGAGGGACGTGAGGGCCGCCGTGCTGCCGGCCGCGTCGACGGCGGCACCGGGCAGGCCCAGGATCTTGTCGATGCCGGAGGCGGGTGCCTTCAGCCCGGCTGTCGCATACAGCTGACCGGCTATGAGCACCAGACCGATTCCGGCCAGCATGCCCTCGACGACCGAGACCGAGATCGCGCGGAACCAGCGGCCCAGCTTCAGGGCGCCCATGATCAGCTGGAGCAGACCGGCGGCCAGCACGATGATGCCGAGCGCGGGCAACCCGTACTCCTGGACCGCCTCGAAGACGAGCACGGTCAGACCGGCGGCCGGCCCGGACACCTGCAGGCTGCTGCCCGGCAGGAATCCGGTGACGAGGCCGCCCACGATGCCGGTGACCAGGCCGAGTTCGGCCGGGACACCGGAGGCCACGGCCACGCCCACGCACAGCGGGAGCGCGACCAGGAACACGACGAGCGAGGCGGTGAAGTCCTGCCTGAGGTGGGGGAACTTGGTCATGGCGCCCCTCACAGCTTCTCGAAGGAGTCGGTGTCCGCGCGGTGTTCGCGCACGATCCCGGTGTGGACCTCGTAGAACCAGGCGTGCAGGCCGAGCCGGCCCTCCGCCAGCCGGCGCTCGACGCAGGGGTAGGACCGCAGCCGGAGCACCTGGGTGAGGGCGTGGTTCTGCACGGCCTCGGCGACCGTCGGGTCGGCCGGGTCGGAGCACCTGGGCTCGTCGGCCGCGCGGGCGAGCCAGTCGCGCACCGCCGGTACGCCGGCGAGGTCGTCGCCGCGTACCACCGCGCCCACGGCGCCGCAGTGCGAATGGCCGCAGACCACGATCTCCTTGACGCCGAGGACCTCCACGGCGTACTCGATCGTGGCCGCCTCCGACGTGGGGTGTTCGAAGGAGTGCGGGGGGACGACGTTGCCCGCGGTGCGCAGCTCGAAGAGCTCGCCGGGACGGGCGCCCGTGATCAGGGCCGGTACGACCCTGGAGTCGGAGCAGGTGATGAACAGGACGTCGGGGGACTGGCCCTCGGCGAGGTGGGCGAACTCCTCAGGGCGCTGTCCGAAGGTGCGGGCGTTGTCGATGAGGGGTTGCATGAGTGTGGTGACTCCTCCTGGCGCGCAGATGGGGGCGCGTCGGACGGGCATGACAGAGGGTGGGGGGAACTGCTCGGCCGCTCAGCAGCGGAAGACCTGCAGTGCTGCCGGGGTGTGCGACGTCGAGGATCTCGACGCGCGGTGATGCGCGGCGCCGGGTCTGACCGGTTCCGGTGCGGTCGGAAGGATGTGCCGCCGCAGCGGCCGCTCGGGCGCAGAGGGCGCCGAGTCGGCGGTGTGAGACCGGTCGCGGGTCCGCAGGGGACCGGTCGGGTCCCCGTGGTGTCCGGCGCGGCAGGTGGCCATCTCGTCGCGCAGAGCCTTCCCGGGGGACTTGTGTCCGGGACGCGAGGACTTGCCGGAAGGCTTGGTTCCGGGCTGAGTGTTGGCCTCGGCTTGACTGTGCGTGTACGCGGATGCGAAGGACGCGGTAGGTGCGAAGAACTGAAGGGCGAGCAGGGCGGCGGCGAGGAGCGAAACCACGGTCCGTGCCGTCGTACCTCGGTACATGCGCCCCCCTTCAGATGATTCACACGTCTAGCGCGGACCAATGATTGGTCAATGGCTGGTCAAGAAACACGTTAACCCTGCAAGGTCGTTTGCAGGGTTAACTTAACGTTTCAAGCTGAAGAGAGCCTGAAAACCGGCGGTGGGCTGGCTTGAAAAGGCCCTTCCCTCCGGGCGGTTGGCGCGATATTGGGGTTGTCGTTACCGGTTGTTCGCCAGTTCGGCCGCGTCGCGGGCGAGGGCGGTGAGCCGGGAGATGGCCCGGAAGTACTTCTTGCGGTAGCCGCCGTTCAGCATCTCGTCGCTGAACAGCTGGTCGAACGGCATGCCCGAGGCCAGCACGGGCACCTCGCGGTCGTAGAGCCGGTCCGCGAGGACGACGAGCCTGAGGGCCGTGGACTGGTCGGGAACAGGCCGCACACCGGTGAGGCAAACGGCCCTGATCCCGTCGGTCAGAGCGCCGTACCGGCTGGGGTGGACGCGGGCGAGATGCTCCAGGAGGGGCGAAAACGCGTCGAGGGAGGCGCCCTCGGTCGCGTGCGCCACGCCGGTCACCTCTTCGTCGGAGTACGGCGGCGGCGCCTCGGGCAGACCGCGGTGGCGGTAGTCCTCGCCGTCGATGCGCAGGGCCCGGAAGTGGGCCGACAGGCCCTGGATCTCACGCAGGAAGTCGGCCGAGGCGAACCGGCCCTCGCCGAGCTTGCCTGGCAGCGTGTTGGAGGTGGCGGCCAGGGCCACGCCCGCGTCGACCAGCTTGCCGAGCAGAGTGGAGACCAGGACGGTGTCGCCCGGGTCGTCGAGCTCGAACTCGTCGATGCACAGCAGGCGATGGTCGGACAGCGTCCGGACGGTCTGCTGGAACCCGAGGGCGCCGACCAGGTTGGTCAGCTCCACGAACGTGCCGAACGCCTTCAGTCCGGGCTCGGCCGGGGTGGCATGCCACAGGGACGCCAGCAGGTGGGTCTTGCCCACGCCGTAGCCGCCGTCGAGGTAGACGCCGCGCGGGCCGGCGGGGGCCTTCTTCGGTGCCCTGCCGAAACCGAACAGCCGCCGCTTGCCGGAGCCGTTGGCCGCTTCCGGGCCGAGACCCGCCGCGAAGCCCTCCAGGACCCGGACGGCCTCGGTCTGGCTGGGCTGGTTCGGGTCGGGGATGTACGTGCTGAAGCGGACCGAGTCGAACCGCGGCGGCGGCACCATCTCGGCGACCAGCCGGTCCGCGGGGACACGCGGCTCACGGGCGCACAGGGACAGCGGGGCCGGGTCGGTCACGGGGCCGGTTCCGGAGGGGGCCAGAGGAGAGGACACGGTTCACCATGCTACGGCGCGTGGAACACTGCACCGCATGCGACGTCTGTTCCCTGTGACCGATGAAACAGCAGCTCCGGCGCCGGACGGCGCGTCCGGTGAGGGCGCCGGGCGGGAGTGGAGCCTGGACGAGCTGGCCGCCGCGTACGCCTATCCCGACCCGGGGCCCGCGGGCCCGGCGCCCTGGCTGCGCGCCAACATGGTGTCCACGCTGGACGGGGCCGCCCAGCACGACGGCCGTTCGCAGCCCATCTCCAGCGCCACCGACATGCGGATCTTCGGCACGCTGCGGGCACTCGCGGACGTCGTGGTCGTCGGCGCGGAGACGGTGCGCAAGGAGGGGTACCGGCCGGCCCGCGCGCGCGAGGACTTCGCGGCGATGCGGGAGGCGGCCGGGCAGCAGCCCGCACCGGCGATCGCGGTGGTCACCGCCGGCCTCGACCTGGACTTCTCACTGCCGCTGTTCACCTCGCCCCTGGTCCCCACCCTGATCCTCACGGGCGCCTCGGCCGCCCCGGACCGTGTCGCCGCCGCCGAGCGGGCGGGCGCCCGGGTGGTGACCGCCGGAGACGGCATCGGCGTGGATCCCACCCGGGCCGTGCGGGCCCTCGCCGACCTCGGCCACACCCGGCTGCTCACCGAGGGTGGCCCGCGGCTGCTCGGTCAGCTCGTCGCGGCCGGCGTGCTCGACGAGCTGTGCCTGACCGTCGCCCCGATGCTCACGGCGGGCGAGGCGCAGCGCATCGCCGGGGGGCCGGCGGTCACGGTCCCGCACCGTTTCGGACTGGTGTCGATGCTGGAGGAGGACGGCTTCCTGTTCACGCGGTACGGGCGGCCCCGGCCGGCGTACTGAAACGCCGGGCCCGGGGTAGAAGGTGTCGGCGGCCGGGAAGCCGGCCGGCCGGTACGTCCGTAAGCGCGGGCAAACGCTGCTGTTGGTCCGTTCATCAGCGAAATATGCCGTTCCGATTTGATTTCGGAGGGCACACTGGATCCGGCAGTACCCGTGCGAGCACGGGGCAGGATGGTTTCCGCGGGGCCCGGCACGGCCTGCGGAGGAGTGGGGCCATGGGCCCCTGGAGCAGAAGGGGCGCCTGGTGTTCACAAGCGTATTGATGATCGAGAAGGCGCTTACGTCCGCCGACGTGGAGTTCGTCACCACCTTGCACGGGGAGGAGCAGGTCTCCTTCCAGGTGCTGCTGCAACCGCGCGGCGAGCAGGCGGACCGCCTGCTGCGGGCCATCGACGACGTGGCGCTCGGCGAGCTGGACGAGGCCGTCCGCGAGGGCGAGACGCCGGAGGGGGAGGAGGCACTGAGCGTGGGGCAGCGGGCGCTGGAGGTGTCACTCGCCGCGTTGCGCGCCTCGGGCAGTCCGGCGCAGGGGCGGCTGATCGAGGACCATCCGCTGGACGCGCTGAAGTCCCTGGTGGAGGAGACCGGGGCCGACGAGGTCATCGTGCTGACCGATCCCCACTACGTGGAGGAGTTCTTCCACCGGGACTGGGCCTCCCGGGCCCGGCACAAGGTCGGGGTGCCGGTGCTGAAGCTGTTCTCGCACAGCAAGGCGTAGGGGCGGGGGCGTTCTTCTCGATCGGGTGCGGGCCGACGGTGGTTTCTCGCGCGGTCTCCCGCGCCCCCTGGGGTTCGCGCGGTCTCCCGTGCCCCCTTGGGCTTGCGCGGTTCCCCGCGCCACCTGGGGTTCGCGCGGTCTCCCGCGCCCCTGGGGTTCGCGCGGTTCCCCGTGCCCCCTTGGGCTTGCGCGGTTCCCCGTGCCCCCTTGGGC
>NZ_POUC01000195.1 GCF_002891435.1 Streptomyces cahuitamycinicus
CCACCGCCCTCCTCCCAGGGCACCCCCATGTCCGCACACCTCTGTGTCCGCACACTGTCGTCTGCACTCCTCCAGGAGCACAGGAGCCCGCCACGTGAATCAGCCTGCCGAAACCCAGCCCCAGGTGAGCCTGGCGCAGTCCTCCCCCACCGTCGGCACCTTCCGCGAGAGGGACGGCGCGCTGGAGTGGAGCGGCCGCCAGGAGACCCTCCGGATCGAGCCGTGGGGTCCGGACGCGGTCCGGGTGCGCGCCCGGCTCGGCGGCCCGGTCCTCGAAGGACTCCCGGGCGCCCTGCTCGACGAGGCTCCCGCGACGCCGGCCACGGTGAAGGTCGAGGACGGCCGGGGACTGCTGACCGTCGGAGCGCTCACCGTCGAGGTGAGCGCCGAGGGTCAGATCCGCTTCCTGCGCACGGAGGACTCCGCCGAGATCCTCGCCGAGGACCGCGCCCACTTCTGGTGGCCGGGCCCGCGCCTGTACACGGCCGTCGGCAACGGCCACCACCGCCTGGAGCAGCGCTTCGCCGCCTACGACGACGAGAAGCTGTACGGCCTCGGCCAGCACCAGCACGGGCGCCTGGACCAGAAGGGCCTGGTGCTGGACCTGGTCCAGCGCAACGCCGAGGTCGGCATCCCGGTGCTCAGCTCCAGCCGCGGCTACACCCTGCTGTGGAACAACCCGGCGATCGGCCGCGTGGAGCTGGCGCACAACGGCACCCGGTGGGTCGCCGACTCGGCCCGGCAGATCGACTACTGGATCACGGCGGGCGACCCGGCCGGCGGCCAGCGCCGCTACAGCGCGGTGACCGGCCGCAGCCCGATGCTGCCGGAGTGGGCGGCGGGCTTCTGGCAGTGCAAGCTGCGCTACCGCACCCAGGACGAACTGATGGAGGTGGCCCGGGAGTACAAGCGGCGCGGGCTGCCCATCTCGGCGATCGTCTGCGACTTCTTCCACTGGACGCACCTCGGCGACTGGAAGTTCGACCCGAAGGAGTGGCCGGACCCGGCGGCGATGGTGCGGGAGCTGGAGGAGCTCGGCATCAAGCTGGTGGTGAGCGTCTGGCCGTCGGTGTCGCCGCTGAGCGAGAACCACCCGGTCCTGGAGCAGCGCGGCTGGTTCATCGGCACCCAGTACGGCCCGATGGCGCACGCCGACTGGCCGGACAAGGAGGTCGCGTCCACGGTCCAGGTGGCCTTCTACGACGCCACCAACCCGGAGGCCCGGGAGTTCGTGTGGTCGAAGGTCAAGGAGAACTACCTCGACCCGTACGGCATCACGGCGTTCTGGCTGGACGCCTGCGAGCCGGAGCTGAAGCCCGGCTTCCAGGAGAACCTGCGCTACTGGGCGGGCCCGGGCCTGGAGGTCGGCAACGCCTACCCGGCGGAGAACGCCCGCACCTTCTACGAGGGCCTGGCGGCCACCGGCGAGGAGGAGATCGTCACTCTCAACCGCTCGGCCTGGGCGGGCAGTCAGCGTTACGGTGCCGCCCTGTGGTCCGGTGACATCGGCACGGACTTCCCGACGCTGCGCCGCCAGATCGCCGCCGGTCTCAACACGGCCCTGTCGGGCATCCCGTGGTGGAACACCGACATCGGCGGCTTCCACGGCGGCGACCCGGACGACCCGGCGTACCGGGAGGTGATGGTCCGCTGGTTCCAGTTCGGCGCGCTGTCCCCGCTGATGCGGCTGCACGGCTTCCGCGACCCGGGCATGCCACTGGGCCCGGAGATGACCGGCGGCCCGAACGAGGTGTGGTCGTACGGCGAGGAGGCCGGGGCGATCCTGGAGCGGTACCTGCGGCTGCGTGAGCGGCTGAAGCCGTATGTACTGGACGTCATGCGGGCGGCCCACGAGGAGGGCCTGCCGGTGATGCGGCCGCTGTTCCTGGAGTTCCCGGACGACCAGGCGGCCTGGTCGGTCGACGACTCCTACCTGTTCGGCCCCGACCTGCTGGTCGCCCCGGTGCTGACGGCCGGCGCGACCGCCCGTACGGCGTACCTGCCGGCGGGGGCGTCCTGGACGGACGCCTGGACGGGTGAGACGTACGAGGGCGGCCGGGCCGTGACGGTCGACGCCCCGCTGGACCGCATCCCGCTGTTCCTGCGGGACGGGGCACGGCTGCCCGTAGCGGAGTAGCCGCGTCGGAGGGGGTGGCCGGAGCGATGGAGGTCTTCCGGCCACCTCCTTTCGCTGATTCGGCCAACTTCGGCCCCTTCAAAGCGAGTTCGAGAGGGTAGGTTTCCCGCGTGTCCTCGTCTCCGCTCGCCCTCACCCTCGCCAATGTGCTGCTGCGGCCCACCTTCGGCTCCCGCCGTGCCCCCGGCCGGATCTTCGACCGACTCGTGGTGGAGGCCGGGGAGGCTCCGGGAGACCGGGAGTTCGTCGACGGCTTCCGGGCCCTGCTGGGCTGGTGGGCGAAGGCCGAGAACCTCACGCCGGTCGGCTGGCAGGCCGCGCAGTCGCACGTCAGGCGGCAACTCGCCAACCGGGCGCGGGTACGGCGGCTGATCGCCGAGCACCCGGAGA
Organism: Streptomyces cahuitamycinicus; assembly: GCF_002891435.1. Classification (GTDB taxonomy): domain Bacteria; phylum Actinomycetota; class Actinomycetes; order Streptomycetales; family Streptomycetaceae; genus Streptomyces; species Streptomyces cahuitamycinicus. The sequence goes on from NZ_POUC01000195.1 coordinate 2,528, forward strand.
TCGAGCGTGAGCCCATCGAGAAGCCGGTGTTCGTCGTGGGGCTGCCCCGCACCGCGACCACCGTCACGCACTCGGTGCTGTCGCTCTCCGAGGAGCACCGCAGCCCTCTGCTGTGGGAACTGCTCGCCCCGGCCCTGGAGTTGCCGCCCCGGCAGCGGCGCAGGGCGATCACGGCCGGGCGCCGGATGGTGCAGGGCACGGACCTGTTCGCGCCGCGCTTCCGCGACATCCACGCGATGGCCGCCGAGGGCCCCGAGGAGTGCACGTTCGCGCTGCCGCACGCCCTGATGCCGTTCTCCCAGGCGCGCATCCCGGAGTACCGGGCCTGGCACTGCGCGCGGGACTTCACCGCCGACTACCGGTACCTCAGGCAGGTCTACCAGGTGCTCCAGTACGGCCGTCCGCGGCGGCGCTGGATGCTCAAGTCCCCCATGCACCTGGAGAACCTGGACGCGCTGCTGACGGTGTTTCCCGACGCCACGATCGTGTGGTGTCACCGCGACCCGGTGACCGTCGTGGCGTCCTTCTGCTCCCTGATCGAGCACGGCATGGCCGTCAGCACCCGCCCCGTCGACCTGACCGGCATCGGAGCCACCTGGCTGGAGCTGCTGAGCCGGGCCATGACGCGCGGTCTCGCGGCCCGGGCCGCCATCCCCGCGCAGCAACTGGTGGACGCCCCGTACTCCTGGCTGGGCTCGGACCCCGCCACCGGCGCCCCGAAGCTCTACGCCGCTGTCGGCGCCCGGTGGACCGAGGCCGACGCGGCCCGGCTCCCCGCGGCCGTCGCCCGCCCGAAGGGCACCCGCAAGCACAGCTACGACCTGTCCCGCTACGGCCTGACCCGCGCGGAAGTCGAGTCGGCGTTCGCGGAGTACGACGCGCTGCGGGCCGAGGTCGACCGCCCTTGACGGCGGCCGGCCCCGGCCCGGGTCCGGCGTCAGCTGCTGCTGACGGACATGCTGTTGGTGCGGAAGTCCAGGCCGCCGGACGACGAGGTGATCTCGAAGCCGAACTGGACGTCACCGATCGTCTCGTTGCCCATCCAGCGCTTGGTGTCCTTGATCCACTTCAGGATCGGCAGGATGTTCACCGTGCCGGAGCTGGAGTTGGAGGTGCGGATGAACGAGAACACCTGGTTGGCGCCGTTGGTGCCCTTGAAGACGTTCCAGGAGTGGCCGCCGAGGCTGACGCTGCCCTGTGAGGTGCCGATCGGGCCGACGGCTCCGGTCTTGTTGACCCAGAGCATGATCTCGTAGTCGTGGTCCGTGTCCCAGATGTCGTACGACGTGTTGTACGCGCCGGACGACGGGACGCTGACGTTGTAGCTGCTGGAGAGCGAGCCCAGCGAGGTGATCGACTTGTTGATCGCCTTCGTCTGGTTCGGGTAGGACTTGATGCCGCCGGTGTTGGGGTGGTTGGCGTTGACACCCCAGTTGGTGCCGGAGTTGGCCCAGATGCACTGGGCGCCGGCGCCGCCGCCCCAGATGTTGTTGTAGAGGGTGTAGCCGTTCAGGCTCGTGTTGGCCCACTGGCCGCAGGAGTTCCAGACGGCTGCCGAGGCGGGGGCGGAGGCGAGGCCGATGGTGACGCCGAGCGCCAGGGCGGGAGCCAGCAGGGCCTTGGTGACCCTGCCGAGCGTGCGTGATGCCATGGTGTCCCTTCCATGGGGTGGGGGGATGGGGGGAACTACCACGTCCTCAGGGTGAGGACGTGGTCCTCTCCGGCGACGAGGTGGAGGGATTCTGCACCGGAGGAAGTGCGGAGTTCGACGCGGTGGGTGCGACCGGGTCTGATGACGGCGGTGGCACCGTCCCGCGTCCACGTGAGGTCGAGTTCGGCCCCGAACCGGGTGCGCACACCGCGCAGGGCGCCTTCGGGGTACGCCGCGGGCGGCGCGGGCAGCAGGACCAGCCGGTCGGGGGTCGACTGGACGAGCATCTCGATCAGCACGGCGGGCAGGGTGTGCGCGGCGTCGGCGTTGTAGACGTCGCGCTTCGGGTAGTGGGCGCTCATCAGTGAGGCGTGGAAGAAGTCGCCGTCCAGGACCTGGCCGAGGGCGTGGGCGACGCGGTCCGCGTCCCGGAGCCGGGCCGCGACGAGGGCGTGGTGGAGGTGGCCGTGCGCGGAGTCGTTCTCGGCGCCCCGCAGTTCGAGGGCGCGGTGGGCGGCGGCCGCGAGCTCGGGGGTGTCGTAGGGGGTGATCTCGTCGAGCGGCCAGACGCCGTAGAGGTGGCTGAGGTGGCGGTGGTCGTAGGAGTCCGCGAGGCCGGGCCAGGCCCATTCGGCCAGGGCTCCGTCCTCGTTGATCCGGTGCGGTGGGAGGCGGTCGGCGAGGGCGTTCCAGCGGGTGGCGTCCGCGGTGCCCGGGTGGTAGGCGGCCGCGGTGCGCAGGGCGTGGCGGGCCGCGGAGAGGTCCATGGCCGCGTTGAGGGTGCCCCAGCTCGCGTTGGCGGGCCGGTTCTCGGGTGAGTAGGAGGGGACGACGACGAGGTGGCCGTGCTCGTCCGTGCGGGTCAGGAAGTCCTCGTAGAACAGGGCGGCTTCGGCGAGGGCGGCGGCGGTGCGGGGGTCGCGGGTGCCGTGGGTCTCGTCGTGGTCGGCGAGCGGCTTGAGCAGCCAGTCGGCGCCGGCGGTCCACAGGTGCAGCGGGTACTCGCGGTTGTAGTGGTAGGAGTGGCCGGACTCGCCGTCGGTGTGGGCGGGGGCGACGGCGCCCCGGGTGCCGAAGATCGCGTGGGCGTTGTCGCGCCAGTCGGGGAGCTGGCGGTGGATCAGGTTCGCCAGGGCCTCGGTGACCTCGGGGAGGGCGCCGGCGGCGGCCGAGGCGGTCTGGAGGCCGAGGTTGGCGTCGTTGGTGAACGCGCCCGACCAGGCCGTGTCCCAGTCGCCGGTCCACAGCCCTGTCAGACGGGGCGGGCACAGGCCGCTGGAGGACAGCAGGTGGTAGCGGCCGGCGGCGAAGAGCCTCTCCAGCAGGGCCGCGCTGCGGGGCTGCTGGAGCAGCTCCGATCCCGGCAGGGCCCGTTCGGCGGGGTCGGCGGCCAGGTCGAGGGTGACGCGCTCGTAGGCGGGGCGGTGGAGGGCGACGTGGCGGTCGAGGAGCTCGTCGTACTCCGTGGGCAGGTCGCTCAGGGCGCGGCCCTCGGCGACCACGTCCAGTTCGCCGGTGTGCCGGTGCACCCGGGTGAGGAGCAGCACGGACGGGGCGCCCTCGATGTGCACGCCCGGCGGTACGAGGGCCGACGTGCCGCCGTTGACGGTGATCCGGGTGACGCCGGTGCAGGCCAGGTCGCTGTCCGGGTAGCGGGCGCGCAGACTCAGCAGGGCGCCCTCGGGGGTGAGGACGGCTCCGTGGCCGATGCCCAGTGCGGCGGGGACGCCGGGCAGCCGGGGGTCCAGGTCGATGTCGAGAGTGAGGCCGGGGCCGGTGACCTGCTGGACGATCACGTCGTCGGCGCGGGAGACGAAGACGCGGCCGGCCCACCCGGCACAGGTCGTGCTCACCACTCCGGTGGTGAAGTCGACGTCCCGGCGGTAGTCGTGGCAGGCGTCGGCGGGCCGCCCCAGCCGGACCTGGAAGGCGGGGTGGAAGGGCTGCACCCACTGGAGCGGGCGGCCGTCCGTGAAGTCCTCGGCGGCTCTCGTGTCGCCCGCCAGGAGGCGGTCCTGGAGCCCGGGCAGGTCGTGGGCCAGCTGCGGGGGCCGGGGGTCCCGGCCGTTCGGCCGTACCAGGGTGTGGTGCGTGACGACGACCCGCTCGGCGTGCGGGTCGCCGGACACCAGGGCGCCGTGCCGGCCGTTGCCGCTGAGGAAGGCGTCCTCCCAGCGGGCGGCCGGGTGCGGCTCCCAGGTGCCGTGGACGGGGGCTGAGACGGTCATGGCCGCAGCACCGCCGCCTCGTAGCGGCCGAGGGTGACCCGGTCGGTGACGTCCGTACCGGTCAGCAGGTCACGGTGGGTGCCGGGAACCTCGACGGTCACCGTCTCGCGGCCGTGGTTGAGCACGAACAGCACCTCGCCCCGGCGTACGGCCTCGACCTGCTCGGGGAGCCCGTCGAGCACCGGCCGGACGCCCACGCCGCCGGCGATCGAGGCCAGCAGCCCGCGCAGCGCCTCCGGCTCGGGGAGCGTGGAGACGTACCAGGCCCGGCCCTTGCGCAGGACGGCGGGCAGTCCGTCGAGTTCGCCGCCCTTGTAGGGGACGCTCTCCTCGGCGGTGCCGTCTCCTTCCAGTTCCTCGGACCACAGCGTGCCGCTGAAGCCCTCGCAGGCGACGGTCTCCCCCTCGTCCAGCGGCCACCACTCGTGCAGCGTGCGGATGCCGAACAGCTCGCGCAGCCGGGCGTCCATGCCGCCGGGGCGGACCCGGTCGTCCTCGTCGGCGACGCCGGTCTGGAACCCGCAGACGAGGGTGCCGCCCTGCTCTGCGTAGGCGAGGAGGTTGTCGACCGCCGCGTCGGTGAGGGCGTACAGCTGCGGCACGACGACCAGCGCGTACGGCGTCAGGTCGTGCTCGGGGTGGGCGAAGTCGGTGGTGAGGTGCGCCTGCCACAGGGCCCGGTGCCAGGCGCGCAGGACGTCCGGGTACTCCACCCGGCTGGACAGGCGGCCGTCCTGGGCGCCGGCCCACCAGGCGTGCCAGTCGTGCAGGACGGCGACCTGCGCGGTGAGATGGCGGCCGGTCACCTCGGGCGCGATCCGCTCCAGGTCGGCGCCGAGCCGCTTGACCTCCTGGTAGGTGCGGCCCTCCTCCCCCGCGTGGCTGACCATGCCGGAGTGGAACTTCTCCGCGCCCTGCCGGGACTGGCGCCACTGGAAGTAGCAGACGGCGTCGGCGCCCCGGGCCACGGCCTGGAGGGACCAGAGCCGGTTGAGGCCGCGCGGCTTGGGGTGGTTCACGCCCCGCCAGTTGACCGGCCCGGCCGCCTGCTCCATCAGCATCCAGGGCCCGCGCGCCTGGGAGCGGGTCATGTCCTGGACCAGGGCGCCGTTCTGGGCGCCGAGGGGGTCGCGCGGGTCGGGGTAGAGGTCGACGGAGACGACGTCCTCCTCCTCCGCCCAGCGCCAGGCGTCCTGGCCGAACCACAGCGGCATGAAGTTACTGGTGACAGGGATGTGCGGGGTGTGGCGGCGCACGATGTCGCGCTCTGCGGCGTAACACTCCAGGAGCATGTCGGAGGTGAAGCGGCGGAAGTCCAGCACCTGGCCGGGGTTGCGCAGGTAGTGCGGCAGGCGGGGCGGCAGGATGCCGTCCCAGGTGTCGTAGCCCTGGCTCCAGAAGGCGGTGCCCCAAGCCTCGTTGAGGGCGTCGAGCGTGCCGTACCTCTCGCGCAGCCAGCGGCGGAAGGCGGCGGCTGCCTCGTCGCCGTAGTCGTAGGTGCAGTACTCGTTGTTGATGTGCCACATCGTCAGGGCCGGGTGACCGCCGTAGCGGGCGGCCAGGTCCTCGGTGATGGCGGCGGCGTAGCGCCGGTAGGTGGCGCTGGAGTGTGAGAAGTGCTGCCGGCCGCCCCACCACTCGGTGCGGCCGTCCTCGGTGACGGGCAGCGTGTCGGGGTGCAGGCGGCCCATCCAGGGCGGGGGCGAGGAGGTGGGCGTGGCGAGGACGACGCCGATGCCGCTGTCGTGCATCAGGTCCATCAGCGTGTCCAGCCGGCCGAACTCCCGTGCCCCCGGCTCCGGTTCGAGCGTCGACCAGGAGAAGACGCCGAGGGTGACCGAGTTGACGCGGGCGGCCTTCATCAGCCGGACGTCCTCGTGCCAGGTCTCCTCGGGCCACTGCTCGGGGTTGTAGTCGCCGCCGAACAGCAGCCGCCCCCTGGTCACATCGCTCAGGTCGGGCATCAGGCGGGCTCCCCGTACTGCACGCCGCGGCCGTTGGTGGCGATGTAGACCCGGCCGTATACACGCGGGTCGCCGGTGATGGCGGCGCCGGTCCAGCCCCACTGGTGCCGGTCGTCGTTGATCCGCGTCCAGCTCTTCGCCTCGTCGTCGGAGCGGTACACGGCGGTGATGGTCTCGGTGGAGCCGACCATGTAGACGGCCGGGTACGAAGCGCCCTTGGCGGCCTTGCCGAAGCCGAGGGTGTACGAGGCCCAGCAGCTGCCGACCTTGGTGAAGGTGGCGCCGCCGTCGGTGGAGCGGTACAGCCCGTTCCACTTGAGGCTCAGCCACAGGTGCCCGGAGCGCCCGGGCGTGACGGCCAGCTGGAACTCGGTGTCCCCCGAGTTCAGGCCCGTGGCCCGCGCGGTGAAGGTCCGGCCGCCGTCGGTGCTGGCGTGGAGCGTGCCGGTCGTGGTGTCGAAGGCATAGAAGCGGGCCGGGTCGACGGGGTCCGCGACGGGGACGGCACCCTTCGGGAAGGAGACGACCTCCGACCAGCCGGCGCCGTTGTCCGCCGAGCGGTAGCCGGGGTTGGCCGTGCCGAAGGACCACAGCAGCACGCTGCCGTCGGCGTTGGTGGCGATCGGGCCGGGCGCGGTCTTGGCGACGTCCGGCTGGGCCTTGAAGGGGGCCCAGGTCTTGCCGCCGTCGTTCGAGAAGGCGCCGTTGCCGTTGTCCCCCCAGCCGGACCGGACCACGTACGTCGGCTTCGCGGCGGCCAGCGACAGGCCCGTCGCCGTGCCGAACACGGGGTTCGACGCCATGCCGCGCGACGGGGAGGCGGTGAGCCGCTCGTGGTACATCACGCCGATGTCACCGGACCCGCTGAGCAGGTGCGCCTGACCGGTCGGGGGCGAGACCAGCTGACGGATGGACGCCTCCTCCACACCGCGGATCTGCGGGGCCCAGCGCTTGAGGTCGCGGGTGCCGTAGAGGGTGGCGCCGGTGCCGTAGACGACGTGCCGGGAGTCGTAGGGGTCGAGGGCGACGGCCTGGATCCACCAGCCGAACTTGGGCTCGTCCCCGCCCCACTTGAGGTAGGGCGTCTCGGACACGTCGAAGACGGCCTTGGCCTTCAGGGACGTCCAGGTGCGGCCACCGTCGGTGGAGCGGAAGACGGTGTCGATGTCGGCCCAGCGGTTGTTGGTGGAGACGACGAGCGTGCCCGGCCGGCGGGCGTCGACGGCGACACCGCCGTAGCCGAAGGAGTCGGCGGAGCCGTCGGCCGTCGTGCCGCCCGGCTTCACGGGCGTGACATCGGTCCACTTCCCGCTCGTGGTGCGCAGCCTGTGCACGCTGCCGTCGGACTGGCCGTTCGGGCCGGGGGCGTTGGCGTACGTCACATACAGCTCGCGCGTGTGCCGGTCGTACGCGGCCCGGATCGGCACCTTGGCGGCGGTGCCGGCCGGCTGCCCCGGCACGGCTTCCCATGTGGTGCCGTCGGTGGTGCGGTAGAGGTTCGCGGAGGTGCCGTCGGAGTCGCCCCAGCCGGCGTAGACGCTGCGGCCGGCGGCGACCAGGAGCGTGATGCCCTGGCCGGTGGCGCCGGGGGTGGCCGGGAAGGCGGCGGCCTGCCAGGTGGCGCCCCGGTCGGTCGACTTGAGCAGCCCGTCGTGCCGGGTGCCGAGCCACAGGGTGTCGCTGTCCCGCGGGTCGACGAGGAGTCGCTCACCGCAGCCGCGCCCGTCCTCGTTGGCGCCGAGCTTCACGGTGAGGTCGGTGCGCTGCCAGGTCGCGCCGCGGTCCTCCGAGCGCAGCACGGCCCCGTTGCCCGCCCAGGACTGCGCGTACGTGCCGAGGGAGAGGTACACCCGGTTCGGATGCGCCGGGTCGACGGCCATGGCCTCCACGCCGAGCAGGTTCCAGTCGTCCCAGCCGATGTGGTCGGTCAGCGGGATCCACCGGTCCCTCCGGTCGTCCCAGCGGTAGGCGCCGCCGATGTCGGTGCGGAGGTAGGCGAGCCCCTTGACGGAGGGGTGGAAGAGGACGCCGGTGATGAACCCGGTGCCGCCCTGGACGGCGTTGCGCCAGCGGTACCCGTTCTTCGCGGGGGTGGCGGTGGCTTGTGCGCGCCCCTGTGTCAGTGGCAGGGAGACGACCGCGGCGGCGACCGCGGTCCCGGCCAGCACGGAACGTCTGCTGAGTTGAAACGTGCTCATGACATACCTCGTTCATGCAAAGAGGGGGGAAGTGGGTGCCCTCCGGGGCGCGGGGAACTACGCGACAAGCCACGAAGCAGCCCCGGACGACGAACAACCGGCAGCGCTACGGTCAGCCCTTCACGGCGCCTGTGAGCATGCCCTTCTTGAAGTGCCGCTGGACGAAGGGGGACAGGACGGCGACGGGCAGGAGAGCCATCACCATCACAGCCATCTGCACGGCGAGCCCCGACAGCTGACCGGTCTTGATGGCCTGGCCCAGACCGACCGGCGCCTCCTGCTTCTGCACGAGCTGGATCATGACGTTCTGCAGCGGCATCATGTCCTGGTCGTTCAGGTAGAGCGACGCGTTGAACCAGGCACTCCAATACCCGACGGCGTAGAACAGCGTGATCACCGCGAGGACGGCCCGTGACAGCGGCATGACGATCTGCCGGAGGATGCGGAAGTCTCCGGCACCGTCGATGCGTGCGCTGTCGATGAGTTCCTGCGAGATCCCCATGAAGAAGCCGCGCAGCACCAGGATGTTGAAGACGCTGATCGCGCTCGGCAGGATCAGCGCGAGATAGCTGTCCATCAGGCCGAGGGACTGCACGAGCAGGTACGTGGGGATGAGGCCGGCGCTGAAGAACATGGTCGCCAGCAGCGTCATCAGGATCCAGCGGTGGCCGAGGGTTCCGCTGCGGGAGAGACCGTAGGCGCACAGCACGGACACCGCCATGGAGAACAGCGTGCCGACCAGGGTGACGAGGACGCTGATGATCGCGGCGCGGGTGACCTGGCCGCCACTGAGCAGTTCCCGGTACGCGATGAAGGTGATGCCCTTGGGCACCAGCACCAGGCCGCCCGCCTCGTCGATGGTCTTCCGCGAGGAGAGGCTGGTGACGATCACGATCCACAGTGGGAAGAGGATCGCCAGGCAGGCGAACGACAGGGCGATGCCCTTGCCCGCGAGGCCGGCCCTGGAAGGCTCCTCCTCCCACGCGGGGCGGGGCGGGGCGGCCCACGGGCGCGGCTTGTTCGCCGGTTTATCGATGACGGCGGTCACTTCTTGTACACCCCCTGCTCGCCCATGAGATGGGCCACCTTGTTCGCGGCGAGGACCAGGCCGATGCTGACCACGCCCTTGATGAGACCGGCGGCGGCCGCGTAGCCGAAGTCCTGGTTGCGCACGCCGTTCCACCACACGAAGGTGTCGAGGACCTCTCCCGCCCCCGGTCCGACGGCATCGCGTTGCAGCAGGATCTGCTCGAACCCCACGGTCAGGGCGTCGCCGACGCGCAGCACGAGCAGGAGCGCGATCACCGGCCGCAGGGCGGGCAGCGTGACGTGCCACATGCGGCGCCAGCGTCCGGCGCCGTCCATCGCGGCGGCCTCGTAGTGGTCCGGGCTGACCGACGCCAGGGCGGCGAGGAAGACGATGATCCCCCACCCGGCGTCCTTCCACACGCTCTCCGCGGTGAGCAGGAACGGGAAGGTGCCCGGGTTGGTCATGATGTCCAGGCCGTCGTACCCGTTCTCCCGCAGCAGCTGGGAGAGCATCCCCGCGCCGCCGAACATCTGCTGGAAGACGGCGATGACCAGCACCCACGAGAAGAAGTGCGGCAGGTAGAGCACCGCCTGCGCGACGGCCCGCACGCGGGGCCGGACCACGCTGTTGATGAGCAGCGCGAGCAGGATCGGGATCGGGAAGAACAGCACGAGCTGGACGAAGAACAGCACCAGCGTGTTCTCGACGGCGTTCCAGAAGGCCGAGTCCTCGAAGATCCGCTGGAAGTTCTCCAGGCCCACGAAGGGGCTGTTCAGCATGGAGATGATGCCGTTGTCGCTGATGTAGGGGTCGTACTCCTGGAAGGCGACGACGTTGCCGAGGATGGGCAGGTAGTTGAAGACCAGCACCAGCAGGACGGTCGGCAGCGTCATGAGGACCAGGACGCGATCGCGTCGGAACCTGTGCCGGAAGCTCAGCTTGCCCGCAGGTGGCTTCTCCCGGGCACCGGTGGCGTCACCGGACGCCACCGGGGTCTTCTCGGGCGTTCCGGCCTCGGTGCTGGTCCGAGGCACCGTGCTGTGGGACACGGCAGTTCTCCTTGCCTCAGAGCCTGATCAGCTCGCCGCCGAGCCGTTCTCGTCGAGAAGCTTCTGGTACCAGTCGCGCAGCTTGTCGCCGCCCTTGCTCTTCCAGTCGGAGACGGCCTGCTGCATGTCGCTGATCTTCTTCCGGCCGCGGACGATGTCGTCCTCGAGTTGCTCGAAGTCGTTGGAGAGGTTGGTGTACCGGGCGGGCTCGGTGATCTGCATGCCCCAGAAGGAGGACTTCTTGGCGAAGGCGCCCATCCGCTGCTGCCACTCGACCTGGCCCTTGGCGACCTCGGGGAAGTCGGGGTGCGCGATGGTCGCGGCAGGGCTCGCGACCATGACGTAGGCGTTCAACACCTCGTTGTTGCCCTTGTCGGACTTGACGGGGACGCCGTCCTTGACGGTGTAGTGAGTGCCTTCGACGCCGTAGTTGGTCATCATGTATTCCTTGGTGCCGTACGGCGCCGCGGTGACGTTGGCGACGGCCAGCACGTCTCGGATGACCGACTCGGAGGCCTTCTTGCTGATGAAGGCGAAGATGCCGGCGGGCTGATCGGCCCACAGGATGGGGTCGCCGCCGTCATGGCCCCAGACGTCCATGCCCCAGATCTTGAAGTCCGGGTTCTGGGTGGCCTGCTCAGCGGTGCGGCTCCACCACTGGGAGATGTTGTTGGGGTAGATCAGGAACTCACCCGCCGCGAACTTGGGACCCGGGTCGGGGGCGTTCTTGCCCATCTTGGAGTCGGGGTGGACGACCCCGGCGGCGAAGAGCTTGCGGGACCACTCCAGCGCTTCGAGGAACTCCTCGGTCTCGATGCGGTAGACCAGCTTGCCGTCGACGAGGTTCCAGCCGAGCGGCTTCTCGCTGCCCGAGAGCACACCGAAGGCCTGGAAGGCGGTCCACTTCATGTCCAGGCAGGCCCACCGCTTGGCCTTGGCGTTGGTGATCTCCTTGGCCAGGGCCATGAACTCGTCGCAGGACTTCGGGACTTCGTAGCCCTCCTTCTCGAAGATGTCCTGCCGGTACAGGGGCACCATGGAGGGGGCGGACGGCGCCGGCATCGGCAGGCCCCGCAGCTTGCCGCCGAAGATGGAGCGCCGCCAGGCGTCGGTCGGGATCGCCGCGAGGTTCGGGTACTCCTTGACCTTGTCCCCGGACAGGTAGGGGCCGAGGTCGGCGAACTTGCTGATGATGGCGCTGGGTATCTTGCCGCCCATGTTCCACCCGGGCACGACCACCACGTCCGGGACGTCGCTGGAGGCGAGGACCGCGCCGAGCTTCTGGTCGTAGGTGTTGCCGTCCTGGTTCTGCCAGACGACGTCGACGCCGATCAGGTCGTTCATCGCCGTGTAGTAGGCGTTGCTCTGCTTCGGCGGCGAGCCCCAGAACGGCGCCATGACGGTGACCTTGCCGCCCTTGCCGAGCTGCTTCGGGACCGAGGTCTTGAGGGTGGAGAGATCCAGCTTGCCGGTGAAGCCGATGGCCGAGCCGTTCTTGGCGGGGACGTCCGGCTTCACCACGTTGGTCGCCACGTACGCCGGCAGGATCTTCTTCGCGTCCTTCCCCGACGTGGTGCCGTCCTGCCC
>NZ_POUC01000196.1 GCF_002891435.1 Streptomyces cahuitamycinicus
GGGTTGGGGCGCTCATGTCCGTCGTCCCGTATCTGCTCGGGGGTCAAATGGGGGCCTCCACATCTATCAGACGTGCGCAAGCCCCACCGCCGCTCCCACCGGACCCACCCCTTTCGAGCACCGATGTGCTACGGACCGCGCCGCTCGGTCGGATCCCCCTGGAAAAAACTTCCGGCAAGGCGCGTAATGCCGTGGCCCCCGCCCGCTCTCTCCTCCCGACCGGCCCTCGCGGGCAGCCGTCAGGAGAAGGGAGACCGCCGTGCACACCGTGGTGGAGCGGGAACTGGAGCTGAGACTCGTCCTGTCGCCGGAGCGCAGGATCCCCGTGCCGGCCCGGCTCGGGTACCTCACGGACGACCCCTACGCCGTCCACGTCACCTTCCACATAGACACCGAGCACCCGGTGTACTGGACGTTCGCCCGGAAGCTGCTGGTGGAGGGCGTGTTCCGGCCGTGCGTGCAGGGGGACGTGCGGGTGTGGCCGACGAAGACCGAGGGGCGTGGCGTCGTTCTGATGGCGCTGAGTTCACCCGACGGGAACGCCCTGCTGGAGGCCCCCGCGGCGGCGGTGACGGCCTGGCTGGAGCGCACGCTGCGGGTGGTCCCGCCGGGGTCGGAGGGTGAGCAGCTCGGGCTGGACGACGAGCTGGCCCAGCTGCTCGCCCAGTGAGGGCAGGGGCCTCAGAAGAGCTTGCCCGGGTTCAGGATGTCCAGCGGGTCGAAGGCCTGCTTGACTGCCCGCTGCATCTCCATGCCCACGGGGCCGATCTCGCGCGCGAGCCATTCCTTCTTCAGGACGCCGACACCGTGTTCGCCGGTGATGGTGCCGCCGAGCTCCAGGCCGAGGGCCATGATCTCGTCGAAGGAGTCGCGGGCGCGCCGGGACTCGTCGGGGTCCGCCGGGTCGAAGCAGACCGTCGGATGGGTGTTGCCGTCCCCCGCATGGGCGACGACACCGATGGTGAGCTGGTACTTTCCGGCGATCCTGTCGACGCCTTCGAGCATCTCGGCGAGCCGGGAGCGCGGCACGCACACGTCGTCGATCATCGTCACGCCCTTGACCGCCTCCAGCGCGGTGAGCGACAAGCGCCGCGCCTGGAGGAGCAGTTCGGACTCGGCCGCATCGTCGGCGGGGACGACCTGGGTGGCACCGGCCGCCTCGCACAGGGCGCCGACGGCGGCGAGGTCGGCGGCCGGGGCGGTGGTGTCGAACGCGGCCAGGAGCAGCGCCTCGGTGCTCTCGGGCAGGCCCATCTGCGCCATGTCGTTGACGGCCTCGACCGTCGTACGGTCCATGAGTTCGAGGAGTGACGGGACGTGGCCGCCCTCCATGATGCGGCAAACGGCGTCGCAGGCCGCGGCGGCGGAGGCGAACTCGGCGGCCAGCACCAGCTGCTCGGGCGGCTTGGGGCGCAGCCCGAGGACGGCCCGCACGACGATGCCGAGGGAGCCCTCGGAGCCGACGAACAGGCGGGTCAGGTCGTAGCCGGCGACGCCCTTGGCGGTGCGGCGGCCGGTGGACATCAGGCGGCCGTCGGCGAGGACGACGTCGAGACCGAGGACGTACTCGGCGGTCACCCCGTACTTGACACAGCACAGGCCGCCGGAGGCGGTGCCGATGTTGCCGCCGATGGTGCACATCTCCCAGCTGGAGGGGTCCGGCGGGTAGTACAGGCCGTGCTCGCCGACGGCCCGGGACAGGGCGGCGTTGATCACGCCGGGCTCGACGACGGCGATGCGGTCGACCGGGTTGATCTCCAGGATCCGGTCCATCTTCGTCAGGGAGAGCACGATGCAGCCGTCGGAGGCGTTGGCGGCGCCGGACAGCCCGGTGCGGGCGCCCTGCGGGACGACGGGGACGCGCAGGGCGGTGGCGGTGCGCATCACGTGCTGCACCTGCTCGGTCGTGCGGGGCAGCACGACCACGGCCGGGGTGCCGGCCGGGCAGAAGCTCGCCATGTCGTTGGCGTAGGAGGCCGTGACGTCGGGGTCGGTGAGGACCGCTTCGGCGGGGAGGCCGCCGAGCAGGGAGTCGACGAGACCGCCGGTCGCTGCGGCGTCTGCGTCTTCGGAGCGGGGCGCTTCGCTACGGCTCATGATCACAGGGTCGCACCGGGGGCCACCGGTGTGAACCGTTCCCGGAGACCGAGCGGGAGTGGGTCCTCTCCCTCCCCGCTCGGAGGTGCAGGCCGGGTCGGCGGCCACGCCTGTCTGCCAGGGACTCACGTGCGGGTGCCCCGTGACACCCGCACGGCCCGGGGCACCGGCTGCTACAGGTTGCCGCGGCGGTCCTGCTCGCGCTCGATCGCCTCGAACAGGGCCTTGAAGTTGCCCTTGCCGAAGCCCATCGAGCCGTGGCGTTCGATGATCTCGAAGAAGACGGTCGGCCGGTCCTGGACCGGCTTGGTGAAGATCTGCAGCAGGTAGCCGTCCTCGTCGCGGTCGGCGAGGATCTTCAGCTCACGCAGGGTGTCGATGGGGACCCGGGTCTCGCCGACCCACTCCCCCAGCGTGTCGTAGTAGGAGTCGGGCGTGTTGAGGAACTCGACGCCGGCCGCCCGCATCGTGCGGACCGTCTGCACGATGTCGCCCGTGTTGAGAGCGATGTGCTGCACGCCCGCGCCGCCGTAGAACTCCAGGTACTCGTCGATCTGGGACTTCTTCTTGGCGATGGCCGGCTCGTTGATCGGGAACTTGACCTTGAGCGTGCCGTCGGCGACGACCTTCGACATCAGCGCGCTGTACTCGGTGGCGATGTCGTCGCCCACGAACTCCTTCATGTTCGTGAAGCCCATGACCTTGTTGTAGAAGCCGACCCACTCGTTCATCCGGCCGAGCTCGACGTTGCCGACGCAGTGGTCGATCGCCTGGAAGGTGCGCTGCGCGGGCGGCTCGACCATCGGCTTCGCGGCGACGTAGCCCGGCAGGTAGGGGCCGTCGTAGCCGGAGCGCTCGACGAGGGTGTGGCGGGTCTCGCCGTAGGTGGCGATGGCCGCCAGGACGACCGTGCCGTGCTCGTCCTTGATCTCGTACGGCTCGGCGACGGAGCGGGCGCCGTGCTCCAGGGCGTAGGCGTAGGCGGCGCGGGCGTCCGGGACCTCGATGGCGAGGTCGACGACACCGTCGCCGTGCTCGGCCACGTGCCGCGCGAGGAAGCGGCCCCAGTCGGTCGTGGGCTTGATGACCGAGGTGAGGACGAAACGGGCGGAGCCGTTCTCCATCACGTAGGCGGCGGTCTCGCGGCTGCCGTTCTCCGGCCCGGAGTAGGCGACCAGCTTCATGCCGAAGGCGGTGGAGTAGTAGTGCGCCGCCTGCTTGGCGTTGCCCACGGCGAAGACGACCGCGTCCATTCCCTTGACCGGGAAGGGGTCGGCCTGCCGGGCGGTGTCGGGAGTGTGGTGAGTGGTCTGCGTCATAGCCGCAGGGTCTCCCTGCCCGGCAAGGTGCGCAATAGTTTGTGTTTTGACGGGGCAATCTGTTCAGCAATACGGCCGTAACATCGGCCCTTCTGTACAGGATGACCATGCCGGGAGGCTGCTGTGGCGATCGATCATCTGGACGGCCGGATCATCCTGCTGCTCGCCCATGAGCCGCGGATCGGGGTGCTGGAGATGTCCCGGCGGCTGGGGGTGGCCCGGGGCACCGCGCAGGCCCGGCTGGACCGGCTTCAGTCGAACGGAGTGATCCGGGGATTCGGTCCGCAGGTGGATCCGGCGGCGCTCGGCTACCCGGTCACGGCGTTCGCCACGCTGCAGATCCGGCAGGGGCAAGGGCCGGACGTACGCGCCCACTTGGCGACCGTGCCGGAGGTGCTGGAGCTGCACACGACCACCGGCACCGGGGACATGCTGGGCCGGCTCGTGGCCCGCTCCAACGCCGATCTCCAGCGTGTGATCGACCGGGTCGTCGGTTTTGATGGCATCGTCCGGGCCTCCACGGCGATCGTCATGGAGAACCCCGTTCCGCTGCGGATCATCCCGCTCGTGGAGCAGGCCGCGGAGGAGACCTGAGTCGTGGGGTGAGCGCGTGTGAACTTCTGGGAGTACCTGGTCAACCGGCACCAGCAGCTGCTCACGGACGCCTACCAGCACGCGAGCGCCGTCTTCCAGTGCATGGTCGTCGCGACCCTGCTCGGGGTGCTGATCGGCGTCGCCACCTACCGCAGCGAGTGGGCCGGGAACCTCGCGACCACGACCACCGCCACCATCCTGACCGTGCCGGCGCTCGCCCTGATCGGTCTGCTCATCCCCCTCGTGGGGCTCGGCGTGCCGCCCACGGTGATCGCACTGACGCTGTACGGGCTGCTGCCGGTCGTGCGCAACGCGATCGTCGGGCTGCGCGGGGTCGACCCGACACTGGTGGACGCGGCCACGGGCATCGGGATGTCCCGGCCGGCCCGGCTGCTGCGGGTCGAGCTGCCGCTGGCCTGGCCGCCGATCCTGACCGGGATCAGGGTCTCCACCCAGATGCTGATGGGCATCGCCGCCATCGCGGCGTACGCCTCCGGCCCCGGTCTCGGCAACGTCATCTTCCGCGGCCTGGCCTCGCTGGGCAGCGCCAACGCGCTCAACCAGGTCCTCGCGGGCACGCTCGGCATCATCGTCCTGGCCCTGCTGTTCGACGCCGCGTACGTCCTGATCGGACGGCTGACCATTCCCAGGGGGATCCGTGCCTGAGACCGGCGACCACGGCGCGTCCATCGAGCTGGAGAGCCTGACCAAGCGCTACCCCGGCAGTGCGCAGCCGGCCGTGGACAACGTGAACATGCAGATCAACGCGGGCGAGGTCGTCGTCTTCGTCGGCCCCTCGGGGTGCGGGAAGTCGACCACGCTCAAGATGATCAACCGGCTGATCGAGCCGACCGGCGGCCGCATCCGCATCGGCGGCGAGGACGTCACCGACATGGACCCGGTCAAGCTGCGCCGCAAGGTCGGCTACGCCATCCAGTCCGCCGGGCTCTTCCCGCACATGACGGTCGCGCAGAACATCGGGATCGTCCCGAGGATGATCGGCTGGCCGAAGGCGCGGATCAAGGAGCGGACCGAGGAGCTGCTCGACCTCGTGGGCCTGGACGCCGGGGAGTTCCGGGGCCGCTACCCGCGTCAGCTGTCCGGCGGGCAGCAGCAGCGCGTGGGCGTGGCCCGGGCGCTGGCCGCCGATCCGCCGGTGCTGCTGATGGACGAGCCGTTCGGCGCGGTGGACCCGATCACCCGGGACCACCTCCAGGACGAGCTGATCCGCCTCCAGCACGAGCTGCACAAGACGATCGTCTTCGTCACCCACGACTTCGACGAGGCGATCAAGATCGGTGACCGGATCGCCGTGCTGCGCGAGCGGTCGCACATCGCGCAGTTCGACACCCCCGAGGCGATCCTGACCAACCCGGCCGACGACTTCGTGTCCGGGTTCGTGGGCGCCGGCGCGGCCCTGAAGCGGCTGAACCTGACCCGCGTACGGGACGTGGAGATCACCGAGTATCCGACGGTCACGGTCGACGATCCGTTGCAGCAGATCTTCAACCGGCTGCGGACCAGCGGCAGCAACGAGATCCTGCTGCTCGACCGTCGCGGCCGCCCCTACAAGTGGCTGCGGCGCGGCGATCTGATGCGGGCCCGGGGCTCGCTGGCCCGCGCCGGGACCCTGGTGCACGACACGGTCACCCGGGACGCGACGCTGCGGGACGCGCTGGAGGCGGTGCTCACCGACAACGCCGGGCGGGTGGCGGTGACCGGGCGGCGCGGCGAGTACACGGGCGTCGTCGACATGGAGACGCTCATCAACTCCGTGCACGAGATGCTGGAGGCCGACCGGCTCGACGCGATGGAACACCAGCACGAACTGGAGTCGCTGCGGGCCGCGCAGACGCACGCGGAGCAGGAGGGGGCCGCGGGTCCGGCGGGTGTGAGCGGCCCGGGAGGGGAACGGTGACCGCCACGGAGGCCGAGGTGACCTCCGAGTCTCTCGACGAGGCCCAGGCGCCCCCGTCCGAGCGTCGGCCGCCCCGCCTCACCTGGCAGAAGCTGACGTTCCTGCCGGTCGCCCTGATCGCCGTGCTGCTCGCCACCTGGCTGTGGTTCCAGCAGGCCGGCCTGGACGCGCTCACCCGCAACGCCCTGTCGGGCGGCCAGGTGACCAAGGCGCTGTGGCAGCACATCCAGCTGACGGTGATCTCCACGTTCTTCGTGCTGATCATCGCGATCCCGCTGGGCATCCTGCTGACCCGCGGGCCGATGCGCAGGGCCGCCCCGGTGGCGATGGCGTTCGCCAACACGGGCCAGGCGACCCCGGCGATCGGTCTGCTGGCCCTCCTGGTGATCTGGCTGGGCATCGGCCGCAGGGCCGCGCTGATCGGCATCATCGTCTACGCCATCCTGCCCGTGCTCGCCAACACGATCGCGGGCCTGAAGGCGAACGACCCGACCCTGCTGGAGGCGGCCCGCGGCATCGGCATGTCCCCCACGGGGGTGCTGACCCGGGTCGAACTCCCGCTCGCGGTCCCGCTGATCCTGGCGGGCGTGCGCACGGCCCTCGTCCTGAACGTCGGTACGGCGACCCTGGCGGTCTTCGGCGGTGGCGGCGGCCTCGGCGTTCTGATCACGACCGGGATCACCAACCAGCGGATGCCGGTGCTGGTGCTCGGCTCGATCCTCACGGTGGTGCTGGCCCTGCTGGTGGACTGGCTTGCGTCGATCGCCGAACTGCTGCTGCGGCCGCGGGGGTTGCAGCCATGAGGCGGCGTACGTGCCTGTCGGCGGCCGGCCTGCTGCTGGCGGCGGCCGGGTGCGGTCTGACCAGTGGCTCTCCGCTGACCGACGACGTGGAGCCGGGGTCGATCGGCCGGGGTGAGCCGCTGAAGGGCGCGCATCTGACGGTGACGTCGAAGTCGTTCACCGAGCAGTTGATCCTGGGCGCGATCATGGGCATCGCGTTCGAGGCGGCCGGCGCGGACGTGATCGACCGCACCGGCATCCAGGGGTCCGTCGGCAGCCGCGAGGCGGTCCGCAAGGGCGACGCGGACGCCGGGTACGAGTACACGGGCACGGCCTGGATCACCTACCTCGGGCACAGCAAGCCGATCACCGATCCGCAGCGGCAGTGGGAGGCGGTGAAGAAGGAGGACGCGGGGAAGGGCCTGGTCTGGCTGCCGCCCTCGAAGCTCGACAACACGTACGCGCTGGCCATGAACCAGGAGAACGCGAAGAAATACGGCACGAAGACCATGTCGGACGTGGCGAAACTGGCGAAGTCCGATCCGGGCGCCGTGAAGCTGTGCGTGGAAGTCGAGTTCGCGAACCGGGCGGACGGGTTGCCGGGCATGCAGAAGGCCTACGGCATGGACGTCCCGGCGCGGAACATCACGCAGATGGACACCGGGATCATCTACACGCAGACGCAGCAGGGCAACTGCACGTACGGGGAGGTGTTCACCACCGACGGGCGCATCAAGTCGATGAACCTGGCAGTGATGGACGACGACAGGAAGTTCTTCCCCAACTACAACGCCGCCCCGATGATCAACGCGAAGTCCCTGAGGGAGTGGCCGGCGATCGCGGAGGTCCTGAACCCGGTGACGGCCAGGCTGAACAACTCCGTGGCGCAGACGCTGAACGCGAAGGTGGATGTGGAGGGGGAGGATCCGCACCAGGTGGCGCTGGACTGGATGGTGGAGGAGGGGTTCGTCGGGGAGGGGTGAGTTACAAAGAAGCCGTTGCAAAGGGGCCTTTGCAACGCTACCTTTGCATGCATGTCCGACGAACCAGCTCCTCGTCTGCTCGACGCCCGCTCCCTGCGCGGCCTGGCCCATCCCCTGCGGATGCAGCTGCTGATCGCCCTGCGGCACGGCGGGCCCGCCACCGCCTCCCAACTGGCCGAGAAACTCGGCGAGTCCAGCGGTGCCACCAGCTACCACCTACGGCAACTCGCCGCGCACGGCTTCGTCGCCGACGACCCCGAGCGCGGCAAGGGGCGGGAGCGCTGGTGGAAGGCGGTGGACCAGGGCATCCGGATCGACAAGACACTGATCAACGACCCGGATCCGACCGTGCGGGGAGCCGTCGCCCTGCTCGCATACGAGATGGCCAACGTGCACACCCGGGAAGTCGCGACCTGGCTCGGCAACAGGAGTGAGTGGGGCGAGGAATGGGACGGCGCCACGGACCTCAGCGACTTCACCCTGCGGCTCACTCCCGAACTCGCCCGTGAGCTGGTCGGCAAGATGCACGAGCTCATCCAGAGCTACCGCCCCCTGCCCGAGGGCACGCCGGACGCCGAGACGGTACGCGTCCACACGCACGTCTTCCCCAGCCAGATGACGCCGTGAAAGGCCATCACTCATGCACCCGGACATCCACCTCACCCTGCACCACGCCCGCGCCGCGGAACTCAGCGCCGAGGCCGAACCTCGCCCGGCGCGCCGCCATGACCTCCGTACGCGGCTGGGCTGGGCCCTCGTGGAAGTGGGATTAAGACTCGCCGCCCGGCCCGGAACGGCACCCGCCCACTAACAACTGGGCACGGACCCCTTGCCCGTCTCCAGAGCCACCAGGGAACTCACCGTGCGCTTCAGCGTGGTGACCGGAATCAGCCGCAGGCCCTTCGGCAGGTCGGCTCGCGCGTCCCCGCACTCCGCCTCGGGGACCAGGAACACCGTCGCCCCGTCCCGCTTAGCGGCCTGGGTCTTGAGGGCGACGCCCCCTACGGCACCGACGCGGCCGGTCGCGTCGATCGTGCCCGTGCCGGCGATGACCCGGCCGCCGGTCAGATCCCCGCCGGTGCCGTCGCCGTCGAGCTTGTCGACGATCCCCAGGGAGAAGAGCAGCCCCGCACTGGGCCCGCCCACGTCCGCGAGCTTCAGGCTGACCTTCACGTCCTTGTCGTCGAGGCCGAGGTATCCCAGCGCGGCCTGTGTCGCCGCGTCCTGGGAGTCCCTCATCTGCTTCTCGTTGTGCCGCTCGATCTCCTTGACGCTGTCCCCGCTCGGGTAGACGGAGTCGCGCGGCATGACCGCCTGGTCGGTGCGGAACCAGCCGTCGATGACGTCGGGGAGCGAGACCCGGGTGTCCGGGGAGGTCGCCTCGATGGTGGTCATCCGCAGCTGACCCCGGGTGTCCCGGACCGGCGCACCCGAGATGGTGATCACCTGCGCGCCCTTGTTCTCGCCCAGCACGTTCGCCGTAAGCCCCGGCTGCGCCACCGAGAACGGCAACGGCGCCAGCGCCGCCGTCGCGAGCAGGGCCACGACGGGCAGGGCGCAGACGGCGATGGCCTGGGGACGCGTGAGGCGAGAGAACACGGGATCAATCTAACGCGGGAGGGCGAGGCCGCCGGGACCAGGGCGTCCGGGGGCCCTCTCCCGCGACCCGGCGTATGTCAGCGCAGCGCCTCCGCGACCTCCCGGGCCGCGTCTACGACCCGTGGCCCCACGCGTTCCGGCACCGCCTCGGCCAGCATCACCACACCCACGCTGCCCTCGACGCCCGTCACGCCCAGCAGCGGCGCAGCCGCGCCGCAGGCGCCCGCCTCCAGTTCGCCGTGGGTCAGCATGTAGCCGGGGTCGGTCATCGGGTGCTGGCGGGCCGCGAGGATCGCCTTGCCGGCGGCGCCGCGGGCCAAGGGGTGCCGGAATCCGGCCCGGTAGGCCACGTGGTAGTCCGTCCAGGTCGGCTCCACCACGGCCACGGCCAGCGCGTCCGCCCCGTCGACCAGGGTCAGGTGCGCCGTCGCGCCGATGTCCTCGGCCAGTGATCGCAGCGCCGGCATCGCGGCTTCCCGCACCAGCGGGTGGACCTGCCGCCCCAGACGCAGCACCCCGAGCCCGACCCGGGCGCGTCCGCCGAGGTCACGGCGTATGAGGGCGTGCTGCTCCAGGGTGGCGAGCAACCGGTACACGACGGTCCGGTTCACACCGAGCCGGAGGGACAGCTCGGTCACGGTCAGCCCGTGGTCCGTGTCGGCGAGCAGTTTGAGGACCCGTAGCCCTCGGTCGAGCGTCTGGGAGGTCTCCGCGGTCACGACGCCCACTCCTTAGTGGTGAGGTCGGCGGCCCCCCGGTCGGCGGATGCGTCACCGAGTCCCGTCGGTAACGCGCTTCAGAGGCCGCCGATCGGCCGGCGGCCCGGCCTGTCCGGGCCGCGTCGCTTCACGGCTGCGCTCCGCGGCGGCGCTGCCACGGGGCGTGTGCGTAGCGGGACAGTAGCGAAGCAGGTTCGCTGAGCGGAAGGCTCCGTCCAGAATCCGGGCACGAGACGGGGCGTAGTGCTGATTTTGCGGCGGTATGCGCGCCCCGGGGGGCGCAGGGCTGTGCCGATGTGCGGCTCCGCCGCGTGGACGCGAGCAACCACCCACCATCCGCAGACGACACCACGGATGTCACTTCATCCGCGTAGCCCACTCCTGCACCTTCGTGATCCGCTGCCGCAACTGCCCCGCCGTCGCCTCCGCCGCCGGAGGCCCCCCGCACACGCGCCGCAGCTCGGTGTGGATCACCCCGTGCGGCTTGCCGCTCTGGTGGACGTAGGCGCCGACCATCGTGTTGAGCTGCCGCCGCAGCTCCATCATCTCCTTGTGGGAGACCACCGGACGCCGCTCGGCGGGCATCTCGAGCAGGTCGGCCTCCTCGTCCGGCTTCTTGCGGCTGTGCGCGATCTGGCGGGCCTGCCGCTTCTGCAGCAGCAGCTGCACCTGGTCGGGCTCCAGCAGTCCCGGGATGCCGAGGTAGTCCTGCTCCTCCTCGCTGCCCGGGTGGGCCTGCATGCCGAACTCGGCGCCGTTGTACATGACCCGGTCGAAGACGGCCTCGGACTCCAGCGCCTCGAAGGAGAACTGCTCCTGCTCGCCGGTGTCCTCGTCCTGCTCCCGGTTCGCCTCGTCCATCTCGTTCTCGGACTCGGCGTACGGGTCCTCCTCGCCCTGCTTCTTCGGCTTGTCGAGGACGTGGTCGCGCTCGCGCTCCATCTCGTTGGCGAAGGAGAGCAGGTCGGGCACGGTCGGCAGGAACACCGAGGCGGTCTCGCCGCGTCGCCGGGACCGCACGAAACGGCCGACGGCCTGGGCGAAGAAGAGCGGGGTGGAGATGGTGGTGGCGTACACGCCCACCGCGAGCCGCGGCACGTCGACGCCTTCGGACACCATCCGCACGGCGACCATCCACCGGTCGTTGTTCGCGCTGAACTCGTCGATCCGCTCGGAGGCGCCGGAGTCGTCGGACAGTACGAGGGTCGCCTTGCTGCCGGTGATCTCCCGGATGAGCTTGGCGTACGCACGCGCCGAGTCCTGGTCGGAGGCGATGACGAGGGCGCCCGCGTCCGGGATGGCCTTCCTGACCTCGGTCAGCCGCTGGTCGGCGGCCCGCAGCACGGACGGCATCCACTCACCGCGCGGGTCGAGCGCGGTCCGCCAGGCCTGGCTGACGGCGTCCTTGGTCATGGGCTCGCCGAGCCGGGCGGCGATCTCGTCACCGGCCTTGGTGCGCCAGCGCATGTTGCCGCTGTAGGAGAGGAAGATGACGGGCCGCACGACGTTGTCGGCGAGGGCGTTGCCGTAGCCGTAGGTGTAGTCGGCCGCCGACCGCCGGATGCCGTCGTTGCCCTCCTCGTACGTCACGAAGGGGATGGGGTTGGTGTCGGACCGGAAGGGCGTGCCGGTCAGGGCGAGCCGTCGGGTCGCGGGCTCGAAGGCCTCCAGGCAGGCCTCGCCCCAGGACTTGCTGTCACCGGCGTGGTGGATCTCGTCGAGGATGACGAGCGTCTTGCGCTGCTCCACGCGGTTGCGGTGCAGCATGGGCCGCACACCGACACCGGCGTACGTCACGGCGACGCCGTGGTACTCCCGGCCGAGCGGCCCGGCGCTGTACTCCGGATCGAGCTTGATCCCTATGCGGGCCGCGGCCTCGGCCCACTGCTTCTTCAGGTGCTCGGTCGGGGCCACCACGGTCACCTGCTGCACCACGTGGTGGTGCAGCATCCAGGAGGCCAGCGTCAGCGCGAAGGTCGTCTTGCCGGCCCCGGGGGTGGCGACCGCCAGGAAGTCCCGGGGCTGCTCCTGGATGTACTTCTCCATCGCGCCCTGCTGCCAGGCGCGCAGCTTACTGGCGGTACCCCAGGGGGCGCGGCCGGGGAACGCCGGGGACAGGTGGTGCGAGGCAGAACTGGTGCCGGCGGTGGTAGTCACGGTCTCCGTTGGGGGTCGGGCGGCTCGTTCGAGGGAGCCTGACGGCTCGGCTACGTATGACAACCGGGCCACCCTACCGGCGCCCCGAGCCGGTCAATACGCGGACCGGGCCGGGTCACCTGTGGGTGGGACCGACGTCACAACTCCTCGGTGACGGAGACGGCGATCTCGGCGAGCGCGGTGAAAGCGGCCCGCCGCTCCGCCGGGGCCCGCGGTCCGCCGGTCTACGGCCGTCGCTCCCGCAGCCGCGTCGACACCCAGGCCCCGGCCAGTGCCACCCCTGCCATCGGCAGGAACACCGCGGTGAAGGCGGCCGGGTGGGTGCCCGAGGTGTGGGTGGCCGAGTGGGTCACGGTGCCGCCGCCCAGCGCCGCGAAGGCGGCGCCCCCGGCGGACAGCAGGACGACGTTGGAGAGGCCGTCGGAGATCTGAAGGGCGGCGGAGTTGGTGCCGGCCTCCTCGGGGGCGGAGAGCTTGAGCAGGAGGACGCTCGTGGAGGAGATCACGAGCCCCATCCCGAAGCAGCCGAACGCCCAGGCGACGGCGACGGTCCAGACGGGCACGGAGTCGATCAGCACACTCGGCGCGGCGGCGATGGCGGCCGCCACCAGCAGCATCCCGACGGTGGTCAGCCGCTCCCGGTACGGCTCCACCCGCGACCGCGACTGCACCCATGAGCCCAGCGCCCACGTCACGCCGCCCGCGGCGAGCGAGAACCCGGCCAGCGTCGGACTGAGCCCGCGCTGCGTGACCAGCATCAGCGGCACGAACGACTCGGCGGCGATGAAGGACCCGGCGGCGACGCCCCGCAGCAGCACGACGGACGGCAGGCCGCGCACGGCCCGGTACGTGCCGCGCGGGAGCAGCCCGAGTACGGCCGGCACGAGCAGGGCCACGCCCACGGCACCGGGCAGGAGCGAGAGCGGGCGCAGGTCCTGGGCGGCGTACTGGAGCAGTCCGGCACCCAGGGAGATGGCCAGGGCGAGCCGGATGCGCCGACGGTCGAAGGAGGCGGGCGGGTCGTCCGGCGGGACGGGCCGGTCGGTCATCCGCGCCACGTCCCGTGCGACGGGCCGGTCGGCGAGGGCGGTCCGTTCCGCGGGGGTGGGCACGTTCGGACTCTCCGCCGCGGCGGACCCGGCGGCGCTGTCCCCCGCGGGTCCGGACGCCCGACGCCGTATCTGCGGCAGCGCGAGCGCGAGCGGGAAGACGACGAGCAGCGGTATCCCGGCGAACACCCACCGCCACCCCAGCTGTTCGGTGACCGTGCCGGCGGCGAGCGGGCCGACGATCGACGGCAGGACCCAGCTCGCGGCGAACGCGGCCATGATGGCCGGCCGCAACCGCTCCGGATAGGCCCTCCCGACGACGACGTACAGCGCGACGATCACCAGTCCGCCGCCGAACCCCTGCACGGCCCGGCCCAGGATGAACACCCACATCGACCCGGCGGTGCCGGACAGCAGCAGCCCCGCGCCGAAGGAGGCGATGCCCGTCGTCAACGGCCCGAGGGGGCCACGCCGGTCCGACCACTGCCCGGAGAGCACCATCCCGAACAGGCTGGTCGTGAAGTACCCGGAGAACGCGAACGCGTACAGCGACACCCCGTCCAGTTCCCGGGCAGCGACGGGCATCGCCGTCCCCACGGCGGTCGCCTCGAAGGCGATGAGCAGCACGACGGAGACGATCCCGACGCTCAACGCCCGGTACGCCGCCCCCAGCACACCTTCATCCCGCTCGGCCACGGAGGGCGGATCAACGGCTTCCTCGACATCGGCACCACGCGGCTTCGGGACGGTCATGCCCGCCAGCGTAAGGTCCACACCCCGCTTTGACCCCTGTCCCAAGACGGTCCGGCCCTGAGACCTTGGTCGTACATCCTGCTTCTCGGCCACCCCCTTCATGAACTGGGTATGGCAGTCACGTTGCAGCCCACCCGGTCCCCTTGCTGTCTCTCATACACATCT
>NZ_POUC01000197.1 GCF_002891435.1 Streptomyces cahuitamycinicus
CCCCGGGACCCCACTCGGCACCCCCCCGCGACTCAGTCCACCTCGGCCACCGCCTGCGCGAACTGCGCCTTGTACAGCCGCGCATACGCCCCACCGGCCGCCAGCAGCTCACTGTGCGCGCCCTGTTCGACGATGGCCCCGTTCTCCATGACCAGGATCGCGTCCGCGTCCCGGATCGTCGACAGCCGGTGCGCGATGACGAACGACGTCCGCCCGTGGGCGAGTTTCGCCATGGCCTTCTGGATGAGCACCTCGGTCCGCGTGTCGACCGAGCTGGTCGCCTCGTCGAGCACCAGGATCACCGGGTCGGACAGGAACGCCCGGGCGATGGTGATCAGCTGCTTCTCACCGGCACTGACCCCGGCCCCCTCGTCGTCGATCACGGTGTCGTACCCGTCCGGCAGCGTCCGTACGAACCGGTCCGCGTGCGCCGCCCGGGCCGCCTCCTCGATCTCCCCGCGGGTGACCTCCCGGGACGCGCCGTACGCGATGTTCTCCGCGATCGTGCCGCCGAACAGCCAGGTGTCCTGGAGCACCATGCCGATCCCGGCCCGCAGCTCGTCCCGCGACATCCGCGCGATGTCGCCCCCGTCGAGGGTGATGCGCCCGCCGGTGACGTCGTAGAACCGCATCAGCAGGTTCACCAGTGTCGTCTTGCCGGCGCCCGTCGGGCCGACGATGGCCACCGTCTGCCCGGGCTCGACCTTCAGCGACAGGTCCTCGATGAGCGGCTTGTCGGGATCGTAGCGGAACGACACGTGCTCCAGCGCCACCCGCCCGCGCAGTTCCTCCGGCCGCACGCCCGGCACCGGGTCGGCGCTCTGCTCCTCCGCGTCGAGCAGCTCGAAGACCCGCTCCGCCGAGGCGACACCCGACTGCACCAGGTTCGCCATGGAGGCGACCTGCGTCAGCGGCATGGAGAACTGCCGCGAGTACTGGATGAAGGCCTGCACATCACCGATCGACAGCGAGCCCGAGGCCACCCGCAGCCCGCCCACCACCGCGACCAGGACGTAGTTGAGGTTCGACACGAACATCATCAGCGGCTGCATGACCCCGCTGTTGAACTGCGCCTTGAACCCCGCCTCGTACAGCGCGTCGTTCTCCTCGGCGAACTGCTCGGCCGACTCCTCCTGCCGCCCGAACACCTTCACCAGCGCGTGCCCGGTGTACATCTCCTCGATGTGCGCGTTCAGCCGGCCCGTCGTACGCCACTGCTGCACGAAGTGCGGTTGCGACCGCTTGCCCACGCGCGTCGCCACGACGAACGACAGCGGCACCGTCACCAGCGCGACCAGCGCCAGGATCCACGAGACGTAGAACATCATGGCGAGCACGCCGATGATGGTCAGCACCGAGTTGATGAGCTGCCCCATCGACTGCTGGAGCGTCTGCCCGATGTTGTCGATGTCGTTCGTCGCCCGGGACAGCACCTCACCGCGCTGGCGCTTGTCGAAGTACGACAGCGGCAGCCGTGACAGCTTCGTCTGGACGTCCTCCCGCATCCGGAACATGGTCCGGTTCACGGCCCGGTTCACCAGCCGCGTCGCCACCGCCATCAGCAGCCCGGCCACCGTGAACACACCCAGCGCGAACAGCAGCACATGCCCGACGGCCGTGAAGTCGATGCCCTCGCCGGGGGTGAAGTCGGTGCTGCGCAGCATGTCGGCGACGTCACCGTCCCCGCGCTGCCGCATGGAGTCGAGGACCTGCTCCTTGGTCGCCCCGTCCGGCATGTCCCGCCCGACGATGCCCGCGAAGACCAGGTCGGTGGCCTTGCCGAGGATCTTCGGCCCGACGACGCTCAGGCCGACGCTGAGCACCACGCACAGCAGCAGCACGTAGATGGTCGCGCGCTCCGGCCGGAACCGCGCGACGAGCCGTTTGCCGGATCCCTTGAAGTCCAGCGAGCGCTGGTCGGGACCGCCCCCGGCCATCATCCGCCCCATGGGCCCCGCCATCAGGCAGCCTCCGCTTCCGTGAGCTGGGAGAGCACGATCTCCCGGTAGGTCTCGTTGTCCGCCATCAGTTCGTGGTGCCGGCCGGTGCCGACGACCCGGCCCTCGTCGAGGACGACGATCCGGTCGGCGTCCCGGATGGTCGACACGCGCTGGGCGACGATCACCACGGTCGCCTCGGCGGTCTCCCGCGTGAGCGCGGCCCGCAGGGCGGTGTCCGTGGCGTAGTCGAGTGCGGAGAAGGAGTCGTCGAAGAGGTAGATCTCGGGCCGCTGCACCAGCGTCCGGGCGATCGCGAGCCGCTGCCGCTGCCCGCCGGAGACGTTCGTCCCGCCCTGCGCGATCGGTGCGTCGAGCCCGCCCTCCAGCCCTTCGACGAAGTCCTTGGCCTGCGCCACCTCCAGCGCGTGCCACAGCTCCTCGTCGGTGGCGTCCGGATTGCCGTAGCGCAGGTTGGTCGCCACGGTCCCCGCGAACAGGTACGGCTTCTGCGGCACCATCCCGACGGTTCTGGCGAGCAGCTTCGGCTCGATCTCCGCGACCTCGACACCGTCGACGAGCACCTGCCCGTCGGTCGCGTCGAACAGCCGCGGCACCAGCCCGAGCAGTGTGGACTTGCCGCTGCCGGTCGAGCCGATGACGGCGGTCGTCTCACCCGGCCTGGCCACCAGGTCCACGGCCCGCAGCACCGGCTCCTCGGCTCCCGGATAGCGGAAGCCCGCCCCTCGGATCTCCAGATGCCCGTGCCTGCGCAGCTCCCGCACCGGCGCCGACGGCGGTACGACGCTGGAGGAGGTGTCCAGGACCTCCTGGATGCGCTCGGCACACACCTCGGCGCGCGGCACCATCATGAACATGAAGGTGGCCATCATCACGGACATGACGATCTGCATCAGATAGGCGAGGAACGCGGTCAGGTCACCGATCTGCATCCCGCCGCTGTCGATCCGGTGCGCACCGAACCACACCACGGCGATCGACGACAGGTTCACCACCGTCATGACGATCGGGAACATCAGCGCGAGCAGATTGCCGGTGCCCAGCGCGAAGTCGGTGAGATCGGTGTTGGCCTTGCGGAAGCGCTGCTGCTCGTACTCGTCGCGGACGAAGGCGCGGATCACACGGTTGCCGGTGATCTGCTCGCGCAGCACCCGGTTCACCGAGTCCAGCTTCTCCTGCATCGCCCGGAACAGCGGCCGCAGCCGCCGCACGATCAGCGTCACGCAGATGCCCAGCACCGGAACGACCGCCACCAGCACCCCGGACAGCGGCACATCCAGACCGAGCGCCAGCACGATGCCGCCCACGCACATGATCGGCGCCGACACCAGCAGCGTGAACGTCATCAGCGCCAGCATCTGCACCTGCTGGACGTCGTTCGTCGTCCGGGTGATCAGCGACGGCGCCCCGAAGTGGCCCACCTCACGCGCGGAGAACGACTGCACCCGGTCGAACACGGCCGCCCGCAGGTCCCGCCCGAGCGCCGCCGCCGTACGGGCGCCGTAGTACACGGCACCGATGTTGCACACGACCTGGACCAGCGAGATGCCGATCATCAGGCCGCCGTAGCCCAGGATGTAGCCGGTGTCGCCGTTCACGACACCCTGGTCGATGATGTCGGCGTTCAGCGTGGGCAGGTAGAGCGTGGCGCAGGTCTGCAGGAACTGCAGCAGCACCAGCAGGGCGATGGGTCTCTTGTAGGGCCTGAGACAGGTCCGCAGGAGTCGTATGAGCACGAAGCTTCTCTCGGAGTGGGCGACGGAGCGGTTGGTTGCCCCTGGCCCCTATCGTCGAACACTCCACCGGTGTTACCTCAACCGAATTAACCCAAGAGACGGTCGAGAGGTCAGAGGGCTCCGGGATGCGTCTGCTCCCGCACCGCCACGAACTGCTGCCGCACCGCCTGCCCCACGGCCAGTTCGTCGCCGGGCTCCAGCACCTGCGCCACCGCGCCCTGCCAGACCGGCGGGTTCCGCACGTCGAGCGTGCCCTGCGAAGCACCCAGCGCCCAGGCCGCCTGACGGGCGGCGCCGATCGCCGCGTAGTCCGCCGGCTGCGGCACCACGACCTGCGTCCCGAACAGCATGGGCGCCGCCGCCTGCACGGCGGGCAGTTCGGCGGCCGGCCCGAGCAGGAAGACCCGCCGCACCTCCACACCCCGGCCGCGCAGCACGTCCAGCGCGTCCGCGAGCCCGCACAGCATCCCCTCGAACGCCGCCCGCGCCAGATGCTCCGCCTTCATCGACTCGCGCCTGAGCCCGGCCAGGGTCCCCGCGGTGTGCGGCAGGTTCGGCGTCCGCTCACCCTCCAGATAGGGCAGCAGCACCAGCCCGTGCGACCCGGGCGTCGACTTCATCGCCAGGTCGGACAGGCTCTCCAGATCGGGCAGCCCCAGCAGCTCGGCCGCCCCGCGCAGTGTCCGTACGGCGTTCAGCGTGGTGACGACGGGCAAGTGCATGCCGGTCGCGTCCGCGAGCGCGGTGATCATCCCCGACCCGTCGACCAGGGCCTCGGGGTGCACGGCCATCACGGACCCGGACGCCCCCAGCGACACCACCGCGTCGCCGAGGCCGATGCCGAGGCCGAACGCCGCCGCCATCGTCTCGCCGGTGCCCACGGAGATCAGCAGCCCCTCCGGTGTCGTACCGGCCGCGTCCGCCGGACCGATCACCTCCGGCAGCATCACCTGGTGCCCGAGCGCCAGCTCCACGAGGTCGGGCCGGTAGCCGCCGGTCGCCGCCGACCAGTAGCCGGTACCCGACGCCCCGCCCCGGTCGGTGGTTCTCCTGACCGGCCGGCCCAGCAGCTGCCACACCAGCCAGTCGTGTGCCTGGAGGAGGACCGCGGTGCGCTGCGCGTTCTCCGGCTCCGTCCGGGCCATCCAGCGCAGCTTCGTGATGGGCTGCGCGGCCTGCGGCACACAGCCCACGGCCTGCGCCCACGCCTCACGCCCGCCGAGCGCGTCGACCAGGTCGGCCGCGGCGACCTGCGTCCGCTTGTCACCACCGACCATCGCCGGCCGCACGGTGTTGCCCTGCGCGTCCAGCGGCACGACGGCGTTCTGCTGGGCCGAGACACCGATCGCCTGCACACCCTCCAGCAGCCCACCGCCCGCGGCCTCGCCCAGGGAGAGCAGCCAGGCCTGCGGATCGACGTCCGAGGGCCGGCCGCCGCCCGCGGGGCTCTCCACCGGATGCGGTGCATAGCCCTGCCTGAGCACGGCTCCGGTGTCCATGTCACAGACGACGATCCGAGTGAAATCGGGCGAACTGTCCAACCCGGCTACTATCCCCATGGCCAAAATTCTGCCGTACGCTCCGCTTGGGTTGAGCCGTGGGCGCCGTGGATCTTGGCGCCGCGCGCGGGTGGGGCTACGTCGTGGCTGGTCGCGCCCACGTGGCGGAGCCGCATATCGATACAGTCCCGCGCCCCCTGAGGGACGTAGCCGTACCCGGCGCGAGCACGAACGGTTACGTGTTGGTCGTGCCCCAGTCGTCCTCGCCGCCGTTGTGGGTGGCTCGGTCGCGGAGGTGACGGACCCGGTCCGCCACCGACTCGGGGACTCGGTCGCCGACCTTGTCGCTCACCACGTGGTACGCCTTGCCCGCGAACTCACGGCCCTGGTGGGCCGCCGTCTCGGCGGTGTTGCGGACCGCGGGGTTCTGAGCGAACTGCCGGGCTGATTTCTTCAGCTGCTCGTAGCGCTCGCGCCCGGCCCTCGTGCCCAGCACGTAACCCAGGACGACTCCGGCGACGAACGTGAGCCGGTAACGCATGGCGGCCACCCTTTCCTTCGTAGGTCTCCGGTGCGGCGTCGGCGCCGGGGAGTACCGATTGGCGGAGCACCCCCCTGCTTGCGCTAATGTATGTGTCGCAGCGAACGCGCGCCCCCTGGCGGATACCCAGGTAGG
This sequence comes from Streptomyces cahuitamycinicus, assembly GCF_002891435.1. GTDB lineage: Bacteria > Actinomycetota > Actinomycetes > Streptomycetales > Streptomycetaceae > Streptomyces > Streptomyces cahuitamycinicus. Next base: position 5,870 of record NZ_POUC01000197.1, read on the forward strand.
TGCGTTCGATGCGAAACGAGACCTTCCTCGGTAGCTCAATTGGCAGAGCAGCCGGCTGTTAACCGGCAGGTTACTGGTTCGAGTCCAGTCCGGGGAGCTCGGTCCTCCGTAGCTCAATTGGCAGAGCAGCCGGCTGTTAACCGGCAGGTTACTGGTTCGAGTCCAGTCGGGGGAGCAGGTTGAACGAGGGCCCCTCTCAGGGGTCCTTTTTCATGTCCGATCCGCTGTCCCGGGAACCGCGCGGCACCCGGCGCAGTCCTCAAGGTCACGTAGGCCGTGCGAAGCCGCCCAGCCGAAGCAGGAGATCGTATGAGCGGCTATGCTGCGGCAGACGGCGCGCACACGTGTACGCGACACGCCGCTATGGGGCGGTAGCTCAGCCGGTTAGAGCAGCGGACTCATAATCCGTCGGCCGTGGGTTCGAGTCCCACCCGCCCCACCTGTGCAGGTCCGTGACCTGCGGAAACGTCTTTCTCGGCAGGGAGATCATGAACTGGGCCCTACGGAGAGAATCCGCTACCCAGGGGCACTGTCGGAAGCCGCCGAGAGTGATCTGACCAATCCAGGTACGGCCTCTGGCCTGCAGCGATACGAGAGATCGGGTGCGCTGGAAATCACCTCGCGGTCTCCGTGCCCCAAGATCCAGTGGACGCATAGTGGACGCATAATGGACGCGAGGGCCTGGAGCCGTGTGCACAGCGGCGTGGCTGGGTCGAGCAGTAACGGAGCTGCCACGCCGCCCGGCGAGCCCCAGCGGTGCGGCCTACAGGTCGTCGGGTAGGAGCCGGAAGGCGGGATGGCCGGTCAGGGGACGGACCATGCGGAAGTGATGGTCGCTGGTGAGCAGGGCGTCGGTGCGGTAGGCGGCGGCCAGGGCGACGTTCATGGCGTCGGTCAGTCCGACACCTTTGCCGCCGTCGGCGTCGGCGTACCCCTCTGCGACCGCGATCGCCGCGCTCAGGTGTGCGCTGACAGGCGGCACCTCGAAACGGCGCGTCGCCACGTTGCGTTCGATGAACCGGGCCGCCGCCAGAGCTTTGCGGGCTCCGGCACGTGTCGCGATCAGGTAGTCCAACTCGGCCAGAACCAGGGGAGAGATGACCAGGTGGCTGGTCGCTGCCAGTGCCTCCCTGTGTTCCTGGTGTCCGGTGAGGTTCGGGTCGAGCAGGCGGTACAGGCCGTTGGTGTCGGCGATGGCGACCAGGGTCACGCGCCCATCCCCTGGAGCGTGTCCTCGATCTCGTCGTCGGTGAGGTCGGGCAGGCCGAGGTCGGGCAGGTCGAGGTCGGCCATGGGGTCGGTCGGGTACGGGGGGACGTCAGCGTCACTTATCGGTACGACCCGAGCCACCGGGGTGCCGTTCTTGGTGACCGTGACGGTCTCGCCGCGGGCCGCGGCGGCAAGGATCTGTGAGGACTTCTGGTTGAACTCGCGGGCTGTGGTCTCCATGTAGTACATGTTACTACTCTTGCGGGTCGGCGACGGTCGGTGCTGCTCATTTGGTGTCCCAGCGGAGCAGCTGAAACGCGAGTCCAGCGGTCGCAGCGGCGAATGCGGCCGGGCCCCCGAGGGCGCGATGCGTGCGGCGATGCCGCGGTGTGGGGTAAGCGTATCCAGCGGTGCGGTGTCGAGGTGGTGCAGCGGCAGCAGTCGGGCGGTCCACTGCAGCCGTGACGGGGTCTGGTCCAGGTGGAAGAAGCTCACGCAGCGGGGGCAGCGCCGTGGACAACGACTTCACTGCTGTGGCGGCGTTCTTGGAGAGGGCACAGCAGCGGGACGCACGTGCCTGACGACGGCGACCGCTGCGGGAGAGCTCCGTCCGTCGAGGTGGTGTCATACGAATGCGCCGAGCACGGAGCACTCGATCGGCGGTGCGGTGGAGGCGGCCACCAACAACGCGACGTCAGCCTCCCGGTGACGGCACTCCGGGACCGGTGCGGCTGCCTCGCGCCCTGGGGCGCCGCCTGGGCGTCATGCCCGGGCATCACACCGTGGATCCGCGACAGGGTGAACACATCCGTTCCGCTTCGCGCGGGGTCGCTGGCGGGACGCAGAGATCAGGGCGGCGCTGAGGGGAAGGTGTCACCTGGGCGACTTGGGCAGGCGGTTCCGGGCGCGCCAAGTGAATGGATTGCTTGAGCGCCTGACGTAGGTCTCTTCGCGGCGGCTGGGGTGTCCTCCAGCGTCCGGAACTCAGCTGAGTGCTCGGTAGCCTCCAAGGTCAGGATGACAAGTTGAGGGAGAGGACCTGCAGCCCCCGGTCGAGGCCTACGACCAGGAACCCCTCGTACCAGGCCACCGCCAGGCTGACGTGGCGGACCGGTATCTCCATGACTTGTGTTCCGGTGGCTGGATCCCACAGACGCACTGTCCGGTCGCTGCTCGCTGTGACCAGCAGCGTGCGACCAGCGTGTTCGACGGAGCAGAGGGCGTTGATCGCGCTGGTATGACGCAGGCCGGGTTCCTCGGAGTTGTGGACGCACTGCCCAGTGGCGGCGTCCCAGAGCCACGTCTCACCGTCAACTGTTGCGGCGGCGATGATCGATCGCTTGCCGATGCGGAAGGAACACATGGTGAGAACAGCCGTCGAAGCGCGCCAACGGTGTCCGGTGCGGTCGCCCGTTAGGGGGTCCCACAGGTAGACCCGGCCGTCAGGCCCACCGCTGGCAGAAGCCAGCAGTTGGTCGCCGTCGACATCGACGGCGCACACTGCGTACACGCCATAGGGATGCCTCAGGATGTGGATGGTCTCTGCCGTTTCGGGATCCCATACGCGCACGGTGCAGTCGGCGCTGGCGCTGGCGAGGAGTGTGCGTCCGCTTACCGTCAGAGAGCAGATGGAGTGAACAGCAGCCGTGTGTCCTCGGTACTCCCCGAACACCTCCGCTGATCTCAGGTCCCAAAGGACGACGAAGTGGTCGTCGTCAGCAGCGGCCACAAGGGCGCGGTCGCTGAGGATCAGCGGGCACAAGGCGCGAACGCAGTCGCTCGGGCCGTCAAGAACCTGTTGGTTTTGGCCTGTGACGACGTCTCGCACCTGGACTCCATCGTCGCCGCCAGTGACAAGGACTGTGCGTTCATCGACAGACGCTACGCACACCGCGTGGACGGCATGGGCTTCCTTGACCTGCACCCTTGCCGGGTCCCAAAGGCGCACCGTGTGGTCGAGGCCACCGCTCGCGAGGAACGTGCGTCCATGAACGGGCAGCGTGCACAGCGCCCCGATGTCGTCGCTGTGTCCACGCAGGGTGAGGACGTCGTCGTCAGAAGCGGCATTCCAAAGTTGTATGGCGTCGCCTGTGGTAAATGCGAGCAGTGACTGGCCTTCCACCTCCAGCGGGCACAGCCTGAGCACCGGTTCTGCACGGCGACTGAGGGTCCGCACCACTTTCCCCATCACGGGGTCCCATAGCCGTATGGTTGCATCCGCACTGCCGGTGGCCAGCAGCACGTGACCACCGACCTCGATCGCGCACATGGCGTTGATCGCCTCCTTGTGCCCGGTCAGCGAGTGCAACGGCGTCTCAGTGGAGAGCGGATCCCAGATGAGCACGGTTGCGTCGACGCCTGCTGAGGCGAGCAGATCACCGTGAGGCGACGGGACGCTACACACGGCGTTGACCCAGTCGGTGTGCCCTGTGATCAGCCGCACGCGTTCTCCAGTGTTGGGATCCCAGAGACGTACCGTCGTGTCTGCGCCGGCGGTGGCCAAGTATTTACTCTCCCCTGCCTGAAGTTGGCAGAGGTCGTACACCGTGGCGTCATGGCCTTTCAGGGTGCGGAGCTGCCCGGCACGGGTGTCTGTCGCCGGATCCCATAGGTGTACTGCGTCTCCAGAGCCGATGGCCAGGTGCGGATGGTTGTCGATCGTGCACTTCCAGAGTGCCCTGATCCCTCCGAATCGGGGCCGCAGGACTCGCGTCAAACGAGCCAGGACCGGGTCCCACAGACGCAGAGTGCCGTCCTCTGCTGCGCTGGCGAGCGCGGAGCGTCCTCTGACGACGAGGCCGCACACTGCGCGGACCTCTTCCATATGCCCTTCGAGGACAGCTTCCTCGGCCTGCGGAGCGACCTGCGCCCACGCGGCCCGGTAGGAGCTGCTGGCCGCGTACTCCTGATAGGTGCGGCCGAGCCCCTCCTGGGCTTCGGTGACGCTGAACAGCGCCGCACGCTGTGCAGGCTCGGCGTCGATGGCCAGGGGTGTCTGACGCAATATCAGGGCATGCCCCCGCGCCTCGGGTGTCCGCGTTTGCCCCACCACGGGGATCAGCCGGCGCAGGTCGGCGTGGAGGGGGTACGACGCGTCGGCGAGCAGGTCGTCGACGACCTTGCCACGCGACGCGTGCCGGGGCAGCGAACGCAGAAGGTATGCAGGTGCGTTGTCCCAGCCGCCCGCCCGCCCGTGGGCGATGAAGGCGCGAGTGAGAGCGCGTTCGTCGCCCTCCGTGGCTCCGCTCTTGACGCGGGGCTGCCTGAGTGCATCGTCGAGTGCCTGGTGGAAGAGACGGAAGACCCCGGTGTTCTGGTCGTTGACACCAGTTTCGATCAGGAAGTTGGCGGCCGCCGAACGAGCGAACGTGCGCAGTCCGTCCTCCGTCGGACGCGTGCCATGCAGCGCCGAGATGGCGACGCCCCAGAGGGGGAGCGGTAATCCCGGGGATTCGGCGTAGGCGAGCGCAGTGAGCACCGTTTCCGCAGCAATGCCATCAACCGAGGGCAGCCGTGCCAGGTATTCGTGCAGCGCCGCGGCGACCGTGGGGGTGAACGAGATGTCCGCCGGGGCCACGGCGATCGTGTCGCGCAATCCGCGGCCACGTGACGTGAGCCCTGCCACCAGGAAGTTGCCATCAGCCAACCGGGCGATACGGGCGGCAACGGGGCGGGCCACGCGGTCGTCGGCGTACGGGTTGCCTTCTCTCTCGTCGCCGAGCAGTTGCAGTGTGGCCTGCGCGTACGCCGCGAGATCGGCTTCCTCGAAGAACGTAGGGTCGTCCAGGTCGATAACGCGTGCGGCTTCGCCGAAGGCGGCGAGCAGGTCTCCTTCGTCGTCCCGGCGCCGGCTGCCCACCAGGATGCGCACCCGCAGGTCCGCGCATGTTTCGGCGAGGGGAACGGCGATCTGGCGGGCGATGAGCCGGGCCTGCTTGGCGCTGGTGGCCTCGTCGAGGGCGTCAATGACGACGGTGAAGGGCGACCGCGAGGCATCGGTGAGCGCCGCCCGCAGGCCGGGGGCGAGATCGCTCACAGCCTGCGGAATAGCCGCGGAAGCGGCGCGGGCAATCTCGCGGGCGACTTCGAGTGCGGTCTTGCCCTTGGCGTGAACGGCGCAGGACACCGAGCCCAGGGGAGCGCGTACAGCGTCGTCCGTCTGGGGCAGAGTTGCCGCGATGGCGGTGTCGGCAGACGTCACGACCCGCCCGAGCACGGCCGACTTTCCTACCCCGGGGGATCCGGTGACCACCAGGACATGCCTGGGCATCTCATCGGCGGTGATCCAGTCGACGATCTCGGTCAGGGCCGCGGTGCGACCGCGGAACCGGAAACCCCGCTCCGAATCCGTGCTGACACCGCGCGCGCGCGGCTTCCAGTGTCGTCCTGCCTCGGGGTCGTCTTCCAGGGTCCAGCCCCAGGCAGCGAGCGCGCTTTCACCTGCATCTTGAGCCGACCACTCCGTCAGGGCGGACAACTTCTGGTCGGGAAGGCACTTGTCTGCCTGAAAGAACGTCAGTGCACGCGCGTCGCCCGAGCTGTTCGCCTGGCCCACCATGCCGACCACAGCCTGATAGGTGGGGGACCACAGGGCGGCGCCGCTGTAGCCGGGGCGCACTGGGTACCGCGAGGCGGTGTCCAGCCGGATCCAGCCATAGGCTAGTTTCTCTCCCACCTCCCCGTCGGAGGAGTTGCCGAAGACGTCGCTGTCAGGGAAGCCGAAAGACCACCAGGGCTCGCCCACGAGGTCTCCGGCGGTGGGACGGCGTAAGGGTGCCGCCCATTCATCGGGAATGTTGTCCGCGAGCACCAGGATCGCGACGTCCTGTGTGCGCCGCCTGCCTTCAGGGCTCGGAGCGATCACCTCGCTGACCAGCAACCGCCGGTCCATGAGCTGGTCAGACTTGGGAAAGGCCACCCAGAGCGCGGCACCCTTGTCCCACGAGGGACAGGCGACGTGGGCACAGGTCATTACGCGCCGGCTATCGATGAGGAACCCGGATCCCAAGGGACGGTCGTCATACTCGTCGGCGTGCACTGCCGCGACCCAAGGGTCGTTGCCCGGGCGCGGACCGGTGCCCATGGACGCGTTCACGGGCTGTCGGGGGCCGCGTTCGATGTCTCGCCGGGTCGCCAGACGAGGGTGATCTCGAAGTTTGCCTCGGTGGCGGCTTTGGCCACCAACCACTGCGCCGTTCCGGTGGCTTTCACGCCGAACTTGACCTCCACCTCGGCAGGGCGTACCTCCCGCACTCGGTCCAGGACAGCACGCGCGGCCTCCACGGCTGGTCGCACGGCTTCGCGGACCCTACCTACCACCTCCTCCGCCCCCACCGGTCTGAAGGTGTCCGTCTCCTCGATCTCGAATCGCACGACGGTCTCGTCGTCAAGTGCGTACGAGACCTGCTGCGTTGTCACGTGAACTCCCCCTGTTTAAGACTTGATTGACAAGCATTGTGCCCTTCGGGCCTACCGCTGGGCGAATCGTGGGAGGCGGTCAGCCCGCCGTCGAGCTTGGTCTTTGGGCAGGCGCACTCCAACTGCCCAGCGGCACGTTCTTGTATGGCGGCTTTCGGCACCAGTCGGCGGCCACGCGTTGCTTCGTGGTGCTTTGCTCCGGAAAGGCAATCCGCTGCGTGAGAGTTCGAGACCTCGACGTCCCCACGCGGTTGCGTCCTGGGAACCCGTACAGCACTTCCCAGGACGCAACCACTCCACCCGATGGAGTCAGAAACCGACGACACCGCCCTGCCCACCGAACTCACCGCATAGCCTCAAAGACGAGATCACCGAGTGGCCGTCGATACACCACTCCAGCGGACGTGACCCCCCACGCTCAACCTGCATCGATCCAGCAGACGCCCCCAAGCGCCTCCTTCGGAAAGGCTCTCGGGGGCGGCCAGTGGACACGCAGTGGACGGAAGGACCCGGAAGGATCAGGAAGGCCGGCGCAGAACCAGAACGGCGAAGCGCCTCTGACCTGCGGTTATAGGAAGATCGAGGCAAGAGCGGGGACGATTCGGAAGATCCGAAAAGGACTCATAATCCGTCGGCCGTGGGTTCGAGTCCCACCCGCCCCACCGAAAGCAAGTCAACGAAACGTTCTGGTCTACAGAAACGTCTCTTCTGGCTGCTGGAATCGAAACCATGGTCCACTGCGGCCCGGGGACGCTCAGGGGGACACCGGGTTTCGGAACCGTGTTGCGGCACAAGGCACTCCGCCGGCACCTCGACTTCGCCCACGACTGAGCCGCTTCGTCACGGCGTCGGCACGTCGGACCGCCGACGTCGCCATCACCGGCACGCCATGCCGCAGCCGCTCACCCGCCCGGCCCGGCAGGAGCCGTCGAACGGCGGGCGGTTGACGGTCCGTTCGCGGGGCCCGGGTCCGGGGTCGCGCCGTGGTGGCGTTGACGGTGGGTGTAGGCGGTGATCGCCTGCCAGAGGTCGCGGCGGTCCGTGTCGGGCCAGAGGCCGGGGGTGAAGTGCAGCTCGGCGTAGGCCGTGTGCCAGGGCAGGAAGTTGGAGACGCGCTGTTCGCCGCCCGTGCGCCAGAGCAGGTCCACGTCCGGCAGGTCCGCCAGGGGCAGGTGCCGTGCGAAGTCGTCCTCGGCGATCAGGCCGGGCTCCAGACGGCCGGCCCGGGCCCGGCCGGCCAGGGCGGCGGCCGTGCGGGTGAGCTCGTCCCGGCCGCCGTAGTCGATGCACATCGTCACGGTCAGGCCGGTGCGGGCGCGGGTGGTGCGCTCGCGCAGATGGAGGACGTCGACCAGGTCGGGGGGCAGGCGGCCGGCGCGGCCGTGCCAGCGCAGCCGGACGTCCAGGTCGCGGAAGGGGTTCTCGGTCAGTTCGCGGCGCAGCAGATCGAGGATCGCGTCGACCTCCTCCGGGTCGCGGTGCCAGTTCTCGGTGGAGAAGGTGTAGAGCGTCAGGTGGCGCAGGCCGATGTCCAGAGCGCCGTGGACCACTTCGCGGACGGCGTCGGCGCCGGCGCGATGGCCCTCGTGCCGGGGCAGGCCGCGCTGCTGGGCCCAGCGGCCGTTGCCGTCCATGATCACAGCGACGTGGGAGGGCAGATCGCCCGGCGGGATCCCGGGGGGCCGCTCGCCGCTGGGGTG
>NZ_POUC01000198.1 GCF_002891435.1 Streptomyces cahuitamycinicus
GGGCACGGCCGTGACGTCGGCGATGGGGGTGTACTCCATGTACAGGTTGTTCTCGCACACGAACAACACCGGCAGTTTCCACACGGCGGCCAGGTTGAGCGACTCGTGGAAGGCGCCGATGTTGGTCGCGCCGTCGCCGAAGAAGGCGACCGCGAGCTGCTCGGTGCCGCGCAGCCGGGCCGACCATGCGGCGCCCACCGCCATCGGGAGATGGGAGCCGACGATGGCGTACGAGCCGAGCATGCCGGTGGCCGCCTTGGTCAGGTGCATGGAGCCGCCCTTGGCCTTGCACAGCCCCGTCGCCCGGCTCATCAGCTCCGCGAGGCACTCCTCGGGGGTGGCGCCGCGGGCGAGGGCATGGTGGTGGCCCCGGTAGGTGGCGAAGACGTAGTCGTCCGGGCGCAGGGCGGCGCTCGCCCCGACGGCGATGGCCTCCTGCCCGGCGGCCAGGTGTGTGGTGCCCTTCACCAGGCCCCGCAGGAACAGGTCGTGGGCGGCCTTCTCCGTCCGGCGGATGACGTTCATCCGCTCGTACCGGTCGAGGAGCGCGGTGGCGTCCATCAGTGCTCCTGCCGGGCCATCCGCCGGTCCGTGGTGTGCGCGTGTGAGGGCTCCCCCGTGTCCGTCCGCGCGCGGTCCCCGGTGTTGAGGTGGGACTGCGCCTCGCGCCGGGTGTTCAGCTCGCCGCCCACCGTCCAGTACTTGCGCCCGGCCACCAGCAGTTCCTCGGCGGGGAACTTGGTGATGACCTCGCAGCCGCCGGCGGTGACGACCAGTTCCTCCTCGATCCGGGCGGCGGACCAGCCGTCGGCGGCCGGCCAGTACGTCTCCAGGGCGAAGACCATGCCCTCTTCCAGGACTTCGGGGTGGTCGAGGGAGACCAGGCGGCTGAAGATCGGCTTCTCCCAGATCGACAGGCCGACGCCGTGGCCGTACTGGAGGGCGAACGCCGCGGTCTCGTCGGCGAAGCCGAACTCCTCGGCGCGCGGCCACACCCGGACGATGTCGGCGGTGGTCGCACCGGGCCGGACGAGCGCGATCGCCTCGTCCATGTACTCCCGGCAGCGCACGTACGCGTCCTGCTGCGCCCGCGAGGCGCTGCCCACGGCGAACGTGCGGTAGTAGCAGGTGCGGTAGCCGAGGTGGCTGTGCAGGATGTCGAAGAAGGCGGGGTCGCCGGGGCGGATCAGCCGGTCGCTGTAGACATGCGGATGCGGTGAACAGCGCTCGCCCGAGATGGCGTTCACGCCCTCGACGTACTCGCTGCCCAGGTCGTAGAGCACCTTGCTGACCAGGCCGACGCACTCGTTCTCCCGCACCCCCGGACGCAGGTACCCGTAGAGCTCCTCGTACGCCGCGTCGACCATGGCGCAGGCCTGGGTGAGCAGGGCGATCTCGTCGCCGGTCTTGATGCGGCGGGCTTCCAGGAAGACCTGCTGCCCGTCGACGACGTCGATGCCCTCGGCGCGCAGCGCGGCGAGGACCGGCATCTCGGCGACGTCGACGCCGAGGGGTTCGCCGGCGAGCCCGTGGTCGTGCAGCTCGGCGGCGATCTTGGCGGCCACGTCCTCGGCGATCCCGGCGTCCGGGTGGAAGGCGCCGCGGAGGGTGGAGATGCCGGCCCGGGCACCGGTGGGCGGGCCGCCCTTGCCGTCGCTGTGATCGAGCCACGGGTTGTACAGCTGGTGGTGGCGGGCGGCGGAGCCGAAGTCCCAGACGACCGGTTCGCCGTCGCGCACCAGCAGGGCGAAGCGGATCAGCTTGTCCATCGCCCATGTGCCGATGTGGGTGGCCGTCATGTAGCGGATGTTGGCGAAGTCGAAGCTGAGCACCGCGCCCAGGGCGGAGCGGTTCAGGGACTCGCGCAGCCGGGCCAGCCGCTGCCCGCGCAGCCGGTCCAGGTCGATGCGCTCTTCCCAGTCGACGGCGTTGGGGCCGTATGTGCGGATCGCCATGGCGACCACCCCCACTTCGGAGTGAACGCCCGTGCGCGATGGGTGTCAAGTGTCACTGAACATCGCCGGACACGAACCAGACGCCCACGGCCGGTACCCCTCCATCGTTGCGGTAACGGTGGGGTGTCGTCGACTCGAAGCAGACGGAGTCGCCCGGCCGCAGCGTGTACTCCTCGAATCCGAGGGTGAGGACCAGCTCGCCGGAGGTGAGATAGCCGTACTCGGTGCCGGGGTGCCGCATCAGCGCGCCGGAGCCCGAGGAGGAGCCGCCCGGCCGGTACGTCACCAGCAGGAAGTCGGCCTCCGCGCCCGGCACCCGCCCCAGACGCTCCCACACGACCCCCGAGTCCAGCTCCAGCGTCTCGCGCCCGCCCACGCCGACCAGCGGCCCGATCCGCCGTCCCGGCTGGGCGGCGAGGGCGGCGAGGGCGTGCGGCACGGTGCCCGGTGACGCCCCGGGCGGGGACGCGACGGCGTTCTCCCGTACGTCGAAGAGGGACTCGACGGAGATGCCGAGGGCCGTCGTGATCGCGTACAGGGTGCTGACCGACGGCTGGCTCTTGCCGGTCTCGATCTGCGACACGAGGCTCGGCGACACCCCGACCTCCCGGGCCAGCGCGCGCAGGCTCGTACCGCGCTCCAGACGCGCCTGCCGGATGCGCGCGCCGACGGGCGGCACGACGGCGGGTGACACGGGCGGCTCCTCTGCTCGGGCGGCTGGTGGGTCTTGCGCGGCGTGTTGTGCAGTCTTATTGAACAGCGGGCGTGAGCCCTGACGCCAGAGGTCGGACGGTCCTCGCGCCCGGCGGCGCTCACCCGATCGGTCCGGCGCCGGTGGTGGGCGCTCGGCGCCGGTGCGCTGAGCGCACGCGTCACGTTCCCAGGAGGCACTCCCGATGACCCGTCGTCCGTCCCGGCTCGTCCGCGTTCTCTCCCCCGCCCTGGCGGCAGGCACGCTGGTCTGCACCGCCTCCTGCTCGGACGACGGCGGCACGGACGGTTCGCGCGTCCGGGGCGTCACCGCGTCACAGGTCGCGGGAGAGCGGCAGACCCCCTCTCCCACCGCCACCCTGTCCACGGACGGCGCCCGGACCGCGCTGATCACCGAGGCGGACATCGAGGACGACTGGACGCAGGTGAAGGAATCCGAGGCCGAGAACTGGCACGACAGCCTGCTCATCGGCACCGTCGACGTCTCCGACTTCCTCACCGACAAGGCCCAGGCGTCCGACTGCCGGCGGCTGCTCGGCTCGCTGTTCGACGACGATCTGCTGGGCAGGCCCTCGGGCGCGTCCGAGCTGCGCGGCTTCCAGCAGGGCGACTCCCGCCTGCTGTACCAGGTCGCCTCCTACGACCGGACCGACCCGCAGGACTCGCTGAACTGGATGGGCACCCTGCCGGAGAAGTGTGACCAGTTCACCGTGACCGACGGTGGGGAGAAGCGCACCGTCCAGGTCATCGAGATCTCGCTGCCCGAGGTGGGCGACGCCCGTCAGGGGCTGCGCGTGACGGTGCAGGGCTCGGCCGGCGGCGACGACGTGACGCTGACCCTGGATGTCGCCGCCGTGCGGGTCGGGGACGACGCGATCACGGTCACGGCCGGCGGGCTCGACGGGGACGAGAACGACTCCGCGCAGCAGGCCGTGCGGCAGGGCACCCAGCGGCTCAAGGACGTCCTGGCCGGGAAGTCACCCGCCCCGAGCCCCAACTGAGCCGTTCGGCACGGCGATCGCCTCCTGCGAGCCACCCGGCGCCGACCCCCCGCCCCGCCCCCGCTCCGCCGATTCCCGGGACAGCGTGATCATCGGAGCGGCACAATGGCGGCGATGACCGGTTCCGGTCGGGCGTGCGAGGAGAGGACGAGTCGTGAGTGATGTCCACACCCCTTCGGGAGGGTCGGCGAGGCTGAACACCGGTGTGGCGCACAACGCGCGCGTGTGGAACTACTGGATCGGCGGCAAGGACAACTACGAGGTCGACCAGCAGGTCGGCGAGCAGGTCGCCGGCATGTTCCCGATCATCCGGGACATCGCCCGGGCGGACCGGGACTTCCTCGGCCGGGCCGTGTCGTTCCTCGCCGGCGAGCGCGGAGTGCGGCAGTTCCTCGACATCGGCACGGGACTGCCCACGGCGGACAACACCCACGAGATCGCGCAGCGGCTCGCGCCCGACTCCCGCATCGTCTACGTCGACAACGACCCCATCGTGCTGGTGCACGCCCGCACCCTGCTCACCGGCACCCACGACGGCGTCACCGCCTACATCGACGCCGATGTGCACGACCCGGACGCCATCCTCGAACGGGCGGGACACAATCTGGACTTCACGCAGCCCGTCGCCGTGATGATGCTGGGCATCCTCAACTTCGTGCTCGATTTCGAGAAGGCCCGGGACATCGTGCGCCGGGTGATGGCCGCGGTGCCGTCCGGCAGCTTCCTGGTCCTCACCCATCCCACCTTCGACGACGAGGTCGGCGGCGCGGGCCAGATCCCGGCCATGAAGTTCTGGAACGAGAACGCGACTCCCCCGATCACCGCCCGCAGCGGCGCGGACATCGCCGCGTTCTTCGAGGGGCTGGAGGTACTGGAACCGGGCATGGTGTCGTGCGGGCAGTGGCGTGCCCAGCCCGGATCGGCCGTGCTGGTGCCGCAGTACGGCGCGGTGGCCGTGAAGCCCTGACGACGCCGCCTTCGCCGAAGGAATCCCGGGAGAACCGCGGAGGACGTATACCACCTCGGCCGATCCCGTGCCCGGCGGCCCGTCCCGTGCCCGGCGGCCCGTCCCGTGCCCGGCGGCCCGTCCCGGGCCGGTGCGGTCCGTCCCGGGCCGGTGCGGTCCTCGCGGAGGCCTTGGAGATCACACCGTTCCGCAAGCTCCTGTACAGCTCCGACGCCTACGGTGTGCCCGAGTCCCACCACCCCGGCGCGCTCGCTTTCCGGCAGGGTCTGGCGGGGCTGCTCCAGGAACGGGTGGACGCCGACGAACCGACCCTGCCGGACGCGCTGCGGATCGCGCGGTGGGCCGGGCGGGACAACGCCCCGCGGGTCTGCCTGCTGCAGACCGAAGGGCCGGAGGACGATTGAACCGGCGTGTGGCCGGTCACAGTTCTCCAGGAGCGGCTACCCAGGAAGTCCGAACGGCTGAAAGTATGATCAAGCGATGTCTGACATGACCGAAACCACGCCCGGCTGGCTGTCCTCCGACGACCTGGAGATGACGCGCGCCCGCATGCCGATCCTGTACGTCGATGCCGTCCCGGTCCGGGTCGACGACAGCGGCGAAGTCACGAGTGTCGGTGTGCTGCTGCGCATGGGGCCCGACGGAACGGTCAGCCGGACGCTGGTCTCCGGCCGTGTGCTGCACCACGAGCGCGTCCGCGACGCCCTCCTGCGCCATCTGGAGAAGGACCTCGGCCCGGTCGCGCTGCCCCGGGTCCCGGCATCGCTCCAGCCGTTCACCGTCGCGGAGTACTTCCCGACGCAGGGCATCACGCCGTACCACGACCCGCGCCAGCACGCGGTGTCCCTCGCCTACATCGTGCCGGTGACGGGTGACTGCCGGCCCCGGCAGGACGCGCTGGACCTGGTGTGGTTCAGCCCGCAGGAGGCCGTCTCGGAGGCGGTGCAGAGCGAGATGCCGGGCGGGCACGGGGTGCTGCTCAAGCAGGCGCTGGCCCACGCGGGTTGCGCGATCTGACCGTCGGGGGTGCTGAGGAAAGGACCTCGCCTATGCGGCTGCCGGACATGCCGCTGCACGACCCGTTCGTCGTCGCCGACGACGCGACCCGCACCTACCACCTGTACACGTCCAACGTCCCCTCCGTGTCGGGCGCGGACGGCACCGGCACGATGGTCTACCGCAGCCGTGACCTGCGCGACTGGACGCCGCCGGTGGTGGTATTCCTGACGGCCGGGCAGGAGGGCATCTGGGCCACGGACGGCGCGTGGGCGCCGGAGGTGCACGCGTGGGATGGCCGGTACTACCTGTTCACGACGCTCCACAACACGGACCGGCCGCTTCCGGTTCCGCCGCCGAACCAGTGGGGTGTGCCCTTCCGGACCCCGACCCACATGCGCGGCACGATCACGGCGGTCTCCGACTCCCTGCTCGGCCCCTTCACGGTGCTCGACCCGTCGCGCCCGGTCCCGCCCGAGCACCTCATGACCCTGGACGGCACGCTGTACGTCGACCCGTCCGGGCAGCCCTGGATGGTGTACGCGCACGAGTGGCTCCAGACGATCGACGGAACGATGGAGGCGATCCGGCTGAGCCCCGACCTCTCCCGGACGGTCGGCGACCCGGTGTACCTCTTCAAGGCCTCGGACACGCCCTGGACCTCGGAGCAGATCCCCGCCGGCGCCCCGCACCAGCTCCCGCCCTACATCACCGACGGCCCCCAGCTGTACCGCGCCCCCGACGGCTCCCTGCTCATGCTGTGGTCGACCTACGAGAAGAACGTGGCCGGCCAGGACGGCACGGTCAGCGGCGGCTACGTGCAGACCTACGCCGTGTCCGGATCGGGGGACCTCGCGGGACCGTGGGAGCAGCGCCGTCCACTGGTCCGCGACGACAGCGGCCACGGCATGCTCTTCCACACCTTCGACGGCCGCCTGATGATGATCCTCCACCGGCCCTTCGAGAACGCCCGCGGGAAGCTGTACGAGATGCGGCTCGACGGCGACGAGCCGCAGATCGTGCGCCGGCGCGACGACCTGGACGGCGGTGGCTGACCCCGCCCGGTGACATCCGGAAAGCAATCAGCGGGTCCGCCGATACCGGCGGACCCGCTGGTCGATTCTGTCGGGACGACAGGATTTGAACCTGCGACCCCTTGACCCCCAGTCAAGTGCGCTACCAAGCTGCGCCACGTCCCGTTGCCCGTCTGACCTGGGGATTCCCCTGACCGAACGCGCAGGGAAACCATACCGCACTCGCGCCGGTGATCGCGCATCCGTTTCCGGGCCTCTGCCGGGCTGGGCATGGGCCGTCGCGAACTGCGGCGGTACGGGCGGGTGGAGGAGCATGCCGCCGCCCACGGTCTCGACGCCCGGACGCTGCGGGAGCGCATCGGGGGCTTCGTCGGGGCGGCGGTTCCCGCGTGAGACCCCGGTGAGGTCACTCCCCCGCCACGACACCCAGCCAGGGGTGTGCCTCCAGAAGCCGGGTCGGGGCGGCCTGGCGCCAGGAGTCGGCCAGGATGTCCCGCAGCTCGGCTTCGTCCTCGATGGCGTGGAGCCGGGCCCGCACCCATTCGAACTGGGACTCGTGGTCGGCGATCCAGAACTTCCCCGGCTCGGCGAGCACCAGTTCGTCACGCTCCTCCTTGGGGCAGCGCACGGCGATGGAGGTCTCGTCCTCCGGCAGCGTGGCGAACATCTTCCCCGCGACCCGGAACGTGGGCATGCTCCAGGCGATCTTCTCCGTCGTGTCCGGCAGGGACAGAGCGATACGTCTTACGTCTTCGGCATCCGGCATGGCAGGACCGTATCGGCTCCCACTGACAATCACCTGGTGAGAGCGGTTGCCGCTACGCGCTTGTAGTAGATCGTCGTCGGTCGCAGCACTCCCCCGGGGTCGGCCGCGTAGTCGGGGATCGCGCCGATCGCGGTCCAGCCGGCGGACCGGTACAGACGCTCGGCGAGGCCGCCGGTCTCGGTGTCCAGGTGCAGGAGGGTGACGCCGGCCGCCGCGGCCGCGTCCTGCGCGGTGGCCAGGAGCCCGCGGCCGAGGCCGCGCCCGCGGGCGTCCGGGTGCACCATCAGTTTCACGAGCTCGGCGCGGTGACGACTGTTGGCCTTGTCGGGGAAGGCCAGGCTTACGGTGCCGAGAACCCGGTCCCCGTCGTGCGCCGCCCATACGACGACCCGGCCCGCGGCCACGTCGGCGGCCCGCCCCTCCCACCAGGCGAGGGCCCGCGCATGAGAGAGCGGGGCGAGGAAGCCGACGGAGGCGCCACCGTTCACGGTGTCGACCATCAGGTCCGCCAGCTTCCCCGCGTGTCGCAGCAGTCGGGCTTCGTCCAGTCGGTTCACGGCCGCACCACCGCCAGCAGGTAGCGGACGCCCTCGCGGGCGGCGCACCGGAACCGGGTCGGGCCCCACACCCGCATCCGCAGGCAGTCGCCGGCGCCGAGGTGGTGTTCGGTGTCCTGCGCGGTCACGTCGAGGGCCCCTTCCAGGATCCAGATGTGCTGCTCCAGTCCGGCGACGGGCGGGCGGTCGTAGGCGATGTCGGCGCCGGGCGAGAGGCGCGCTTCGACGAGTTCGCCGCGCAGGGCGGAATGCGGGGGTGACACGGACCGCCGTACGAAGCCGGAGGCCCGGTCCTGCCACACGGGCTGCGCGGTGGAGCGGACGACGGCCTCCGGTTCGGCCTCGACCTCGCTGAGCAGCTGGGACATCGTGCGCCCGTAGACCGCGCACAGGCGGTTCAGCAGTGCGGCCGTGGGGCTGGTCTCCGCCCGTTCGGCCCGGGACAGGGTCGACCGGCTCACCCCGCTGCGGTCCGCCAACTCGCCCAGGGACCAGCCGTGTTCGGCTCGCAGCTCGGCCAGGCGTGCGCCCAGCCGGGCGTCGACGGGGTCCACCTCGTCGCTTCTCATATCCGGGACGCTATCCCGTATATGAGACAGCCGGGTTACGGACCGCTCACAGCCGGGCCGCCGCCCCGAGCGCGTCCAGCACCGGGCGGATCAGGGGGTGCTCCTCGGCTCCCCGGCGTACGGCGGCGAAGACCCGCCGGGTGGGGGCCGTGCCGTCGACGGGGCGGACTTCCACTCCGGCGAGGTCCATGCCGCGCAGGGCCGAGCGCGGCACCAGGGCGACGCCCGCGTCGGCCGAGGCGAGGGCGACGACCGCGCGGAAGTCGTCCGAGGAATGCTCCATACGGGGCTGGAAACCGGCGTTCTCGCAGGCCAGGATCACCACGTCGTGACAGGGGTTGCCGGGGTAGGGGCCGATCCAGGCGTCCTTGGCCAGTTCGGCGAGCGGCACCTCGGCGGTGTCGGCCAGGCGGTGGGTGACCGGGACGACCGCGTCGAAGGGCTCGGCGTACAGCGGGACGTGGGCCAGCCGCGGGTCGTCCGCGGGTGGGGCCCCGCGGTACTCGACGGCGACGGCGACATCGACCTGCCGGTCCAGCACCATCGGCAGGCTGGCGTCACCCTCGGCGTCCTGGACGCGGATGCGGATCCCGGGCGCCGACCGGGCGAGAGCCGCCACCGCCGGCGCGACGACCAGAGCGATGCCGGTGGCGAAGGAGGCGACCGTGACGGTGCCGGCGGCTCCTGAGCTGTACGCGGCGAGTTCGGCCTCGGCCCGCTCCAGCTGGGCGAGGACGGCGTTGGTGTGGTTGAGCAGGATCTCACCGGCGGGGGTGAGCCGTACGCCCTTGGCGCCGCGCTCGACGAGCCGGTGACCGGTCTCCTGCTCCAGGGCGGCGAGCTGCTGGGAGACGGCCGACGGGGTGAGGTACAGCGCGGCGGCAGCCGCCGTCACCGTGCGGTGGTCGGCCACCGCACGGAGGATGTGGAGCCGCCGCGCTTCGATCATGCGATCGATTGTCTCAAATGCACCGGGTGCTGCCGGTCAGCCCTCCAGCTCCGCCCGTGCCGCCACGAAGGCGTCGACCGCGCGGTCGACGTCGTCCGTGGAGTGCGCGGCCGACAGCTGGACGCGGATCCGGGCCTGCCCCTGCGGCACCACAGGGTAGGAGAAGCCGATGACGTAGACGCCGCGCTCCAGCAGCAGCTCCGCCATGCGCCCGGCGACCGCCGCGTCCCCGATCATCACCGGGGCGATGGCGTGGTCGCCGGGAAGGACGTCGAAGCCCTCCTCGGTCATGCGGCGGCGGAACAGGGCCGTGTTCTCGGCGAGCCGGACGCGCAGGTCGTCCGCCGCCTCCAGCAGGTCGAGGACCTTCAGGGAGGCCGCGGCGATCACGGGAGCGAGGGTGTTGGAGAAGAGGTACGGCCGGGAGCGCTGGCGCAGCAGGGCGACGATCTCGGCGCGGGCGGCGACATAGCCGCCGGAGGCGCCGCCGAGCGCCTTGCCGAGGGTGCCGGTGATGATGTCGACGCGGTCCATGACGCCGTGCAGCTCCGGCGTCCCGCGGCCGCCGGGGCCGACGAAGCCGACCGCGTGGGAGTCGTCGACCATGACCATCGCGTCGTAGCGGTCGGCGAGGTCGCAGATCTCGCGCAGCGGGGCGACGTAGCCGTCCATGGAGAAGACGCCGTCCGTGACGATCAGCCTCCGGCGCGCGTCGGAGGCCTCCTTCAGCCGGGCCTCCAGCTCGGCCAGATCACGGTTGGCATAGCGCAGGCGGCGAGCCTTGGACAGCCGGATGCCGTCGATGATCGACGCGTGGTTGAGCGCGTCGGAGATGACCGCGTCCTCGGGGCCGAGCAGAGTCTCGAACACGCCGCCGTTGGCGTCGAAGCAGGAGGAGTAGAGGATCGTGTCCTCCTGGCCGAGGAAGGCGGACAGGCGCGCCTCCAGCTCCTTGTGCACCTCCTGGGTTCCGCAGATGAAGCGGACGGAGGCCATGCCGTAGCCCCAGCGGTCCAGGGCCTCGTGGGCGGCGGCGACGACCTCGGGGTGGTCGGCGAGGCCGAGGTAGTTGTTGGCGCAGAAGTTGAGGACCTCGCCGGGACGGCCGCCCGCGGTGACGTTGACGGTCGCGGACTGCGGGCTGCCGATCACGCGCTCGGGCTTGTGCAGTCCGGCGGCGCGGATCTCGTCGAGGGTGGCGCGCAGGTCGTCGCGCACGGAGTCGAACATGAGGGCTCCTGAAGTGCTTGCGGTGAGGGGGGAGTCACGCGGTCCAGTCGAGGATGACCTTGCCGCCGCGGCCGCTCGCCGCGTCGGCGAACGCCGCCTCGAAGTCGCGGAAGCCGTACCGGCCGGTGATCACGGGCGCGAGGTCGAGGCCGCCTTCCAGCAGCACGGACATCGCGTACCAGGTCTCGAACATCTCGCGACCGTAGATGCCCTTGATGGTGATCATCGAGGTGACGACGCGGGCCCAGTCGACGGGGAACTCCTGCGCGGGCAGGCCGAGCATCGCGATCCGGCCCCCGTGCGTCATGTTGGCGATCATGTCGCGCAGGGCTTCGGGGCGGCCGGACATCTCCAGGCCGATGTCGAAGCCCTCGCGCAGGCCGAGGGTGCGCTGCCCGTCGGCGATGGCGGCGCCGGAGACGTCGAGCGCGAGGCTGACGCCGATCTTGCGGGCCAGTTCCAGCCGCTCCTCGCTCACGTCGGTGATCATGACGTTGCGGGCGCCGGCGTGCCGGGCCACGGCGGCGGCCATCAGGCCGATGGGACCCGCGCCGGTGATGAGGACGTCCTCGCCGACGAGCGGGAAGGACAGCGCGGTGTGCACGGCGTTTCCGAACGGGTCGAAGATCGCGGCCACGTCGAGGTCCACGGGCACCCGGTGCACCCAGACGTTGGCGGCGGGCAGGACGACGTACTCGGCGAACGCCCCGTCCCGGCCCACGCCCAGACCGACGGTGGCCCGGCACAGGTGCCGCCGCCCGGCCAGGCAGTTGCGGCACTTGCCGCACACCAGGTGGCCCTCGCCGCTGACCCGGTCACCGATGCCGATGTCGGTGACGTCGCGCCCGGTCTCGACGACCTCCCCGACGAACTCGTGCCCGACCACGAGCGGGGTGCTGATGGCCTGTTGGGCCCAGCCGTCCCAGGCGCGGATGTGCAGGTCGGTACCGCAGATTCCGGTGCGCAGCACCTCGATGAGGACGTCGCCGGGCCCGACGGCCGGCTCGGGGACGTCCGCGAGCCACAGCCCGGGGTCCGCTTTCTGCTTGACCAGCGCCTTCACCGCTACGGCTCCTGAGGGTGGGTCCCGGCTCCGGGCATGCCGAAGGAACCCCTGGGCCGGGAGAGGAGTGGGATCGCACAGCAATCTGCCGTACGGGGGCCGACCGGTCCATCGAGGATTTCTTAAGCGCCGCCTCAGCTTTCCTTCACGCCCTTGGGGGCCCCGCGGGAATCCAGGCTTCAATAGGGCGGCAGGCCGTCCCGGCTCTCCAGTTCGACGACGAGCAGCGCGGCGTGCTCCTTGATCGCCGTCAGGCCGGGCTTCCCCCACGGGCGCGGCTCGACGTCCGCGACGCTGACCGTGCCCAGCACCAGGCCCGTGGCCTCGATGAGCGGCGCCCCCAGATAGGAGCGGATGCCGAACTCGTCGACCACCGGGTTGCCGGCGAACCGCGGATAGTCACCCACGTCCTCCAGGGCAAGGGCCTTACGGCGTGCCACCACATGGGGGCAGAAGCCGTGGTCGCGGGGCAGGGAACGGCTGAGGCGCGGGCTGGTGCCGTCGCTGCGCACCACGGGAGCGACAGCCGGCACGAAGAGGCCCGCGTAGAACTGCCCGTGCTCGTCGGGGAGGTTGACCATGGCGTACGGCGCCCCGGTGAGCTCGGCGAGGCGGTGCGCGAAGGCGTCGAGTGCGGGTTCGGGGCGCTCCCCCAGGCCCAGTCGGCGCAGACGGCGGGTGCGGGCAGGAGCCTCCTTGTCCTCGGGTGTGAGCAGCAGACGACCGGCCGGGCGCGGCGGGTCGTAGGTCATGGGCGAGCTCCTGGGCTGTGGGCTTGCGGCATATATGAACTCCGTGGCAGGTGGGAGGGGGTCACATGTGGGCGCCATACTCCGTGGCGGGGGCAGAGGTATGGGCGATGAGATGGCGTACCAGGGTCAGCAGGGTCTGGACCCCGGAGCTGGAGATCCGCGCGTCGCAGCACACCACAGGGACGTCCGGGGACAGATCCAGGGCACCGCGCACCTCCTCGGGGTCGTAGCGGTAGGCACCGTCGAACTCGTTGACGGCGATGATGAAGCCGAGGCCTCGCTGTTCGAAGAAGTCGACGGCGGCGAAACACTCCTGCAGTCGGCGGGTGTCGGCGAGGATGACCGCGCCGAGGGCGCCCTCGCACAACTCGTCCCACATGAACCAGAAGCGTTCCTGTCCGGGCGTGCCGAACAGGTACAGCACATGTTCCGGGTCGAGGGTGATGCGGCCGAAGTCCATGGCCACGGTCGTCTCGACCTTGTTCTCGATGCCGTCGAGGTTGTCGGTCGCGGCACTGACGGTGGTGAGCAGCTCCTCCGTACTGAGCGGCGCGATCTCGCTGACCGCGCCGACGAAGGTCGTCTTGCCCACGCCGAACCCGCCCGCCACCAGGATCTTCAGCGCGGTGGGGAACGGGTCGGCGCCGTGGCCCGGTCCGTCGGTGTAGTCAGAGCTGTCGTCGTAGTCCATCGAGCACTGCCTCCAGAAGGGCCCGGTCCGTCGGGTTGTGGTGGAACGCGGGGGGCTTGGTGGTCAGCGCCCCGCAGTCGACGAGGTCCGCCAGCAGCACTTTGGTGACGGCCACCGGCAGTTTGAGGTGGGCGGCGACCTCGGCGACGGCGACGGGCACCCGGCACCGTTCGAGCGCCTGCGCGTGTTCGGGGCCGAGATAGCCGAGGGGGGTCGCCCCGGTGGCCATCACCTGCGACACGAGGTCGAGCGCGACGGTCGGACGGGTGCGGCCGTTGCTGACCGTGAACGGCCGCACCAGCCGCCCGGCCGCGTCGTCGAGCCAGGGCCCGTCACCGGCCGCCGTCACGCTCAAGGCCTCATCGCCGGGGATTCGACGGACTGCCGGGGAGCGGTCACCAGGTAGGGGCGGACGCTCTTGACCAGCATGGCCATCTCGTAGCCCAGCACGGCTGCGTCGGCCTCGCGGCCCGCGAGCACGGCCAGGCAGGTGCCGGAGCCGGCGGTGGTGACGAACAGCAGGGTCGAGGCGAGTTCGACGACGACCTGCCGGACGTCGCCGCCGTCGCCGAAGCGGACACCGGCGCTGCGGCCGAGGGAGTACAGACCGGAGGCCAGTGCGGCCATGTGGTCGGCGCTGTCCGGGTCGAGGCCGTGCACGGACTTCACGAGCCCGTCGCAGGACAGCAGCACCGCGGCACTCGTGTGCGGGACGCGCTGCACGAGGCCGCTCATCAGCCAGTCGAGATCGGAAACATGGGCGGTCGGCGCATCGCTCGCCATGGTGGATCGACTCCTAGGGGTACGAAGGTCTGCGGGAGCGCTGGGGGTG
>NZ_POUC01000199.1 GCF_002891435.1 Streptomyces cahuitamycinicus
GGACGGGGGCGGCCCCGCGTCGAAGCCCTCCGTGTCGGGGCCCCCGGGGGCGCTCCGGCCCGACGGCGACGGCCGGGTGGGCACTCCCGGATCGCCCGGGGCGTCGTCCGCGCCGGCGGTGCCCGGCGGGCGGGCCAAGGAGTCTCCCGCCGACGGTCCGCTGCTGCCGCTGTCCGTGCCGTCCCTGCCGGAAGCGCCGGTGCCCACCCTTCCGGCGCTGTCGGCCCCCGAGGTCCCGCAGGTCCCGGACGTGCCAGAGGTGCCGGAGCTGCCCGAGCTCTCCGGCGTGACCGAAACGCCGGGCCTCCCGGACGTGCCCGATGCTCCGGACGTGCCGGACGTGCCGGACGTTCCGGATGTTCCGGTCGGGTCCGCCGTCCCGTCGGTCGTCCTGCCGACCCCGGCGACCCCCTCCGTTTCGAACACCTCCGCCGTACCGGACACCGCCCTCACAGCGCCCGCGCTCCCGTAGAACCGCACGTCGGGCCGCCCGTGGAGCGTCCCGCTACCCGATCCGCGAAACCCCTTCGAAAAAAATCCGCCCCGGTCGCGACGGACGCCCCGCCCCTCCCCGTAGAGCAGGTGTCGGAGCTGCTCCACGGCTGAAGGGTGAACCGGATGGGTGTCGAGATCTGCGTGGAAGGGCTGACCAAGTCCTTCGGCCACCAGGTCATCTGGCAGGACGTCTCGCTGACGCTGCCCGCCGGGGAGGTCTCGGTCATGCTCGGCCCCTCGGGCACGGGCAAGTCGGTGTTCCTCAAGACGCTCGTCGGCCTGCTGAAGCCGGAGCGCGGCTCGATCACGATCCAGGGCCGGGACATCACCAGGCTCCGCGAGCACGAGCTGCACGAGGTGCGGAAGCTGTTCGGGGTGCTGTTCCAGGACGGCGCGCTGTTCGGCTCGATGAACCTCTACGACAACATCGCCTTCCCGCTGCGCGAGCACACCCGCAAGTCCGAGAGCGAGACCAGACGGATCGTGCTCGAGAAGATGGAGATGGTCGGCCTGATCGGCGCCGAGGAGAAGCTGCCCGGCGAGATCTCCGGCGGCATGCGCAAACGGGCCGGGCTGGCCCGTGCCCTGGTGCTCGACCCGGAGGTCATCCTCTTCGACGAGCCGGACTCGGGCCTCGACCCGGTGCGCGTGGCCTATCTCAACCAGCTGATCGTCGACCTCAACGCTCAGATCGACGCGACCTTCCTGATCGTCACGCACGACATCGCCTCGGCCCGCCAGGTGCCCGACAACATCGGGCTGCTGTTCCGGCGCGAGCTGGTCATGTTCGGCCCTCGGGAGAAGCTGCTGACCAGCGACGAGCCGGTCGTACGGCAGTTCCTGAACGGCCGGATGCAGGGTCCGATCGGCATGGCCGAGGAGAAGGACGCCGCCCAGGTCGAGCAGGAGCTCGCACAGCTCGGCGCCGGAGCGCGCACGGAGACTCCCGGTGGCCGGGACCTGACTCCCCGCCTGCTGCCGGGACCGGGCATCACCCGCCCGCCCCGGTGGGAGGCGATCGCCGCACGTGAGGCCGAGCCGCACCGCCGCAAGGAGGTGGCGGACGCATGAGCCTGTCACCCACCGGGGCCCTGCGGCACTCGGGCAGCCTGTTCGCGATGGCGCTGGACGTCCTGCGCACGATGCCCCGTCGCCCCTTTCAGGTGCGGGAGTTCATCCAGCAGGCGTGGTTCATAGCGAGCGTCACGATCCTGCCCACCGCGCTCGTGTCCATCCCCTTCGGCGCGGTCATCGCGCTGCAGATCGGCAGCCTGACCCGGCAGCTCGGCGCCCAGTCCTTCGCCGGTGCCGCCTCGGTGCTCGCGGTCCTGCGGGAGGCCTCCCCGATCGTCACCGCGCTGCTGATCGCGGGCGCCGGCGGCACCGCCATCTGCGCGGATCTGGGGGCGCGCAAGATCCGCGAGGAGATCGACGCGATGCAGGTGCTGGGCATCGACCCGATCCACCGCCTCGTCGTCCCGCGGGTGCTGGCGTCGATGGTGGTCGCCCTGCTGCTCAACGGCCTGGTGTCGGTGGTCGGTGTCGCGGGCGGCTACTTCTTCAACGTGGTCCTGCAGAACGGCACGCCCGGCGCGTACCTGGCGTCCTTCACCACCCTCGCCCAGCTCTCCGACCTGTGGGCGGCCGAGCTGAAGGCGCTGGTGTTCGGGGCGATCGCGGCGATCGTCGCTTCGTACAAGGGGCTGACCGCGAAGGGCGGACCGAAGGGCGTGGGAGACGCGGTGAACCAGTCGGTGGTGATCACCTTCATGTTGCTGTTCGTGACGAACTTCGTGATGACCGCGGTGTACTTCCAGGTCGTCCCGCAGAGGGGTTAGCCGATGAGACTCCTCGATCGCCCCCTGCGCTCCCTCGAAGAGCTGGGCACCCAACTCTCCTTCTACGGCCGCTCCCTGGCCTGGACCGGCCGCACCCTGCGCCGCTACAAGAAGGAGGTCCTGCGCCTGCTCGCCGAGGTGAGCTTCGGCCGTGGCGCGCTGGCCGTCGTCGGCGGCACGGTCGGCGTGATCGCCTTCCTGTCCTTCTTCACCGGCACCGAGGTCGGCCTCCAGGGCTACGCGGCCCTCAACCAGCTCGGCACCTCCAACTTCGTGGCGTTCCTGTCGGCGTACTTCAACACCCGGGAGATCGCCCCGCTGGTGGCCGGGCTCGCCCTGTCCGCGACGGTGGGCGCCGGTTTCACCGCCCAGCTCGGCGCGATGCGGATCAGCGAGGAGACCGACGCCCTGGAAGTCATGGGCGTCCCCTCACTGCCGTTCCTCGTGACCACGCGGATGATCGCCGGGTTCGTCGCGGTGATCCCGCTGTACGTGGTCGGGCTGCTGTCCTCGTACCTGGCCGCCCGCACCATCACCACCAGCTACTACGGGCAGTCGACCGGCACGTACGACCACTACTTCCAGCAGTACCTGCCGCCGGTCGACGTGCTCTGGTCCTTCGGAAAGGTGATCGTCTTCGCCGTCCTGATCATCCTGGTGCACTGCTACTACGGCTACTACGCGAGCGGTGGACCGGCGGGCGTCGGCGTCGCGGTCGGCCGCGCGGTGCGCACCTCGATCGTCGCCATCAACGTCCTGGACTTCTTCCTGAGCCTCGCCATCTGGGGCGCCAGCACGACCGTACGGATCGCGGGGTGAGTCACATGAACCGGATGAGAATGTTCAGACTGCGGTTGTACGGCATCGCCTTCCTCACCGTGCTCGCCCTGCTGCTGTCCCTCGCCGTGGCCGTCTACCAGCAGGCGTTCACCCCCGTCGTGCGCGTCACGCTGGAGGCCGGCAGCCTGGGCAACCAGCTCGATCCGCGGGCCGACGTCAAGCTGCGCGGGCTGCTGGTCGGCGAGGTGCGTTCGGTGCGCGCGGACGGCGAGAAGGCCACGCTCGACCTCGCGCTCAAGCCGGAGCACGTCGCGTCCATCCCGTCGGACGTGCACGCGCGGCTGCTGCCGAAGACGCTGTTCGGCGAGAAGTACGTCGACCTCGTGGCACCGCGCGGCTTCACGGCCGCCCGGCCCATCCGCGCCGGGGACGTCATCACTCAGGACCGCACCAGGGTGGGCATGGAGGTGCAGCAGCTGATGAACGACCTGTTGCCCCTGCTGCGGACCGTCGAGCCGGGTGAACTCAACTCGACGCTCTCGGCGTTCGCCACCGCTCTGGAGGGCCGCGGCGACCGGATCGGCGACAACCTGACCCGCGTCGAGGACTATCTGCGCCGCCTCAACCCGCATCTGCCGTCTCTGAAGGAGGACATCGCGCGCTTCGCCGACGTCGCCGAGGTGTACGGGGACGCCGCGCCCGATCTGATGAAGATCCTGCGCAACACGGTCACCACCAGCCGCACCTTCGTCGAGAAGGAGGACCGGCTGGCCGCCGCCCTGCGCACGACCGCCTCCGTGGCGGGCACCGCGGAGGACTTCCTGGACGGGAACGGCGACCGGCTGATCACGCTGGGCCGGGTCTCCCGCCCCACACTGGCGCTGTTCGCCCGCTACTCCCCCGAGTACCCGTGCCTGCTGGACGGCCTGGTCCGGCAGGAGGAGGCCTCCGAGGAGGCGTTCCGGGGCGGCAGGATGCGGATCACCCTCGAAGTGGTGCGGGCCCAGCGCGCGTACGAGCCCGGCGAGGAGCCGCGCTACGGCGAGCGGTCGGGACCGAACTGCCGGGGTCTGCCCGGTCCGCCGGTGCCCGGCCCGAAACCCAAGCTCAACGACGGTACGTCGTCCGGCGGTTCGGACGACGCCCTGCCCGGAGGTACTCACGTGTCCGCCACCGAGGCCGAGCAGCGGGCCGTCGGCTCGCTCGTGGCCCCTGTCCTGGGTGTGCCCGCCGACGAGGTGCCGCCCGTCACGACCCTGCTGTTCGGACCGCTGGCCCGCGGGACGGCGGTGAGCATCGCATGAGGGCGACCGGAGCACGCAGCACAGCCGCGCCACTGGTCAAGTTCAGCCTGTTCGCGCTGGTCACGATCATGGCCACGGCCCTGCTCGCCGCGACCATCGTCAATGTCTCCCTGTCCGACAAGCACACTTACCGCGCGGTGTTCAGCGATGTGACGGGCCTGGAGGAGGGGGACGACATCCGGGTGGCCGGGGTACGGGTCGGCGAGGTCGAGGGCATCCGGATCAAGGACCGGACGCTGGCGGAGGTCAGCTTCACGGTGGCCTCGGAACGCCCGCTGCTCACCAGCACACAGGCGGTGGTCCGCTACCGGAACCTGGTCGGGCAGCGGTACATCGCGCTGACCGAGGGCGTCGGCACCGACACCCGGCTGCGGCCCGGCGGCACGATCCCGCTGTCGCGGACGCAGCCGGCGCTGGACCTGAACGCGCTGCTGAACGGCTTCAAACCGCTGTTCGCCGCCCTCAGCCCGCAGGACGTCAACCAGCTCGCCACCGAGATCATCAAGACCCTCCAGGGCGAGGGCGGCACCGTCAACAGCCTGCTCGCGCACACCGCGTCGCTCACCACGACGCTCGCGGGCCGCGACAAGCTGATCGGCTCCGTGATCGACAACCTCAACACCGTGCTGGAGACGCTCGACAAGCGCGGTGCCCGCTTCTCCGGGCTGCTGAAGCAGCTGCGGCGGGTGGTCTCCGGGCTGTCCGCCGACCGCAAACCCATCGGGACGTCGCTGGTGAGCATCGGCAACCTCACCGCGGCCACCTCTGGGCTGCTGGAGGACGCCCGCCCGGCCCTGAAGGACGACATCGCCGGGCTGACCGATCTCACCGGAACGCTGAACAGGAACGAGAAGACCGTGGAGGGCGTGCTGAAGCGGCTGCCGAACAAGCTGAACGAGCTGACGGGGACGGCGTCCTACGGCTCGTGGTTCAACTTCTACCTCTGCGACTTCGACGGCCGGATCGTGCTGCCGAAGACGAAGCAGGTGCTCACTCCCGAGATGCACGTGGCGCGGGCGAGGTGCGGCGGATGAGCCCGCGCGTCATACGGCGGCGCCGCCGTCGCCCCGAGCCGTTGGTGAAGGTGCGGATCCTGCCGCCGAAGCTGCCGCGGCTGCCGCGCGTCCGGCTGCGCCGCCCGCGCCCGAAGCCGTTCCGCGACCGCAACCCGGTGGTGATCGGCGCCGTCGGCCTGACCGCTCTGGCCCTGCTGACGGCCGCCGCGTTCAACGCCGACAGCCTGCCGCTGATCGGCGGCGGCGAGACGTACAGCGCGGCGTTCTCGGAGGCCGGCGGGCTGAAGCCGGGCGACGAGGTGCGGATCGCCGGGGTGAAGGTCGGCAAGGTCGAGGAGGTCGACCTGGCAGGCGGCCACGTCAAGGTGACCTTCAAGGTCAAGGACGATCCGGAGTTCGGCACCGGGACCGGCGCCTCGATCCGGGTGAAGACGATCCTCGGCGCCAAGTACCTCGCCCTGCACCCGAAGGGGCCCGGCCGGCTGGAGCCGGGCAGCGAGATCCCACTGCGGCGGACGGTCTCGGCGTACGACGTCGTGCAGGCGTTCAGTGATCTGACGACCACGACCGAGGAGGTCGACACGCAACGGCTCGCGAAGGCGCTGGACACCATCTCCACCACCTTCCAGGACTCGCCCGCCGAGGTACGCGCCTCCATCAAGGGCCTGTCGAGGATCTCCCGGACGGTGGCCTCGCGCGACAAGGCGCTGCGCGGGCTCCTCGACCACGCGAACGGGGTCACCGGCGTGCTGTCCGACCGCACCGAGGACTTCTCCGCGCTGGTCAGGGACGGCGACAAGCTGTTCAAGGAGATCAGCAAGCGGCGCACGGCGATCCACAAGCTGCTCAAGAGCTCCGCCGCGCTCGGCATCCAGCTCTCCGGCCTGGTCGAGGACAACCGCGAGGAGATCGGGCCCGCGCTCAAGGGACTGAACACCTTCGTCAGGATGCTCGAACGCAACCAGGCGAGCCTCGACCGCAGCGTCGCACTGCTCGCCCCGTACGTGCGGGTCTTCACCAACACCCTGGGCAACGGCCGCTGGTTCGACGCCTACGTCCAGAACCTGGTGGCCGCTCCGGTGGCCCCGCGGACGGGAGGCACGCTATGAACAAGCGCCTGAAGGCTCTCGCACTGCTCACCGCGCTCGCGGTCGCCGCCGCGCTCACCGTCGCCCTGTGGCCCCGCTCCGGGTCCGTCCGCGTCACGGCGTACTTCCCGCGCACCGTCGGCATCTACCCCGGCTCGGACGTCCGTGTGCTCGGGGTCCGGATCGGCGAGGTCAGGAAGATCACGCCGGAGGGCGGCCGGGTGCGGGTCGAGCTGGAGTACGACGCGGGCCGCGAGGTCCCCGCCGAAGCACAGGCCGCGATCATCAACTCCTCGGTGGTCAGCGACCGTTACGTGCAGCTGCTGCCGGTGTACCGCAAGGGCCCGGTGCTGCGCGACGGCGACGTCATCCCCGAGTCGCGGACCGCCGTACCGGTCGAACTGGACCGGGTCTTCGACAGCCTGCACACCACGTCCGAGGCACTCGGCCCGAAGGGCGCGAACCAGGACGGCTCCCTGGCGCGCCTGCTGGGCGTGAGCGCGGACAACCTCGAAGGGCAGGGCAAGAACCTGAACCGGACGGTAGAAGACCTCTCCAAGGCGGTCACCACCCTGTCCGACGGCCGCGGCGACCTGTTCGGCACCGTGCGCAACCTCCAGGTCTTCACCGCCGCGCTGGCGGCCGACGACAAGAGCGTGCGGTCGTTCAACGGCAGCCTCGCCAAGGTGGCCGGTCAGCTGGCCGGGGAGCGCAAGGACCTGGCGGCCGCGCTGAAGTACCTGGCGGCGGCGCTCGGTGACGTGGCCGACTTCGTGAAGAAGAACAAGAAGACCCTGGCCTCGGACGTCAAGGGCCTCAGCAAGGTCACCAAGGTGCTGGTCACCCAACGGGCCGCGCTGAAGGAGCTGCTGGAGGCGGCCCCCACCGGACTGGGCAACCTGCAGAACGCCTACAACCCGTCCGCCGGCACCCTGGACACCCGCAACAACGCGCAGCAGTCGCAGGACCCGGCCGACCTGCTGTGCTCCCTGCTGAGGACGACCGGCGACGAGGGCGGCGAGAACCCCGACTGTAAGGAGCTGGACAAGCTCTTCGACTCCCTGCCCGAGGTGCCGAAGGCGCCGGTGGTGCCGAGCACGGGCTCGGTCGACCGGACGCTCGGCGGACTCCTGGAGGCGGACGCATGAGCGGCGGACACCTGAGCGGCGGACGCAGGAGAGCCGGGGCGGTCGTGTGGGCGACGGTCGGGACGCTGCTGCTGTCCGGCTGTGAGTTCAACGGCTGGTACGACGTCCCGCTCCCCGGGGGCGCCGCCGCGGACGGCCGTGCCTACCACGTCACGGTCGAGTTCAGGGACGTGCTCGACCTGGTGCCGCAGTCGGCGGTCAAGGTCGACAACGTCACCGTGGGGGCCGTCGAGAAGGTGGAACTCGACGGGTGGCACGCGCGCGTACGACTGCGGGTCGCCGACTCGGTGAAGCTGCCGGGCAACGCGGTCGCCGAGCTGCGGCAGACCAGCATGCTCGGCGAGAAGTACGTGGCACTGTCCGCCCCGGCCGGCACCGCGCCCGCCGGACGGCTGCGCGACGGCGACTTGATCCCACTGTCCCGCAGCGGCCGCAACCCGGAGGTCGAGGAGGTGCTGTCCGCCCTGTCCGCGCTCCTGAACGGCGGCGGGGTCGCCCAGCTCAAGACGATCACCGTGGAGCTGAACAAGGCCCTCCAGGGCCGCGAGAACCGGGTGAAGTCCCTGCTCAAGGAGCTGAACACGTTCCTCGGCGGCCTGGACGGCCAGCGCAAGGACATCGTCCGCGCGCTCAAGGGCATCGACCGGCTGGCCAAACGGCTCGGGAAGGAGAAGAAGACGATCGCCACGGCCGTCGACACGATGCCGCCCGCGCTGAAGGTCCTCGCCGACCAGCGGCGCGACCTGACGAAGATGCTCACCGCCCTGTCGAAGCTGGGCAAGACAGGCACCAGGGTCGTCAACGCCTCGCGGGACGACACGGTCGCCAACCTCAAGTCGCTGCGGCCGATCCTGGAGCAGCTCAACAAGGCGGGCGACGACCTGCCCAACTCCCTCGAACTGCTCACCACCTACCCGTTCCCGCGCAACGCGGTGGACGCCGTCAAGGGTGACTACGTCAACCTCCATGTGACCGCCGACCTGGACCTGGCGGGCATCTACGGCAACCTCACCGACAAGCCCGGCGGCAAGGACGGCGACTCGGGCAGGCCCGAGGCCCCGGACCTTCCCGACCTCCCGGATGCGCCCGACGTTCCCGACGTGCCCGGCCTGCCCTCACCGACGGCACTGCCGGACGCACCGGACGTGCCGGACACACCCGTCGAACCCTCGGCGCCCCGGGACGCCGAC
This sequence comes from Streptomyces cahuitamycinicus, assembly GCF_002891435.1. GTDB lineage: Bacteria > Actinomycetota > Actinomycetes > Streptomycetales > Streptomycetaceae > Streptomyces > Streptomyces cahuitamycinicus. The sequence goes on from NZ_POUC01000199.1 coordinate 8,860, forward strand.
CCGCTGTGCCCACCGGTGTGCACCGCGGCCCACGGCCCCCTGCTCGACTCGCGCCGCCTCCCGTCGGGGATCGACCTCGCGCTCGCGGAGCTCCTGCTGAAGGGGATACAGCCGTGATCACACGTACGGTCAAGGCTCAGCTGCTCGCCTTCGCCACCGTCACCGCCGTGGGGGTGTCGTACGTCGGCGCCGAGTACACGGGCCTGGTGGACAGCCTCCTCGACCGCGGCTACACCGTGCGGGCCGACTTCGCCGACTCCGGCGGCATCTTCAGCGGCGCGGAGGTCACCTACCGCGGGGTGCCGGTGGGCCGGGTCGGCGATCTGCGGCTGACCGGCTCCGAGGGTGTCTCGGTGGCCCTGGAGATCGAGGACGGCGCGCCGCGCATCCCGGCGGACACGCTGGCGGTGGTGGCGAACCGCTCGGCGGTGGGCGAGCAGTACGTCGACCTGCAGCCGCGCCGCTCCGGCGGCCCGTACCTGCTGGACGGCAGCGCGATCCCGCGCGAGGACACCCGGGTGCCGCTGCCGGTCACGGACATGGTCGTCAGCCTCGACCGGCTCGTCACCTCGGTCGGCAAGAAGGACCTGCGCATCACCGTCGACGAACTGGGCGAGGCCTTCTCCGGGACGGGGCCCCATCTGAGCCGGCTGGTGGACTCGGGCAACGCGCTCGTCGAGTCGGCCTCCGAATCGCTCCCGGAGACGATCTCGCTGATCGAGGACTCGCGGAAGGTACTCAAGACACAGGCCGACCAGGGCTCCTCCATCAAGTCGTTCTCCCGCGATCTGGCGGCGCTCACCGCGGAGTTGAAGTCGAGCGACGGGGACCTGCGCCGGCTGATCGACAACTCGGTGCCGGCCGGTCAGGAGGTCAACTCGCTGCTGCGGTCCACCCGGCCGCATCTGCCGGTCCTGCTGGCCAACCTCATCAGTGGCGGCCAGGTCACCGTGGCCCGGCTGCCCGGGGTCGAGCAGGCCCTGGTCACCTTCCCGGTGGTGGTCGCGGGCAGTCACACCGTCATCCCGGGGGACGGCACCACCCACTTCGGCCTCGTCCTCAACGCCGACGACCCGCCGCCGTGCACCCAGGGGTACGGCACGCGGCGGCGCGACCCCGCCGACACCGGCACGCGCCCGGCCAACACCGACGCGCGCTGCACGGCGCCGCGCGGCGGAGGCACCTCGGTGCGCGGGGCGCAGAACGCCCCCGGCGCGTCCGGCCGTTCCGGCGGCGCCGGCCCGGCCGCGTACGTCGCCCCGTACGACCCGGCGACCGGGACGGCAACCGGCCCGGACGGAACGCCTGTCGAGATCGGCTCGACGGGCGGCGAACAGACCGTGTTCGGAAAGGACTCGTGGCAATGGCTGCTCGTCGGACCGATGGCATGAGCGGGGGCCTCCTCCCGCTCATAGGCGGTTTCCTCACCTCGGCGCTGCGACCGCTGCGACGGCTGGTCGCCGGACGGGCGGACAGCGGCCGCCGCACCGGGCGGTCCACCGGGCGCCGCAGGGCCCAGTCGGCGGGACTCGTCGCCGCGACGGCCCTGACCACGGTGCTCGCGGTCTGGCTCGGCCTCCAGACGCACGACCAGCGCGCGGCGGAGCAGCGCCGCCAGGAGATCCTGGCGGCGGCCCGGCAGTCGGCGCTGAACTTCACCTCGCTCGACTACCGGCACTACGCCCGGGACAGCCAGAACGTGCTGAAGGGCGCGACCGGCGACTTCAGGAAGCAGTTCGCCGCACAGACCGCGCAGTTGACCAAGCTCGTCGCCGGGAACAAGTCGGTGTCCGAGGGCCAGGTCCTCGAAGCGGGCATCGTGCGGTCCGACGCGCGTTCGGCCCGGGTGCTGGTCGTCGCCGACAGCAAGGTGACCAACACCGCCGTGCCGGACGGGGAGGCGCGCACCTACCGGCTGCAGCTCGACCTCGTGCACCGGGACGGCCGCTGGCTGACCTCCGACGTCGAGTTCGTCGGCTGACCACCCGTACCACCCCCGTACCGCCTGTGAGGAGAAAGACCGTGGCGAACCCGACCTCCCGCGTCCGCGGCGCCGGCTCCCCCGCCCGCCGCACCATGACCGCGGCCGCCCGCGCGGCGGCCAAACGCGCCCGGCGCCCGGAACATCCCGAGCACGGCAGGAGTGCCGTCTCGTCCGCGGGGGACGAGGCACCGCCGCTTCGTACGGAGGAGCCCGGCTCCGGGCGCACGGTGCTCGTCGACGCGCCGGACGGCGCCTGGGACGACCCGCCGGAGCCATCGTCCGAGGCCGCCGAGGAGGAGCCGCCGGAAGGCACACGCGTGCGGCGGTCCCCGCGCGGGAGGCTGCTCACCGCCGCGTGGGCCCTCCTGCTCGTGGCGGGTCTGGTCGCCGCCGCCGTGCTCGGCTGTCAGTACCGGGAGGGGCAGCGCGCGGACCGGGCCCGGGGGGAGGCGCTCGCCGCGGCGCGGAAGGCGGCGCCGGTCGTGCTGTCGTACGACTACCGGCGCCTGGACCCCGACTTCGCCCGGGCGCGCGCGCATCTGACCGGCGACTTCCGCGACGAGTACGGCAGGACCACGAAGACGGTGGTCGGGCCCACCGCCCGTAAGTACCACGGGGTGGTGAAGGCGGCGGTCGTGGAGCCGGCGGGCGGTGGCGCCCCGGCGGTCTCCGTCGTGTCGGCCTCCCCGGACCGGGCGGTCGTGCTGCTCTTCGTCAACCAGGTGACCAGGAGCACCCAGGTCACGGGGTCCCGCGTGGACCTGAACCGGGTGCGGATGACGCTCACCCGTGCCTCCGGAGGCTGGAAGGTGAGCGGCGTCGACGCGCTCTGAACCTCCTCTGCCTATGCGCCCCCGCGCCCCCGCGCGGGGGCGCTTTTTTTGCGGTCGCTCTTGACAGTCCTTCCCGGTCACAGGCAATCTTCCAATAAGCAGAAAACAACTTCCGCATTACGGAATTCCAGGAAGGGAGCGCCGAGCCCGATGGGATTCGCAGACCAGCGCTTCAACGTCAACTTGTCGATCCTCTTCACGGAGCTCCCGCTCCTGGAGCGTCCCACCGCCGCGGCGGCTGCCGGGTTCACCGCGGTCGAGCTGTGGTGGCCCTGGGTCGACTCGCCCACGCCGGAGCAGTCCGAGCTCGACGCCCTGAAGCGCGCGATCGAGGACGCCGGTGTCCGGCTCACGGGCCTGAACTTCTACGCCGGACAGCTCCCGGGCCCGGACCGCGGCGCCCTGTCGGTTCCGGGTGCGGAGTCGGAGCGGTTCCGCGCCAACATCGACGTGGCCGCCGGTTTCGCCGCCTCCCTCGGCTGCACGGCCCTCAACGCCCTGTACGGCAACCGCGTCGAGGGCGTGGACCCGGCCGAGCAGGACGCGCTCGCGCTGGAGAACCTGACCCTCGCGGCCCGGGCCGCCGACCGGATCGGCGCGGTGCTGCTGATCGAGGCACTGAACCGGCCGGAGTCACCCCGGTACCCGCTGGTGTCCGCGCCCGCCGCCGTGGCCGTGGTCGACCGGGTCAACGAGGCGACCGGCCTCGGCAACGCCCGCTTCCTCATGGACCTCTACCACTTGTCCATGAACGGCGAGGATCTCCCGTCGGTGATCGAGCGGTTCGCCCCGAAGACCGGCCACGTCCAGATCGCCGACAACCCGGGCCGTGGCGCGCCGGGCACGGGCGCGCTGCCCCTCGAAGACCTCCTCGATCAGCTGACGAAGGCGGGCTACGACGGCTGGGTCGGACTCGAGTACAAGCCGGGCGACCGCCCGAGCGCCGAGGCCTTCGACTGGCTGTCCCGCTGACCCCGCATCCGAAAGGCACCCCATCATGACCACACTCCCCAAGGTCGCGTGGATCGGACTCGGCATCATGGGCTCCCCCATGTCCGAGAACCTGATCAAGGCGGGCTACCAGGTCACCGGCTACACGCTGGAGCAGGACAAGCTGGACCGCCTGGCCGCCGCCGGCGGGGCCGCCGCCGGTTCGATCGCCGAGGCCGTGCGGGACGCCGACGTCATCATCACGATGGTCCCGGCCTCCCCGCAGGTCGAGGCCATCGCCTACGGCCCCGACGGCATCCTGGAGAACGCGCGGTCCGGCGCGCTGCTGATCGACATGTCCTCGATCACCCCGCAGACCTCGGTCGACCTGGCGAAGGCCGCGAAGGACAAGGGCATCCGCGTGCTGGACGCCCCGGTGTCCGGCGGTGAGGCGGGCGCTGTCGAGGCCGTGCTGTCCATCATGGTGGGCGGCGAGCAGGCCGACTTCGACACCGCGCAGCCGATCCTCGAGGCGCTCGGCAAGACCATCGTGCTGTGCGGTCCGCACGGCTCGGGCCAGACCGTGAAGGCCGCCAACCAGCTGATCGTCGCCGTAAACATCCAGGCGTGCGCCGAGGCCGTGGTCTTCCTGGAGAAGTCGGGCGTGGACCTCAAGGCCGCCCTGGACGTCCTGAACGGCGGCCTGGCCGGCTCGACCGTGCTGACCCGCAAGAAGGACAGCTTCCTGGCCCGGGACTTCAAGCCGGGCTTCCGGATCGACCTGCACCACAAGGACATGGGCATCGTCACGGACGCCGCCCGCACCGTCGGCGCGGCCCTGCCCGTCGGTGCCGTGGTCGCCCAGTTGGTCGCGTCCCTGCGTGCGCAGGGCGACGGCGGCCTGGACCACTCGGCGCTGCTGCGGGCCGTGGAGCGGCTCTCCGGCGCCCAGGTCTGACCTCTCCGCCCCGGGCCCTGGCGGCCCCGGGCCCTCGATCCCCGGGCGGCGCCGCCGCTGACACCAGTCCTGTCGCGCCCAAGGCGGCTGCGCCGCCCGGAACCACCCATGCCCATCGCTTCAACACATTGTTGACACCCTGCTGATCGCCGGCGGCCCTGTCCCAGGTCTCCCGGTACGACGAGATCGAGAAGAACCTCGCGCACTTCCAGCCGCCGGCCCCGAGTACGGGCGGCTCGTGGAGGAAGCGGTCCGCGACCTGCGCGAGGACTGAACTCCCTGGCCGTGTCCGACCGCCCGGGGCGACCCGGATGAGGGGTGGTCCTCCAGGCATGGACAAGGCCAGGGGCGCGGACCGCGGCGGCGTGTGAGCCAGTGCGGTGGTGAAGGGCCCGGGCCGGTTTCTCGACCTGAGGGAAGCCGGCCCCGGAGCCCGTCGCACCCGCCGCGGTCCCGGCACCACCCACCCCTCTCCCCCGACC
>NZ_POUC01000019.1 GCF_002891435.1 Streptomyces cahuitamycinicus
ATGTCACCCGCACCGAGCCCCACCCGCACGAGGCCCGCCGGCGCCTGGAACACGCCCGCACCTCCCGCCTGGCCCAGCTGCGTGCCCTCGACGCGACCGAGCGCAGCTCGGACGATCACCTGCTGTCCACGCAGAAGGCCGCGATGGAGCGGGCGCTGGAAGAGATCGAGGAAGCCTTCACCCGCATCGACGACGGCACCTACGGCATCTGCGTGGGCTGCGCGAAGCCCGTCCCCCCTGAACGACTCGAAATCCTGCCCCACACCAGCCACTGCGTCGCCTGCCGGCGTCGCACCGCCTGACCCCGCCCGTACCGACCTCCTACGCCCTGCCGCAAAGGGGTGACGTGGTGAACCACCAGACCGTCGACGAGAGCACGACGCACCTGTCGGCCGAGGATCTCGCCGCCCTGCGCGAGAACCTCCACGAGCAGCGCCTCTTCCGCCGGGAGCAACTGCGCCTGCTCGCCGCACCGGTCGCCTCCCGGGCCGAGGACCGGCTCCGGCGGCGGGCCGCCGCGCAGATCGAGGTCCGCGTCAAACTCGCCGCCTCCGCCCGCATGGTCCTCACCGACGTCGAAGCGGCCCTGGCCCGCATGGACGAAGGCTCGTACGGTGCCTGCCACCTGTGCCGGTGCGCGATCGAACGGGAACGGCTCATGATCGTGCCGCAGGCCCGCTACTGCGCCCGCTGCCAGCAGGTCAAAGAGGCGCAGCCGTGACCGGCGCCCACGACCTGTCCGGCGACGCGGCCCGTCACCGGCCGTGGCCACTGTGCCGGCGCTGCTGCATCGCCCTGGACATGGGCAGCGCCCGCACCCGCGTCTGGCTCGCCGGCAAGGGCACGGTCGTCGACGTGCCCACGGTCACCTTTGGCGGCGTCGGCGCGATCCACCCCGTCCAGCGCGGCACCATCATCGACACCCCGGGGTGTTCCCGGATGCTGCGGCGCCTGCTCGGCAACCGGCTGCCCCGGTTCACCCGCCCCGTGGTCATCGTGACCACTCCCGTTCTGGACGGCGTCGCCTACCGTGCCCGGGCCCGTGCCGCGATGGAGGTGCTGCGGCCGCGCAGCGTCCTGACCGTCCCCAGTGCCCGCGGCATCGCCCTGGCCGCGGACGCGGACATGTCCCGGCCGCTGGTGGTGGTGGACATCGGCGCACACCTCACCGAGGTGGTGCTGCTGTGCGACGGCGCCGTCACCGACGCGCACCGCACGGCTCTGGGGACCAGCGACCTCGATGAGGCGACCACGCCCGAGCAGATCGTAGAAGCGGTGGTCACGATGCTGACCGCCGTGCGCCGACACGACCGCACCTCGCGCACCGCCGGCGCCCTGCGGCGCGGCATCCTCGTGGCCGGCGGGGGAGCCCTTCGCCCCGAGATCACCTACCCCCTCACCGCTCGTGCGAAGGCACCGCTGCGCATCGTGCCGTCCCGCACACAGCGGCCGTCCGCGGCGCCGCAAGGGTCCTGCAAGCCGCCCGCCCGCCGTCCGGTCCGTGGCGAAGCTGCCCGTGTGCCGGCCAGGTGCCGGTGGTGAAACAGGTGCGGTGAGCGGGGTGTGCCCTGATGGGTCGGACCGGTTCCCTAGGAGCACGTGCGATGCGCGGCGGCATGGCGGAGGAGATCGACCGGTTGCGGGCCGAGCCGGGGGAGGGCGACATCGCGATCGGCGGCGCGACGCTCGCCGCCGAGGCGGCACGGAGCTCAGCGACGCCGCGCGCCGCCGCCGTCAGCGGGGGATGCCCACGGCGTCCAGGTACTGGTGCATGGACTGTGCGGGGAGGCCGGGGTTGCTCAGGGCCCAGGAGGAGAGCTCCGGGTCCTCACAGCACTCCAGGACGAGGCCGACCGGCAGGGCGGGGTGCGCGGCGGCCATGCAACGCACCCGCTTCTCGGGGTCGGCGAGCAGCCGGACCACGACGGCGGCCGGAGCCTGCCCGTCGAGTCCCACCAGCCATCTCCTCTCCGGGTCCGGGTCGTCGGCGAAGCGCCGGCCGGCGCCCGCTCGGGGGAAGTCGGGGTGGCCGAGCAGACCGCCCTTGGTGATGACCCCGCAGTCCAGGTAGGTCTGCAGCACGATCTCACCGTCGACGGTCGGCTGGTTCTCGCACAGCAGGAGCCTCACCGGGTAGTCGTCGTCGTGGGAGAGCAGTTCGACGGCGTCGGCGGGCAGGTGCGGGCTGCACGCGGCGCTGCGGCGCAGCAGGATGTGGGCCGACCGGGCGCATCGGCGCAGCCGGTCCGGGTCGGCGCAGCGGAGCACCCACTCGACAGGAGACAGTCGGTCGTCCGGGCTGATGGTGATGTCGACGGCGGCCCGTTCGGTCTCCGTCAGCTCCGGTCGCACCGACACGGCCAGCCGGACGCTGTGCGCGTCGTCGTCGGCCAGTGTCCGGACGAGGTCGATGGCCACGCCGAGGTTGGACGCCAGCTCGCGCCGGTCCGCCTCGTCGCTGCTTGTCGCCAGCCGCTCGGCGGTCGCCGTGCTCATGGCGCCGTAGCGGATCACCTCCTGCCGGGTGAAGGAATCGAGGTCCGCGTCGAGCAGCAGGTCGGTGCAGCCCGCGTCGTCGCGGCAGGCCTCCAGCTCGGCTGCCCTGCGCACCTTCTCGTCGGCGTCGTGGAGGAGACGGTTCCGGGTGGTGCCGGGCAGCAGGGGCCACTGGCGGCAGGCTGCCTGCCGGAGCTCCGCGTCCTGGTGGTCGGCGAGATCGGCTACCAGGTCCGGAGCCGTGAACCGGCACCTGGCCGCGCTCCGGCGGACCCGTGCTTCGCGGTCGGCGAGCAGGCGCTCCTGGGCGGAAACGGGAAGGGGCTCCACGGGGACCCGGAACCAGTCGGGTCCGTAAGCCAGGGCCTCGCGTACCCGTGCGTCGGGATCGTCGATGAGGCGGGCGCGTTGCTGCGGCGTCACCGACGGGTTCGCGGCGAAGGCCGACCGCAACCTGTGGTCGGGGTGCGTGACTATCCCGTCGACCACCTCATCGGGCAACTCCCGCCACGCCAGCGCGTCCCAGGCCGCGATGGCCTCCTCGTGCAGCAGCCGGGTCAGTACCTCGACCGGTGCCGCCGGGTTGCGCGCGATGGCATCGATCGTCTTGCGGTCAGGACACTCGTCGCCCATGGTTCCCCCCTGTTGGCCGGCGAACGACGCAGGCCCGCAAATTGTGCTCGTGTCGTGAACGCGAGGTCAACGTCCGTGATCACACCCTCCGCGCACCGGTTCCACCCTCGTTCCGCAGTCGGGCTGTCCGGGTGTCCCACAGTGATGTACTCGTCGGTGCCGCCGGCTCTTGGCCTTCGCCCTGCGGTGCCAACGGGCGTCGGCCGCGGGGGATTCGGCCGGGCGCGGGCTGGTTGTTCGTCGCTGTCGCTGTCGCTGTTGCTGTCGGCGTCTCGGTCGCGACCGCGGCCTGACGCCCGACGCCCGCGGAGAAGACGCATACGCCGTTTGACGGATTCGGCGGTGACCATGCCGGGCAATGGGCTAAAGAATGTCATGAGCACGACTGCCCTTTCCCCACAAGGAGGTCGATCATGCACGTCCGCATGCTGACCGGCGGCCTCGCCGCTGCCTGTCTGGTGTCGTTGTCCCTGACGGGTGGCCAGGCGGTGGCCGCCACCCCCCGAGCCGCGGATGCCCCGTCCGCCGCCCGTGTCCTGACCTATGACGCCGGCGGTTCCGCGGAGTTCAGGAGCGCCGTCAACCGGGGCGCGGCGATCTGGAACGAGAGTGTCGACACCGTCGAGCTGCGGCCGGTCGCGGCCGGGCAGCGAGCGAACATCCGGGTCCTCGCGGACAACGGCTGGCCGCGCGCCCTGCCCACCACCCTGGGCAACGGCACCGTGTACATCGGGCGCCAGGCCGTCGACCAGGGCTACGACACGATCCGCATCTCGTCGCACGAACTCGGGCACATCCTGGGTCTGCCGGATCGCAAGCCCGGACCGTGCTCCAGCCTGATGTCCGGGTCCACCGCGGGCACTTCGTGCACCAACCCGTACCCGAACGCGGCGGAGAAGTCGGAGGTCGAGCGGAACTTCGGCGGCGTGCTCGCCGAGCGGGCCCCGGCGGGGCGTGCGGAGGTGATCGTGGACTGACGCGTGCGGCGGCACGCGTGAGAACGGTCCCCACCCTCGCTTGACCGCTCACCGTCGATCAGCAGCGGCAGCAGCGGCAGCAGCCGCTTCGGGCCCCCGCGGAAGAGGTTTCCCCGCTGTCCGGCCGACGGTGAGCCGCGGTGCCTCATTCCTCGCGGGAGCGGAGTCCGGCCTCGCGGTGGAGGGCGCCGCGGCACGCGAGGACGGCGGGATGCCGGCCGCGGCCCTGACGGACGACCCTGAAGACACGGCGGGTGCGCCGGCCCCGCCTCAACTGCCCGCTGCCCGGGCCATGATGCTCCTCCTCCATGCCATCCTCCTCCTCGTCTGGCTGGGCGGCTGCGGGCTCCTCCTGTCCAAGGCCGGGCCGGTCCTCCACGAGCTGCGCCCCCACCAGGGGCTCGGGCCGACCACGGGCGTGGTGCTGCGGCTTCGGCCTCGCCGCTGCCGTCCTGCCCGCTGACGCGGCGGCCGTACGAGACCGGTGACATTGCCGGTCCCCGCATGGTGTCCGGTCACCGACTCACCTTCCCGCAGGCCTGGGCCGCCTCCCTGCTCGACCGCGACGCGGTCCAGGTCCTGGGCACCACCTACGACATCGACATGATCGCCGCGGTCGACTTCCTCACCCGCACCAAGGGACTCGACAAGGGCGACACGATCGGCCACGTCTACTTCGAGGGCGACTACGGCGCCAACGCGCGTGTGGCAGGATGCGCGGGGAGAAGGTGCCCTCCGGGCCGTCGGCGCGGCCGACCGACCACTGTTGGAGGACCCCCGTGACCGATGTCGCGCCCGCGTCGCTGCCCGCCCCGCCCTACTACGCCGTGGTGTTCACCGCCGTGCGGACCGCAGGCGACAACGGCTACGCGGAGACGGGCGAGCGGATGATGAAACTGGCTGCCGACCAGCCGGGATTCCTCGGCGTCGACTCCGCCCGCGGGGCGAACGGCCTGGGGATCACGGTGTCGTACTGGAGGGACGAGGAATCGATCGCAGCCTGGCGGAGTCACGCGGAGCACATCCTGGCCCGTGCGCGTGGACGCGAGCACTGGTACACCTCGTTCGCGCTCCACGTCGCCAAGGTCGAGCGCGCCTACGGGTTCACCCGCCCGGCAGAGCTGTAGCTCCACCGCCCGGACGCAGCGGCGTTACCGGTCCCGGGCGACGGCGGGATGCATGCTGGTAGCCGCGACCGGCGTACGCACGACGCGGGTGCCGCGCGACCGAGCGGGGGCGCGTGACCCGCGTCCTGGGACAGGTGAGGGGCATCAGGTGGTGGACGACCGGCGAGCGGATGTGCCGCCCGGCACGGAGGCCGGTGTACTGGCGGACCGTCTCAAGGAGCGGATCTACGCGACCATCACGATGATCGCCGTCGTGGTCGGACTGTCCCTCGGTGACGTGGGCTCCCTCGGCGCCGTCGCCACGGTACTGACGACCGCACTGGGCCTGTGGCTCGCGGCGTTCGTAGCCGACCAGCAGGCGCACCGTACGGTCCACCGCCACCTCGCCACCGGCCGCGAGCTGCGCCGCATGCTGTACGTCAGCAGCCCACTGCTGTCCTGCGCCGTGGGCCCGGCCGTACTGATCGCTCTGGCCGCGCTGGACGTCCTGTCCCTGAACACAGCGCTGCTGACGGCGGCGGGGGTGGGTGTCCTCTCCCTCTTCCTGTGGGGCTGTCTGGGCGGGCTGCGGATGGGAGGCGGCGTTCTGGCGGCGGTTGTGGCGGGCCTCGCGGACGCGGTGATCGGTGTGGCGGTCGCCCTGGTGAAGGCGGCGGCCGGGCACTGATCCGGCGCGGGCCGGCGCGGTGACGAGCCGACGGCAGCCGCAGCCGGTGACCAACCAGCCGCTGCCTACGCCCCGTTGCGACTCGCCACCGGGCGCTGCCACCATGCCGCCGTCGCGTCGCGCAGGGTGTTGGTGCCGCAGTGCACCTCGCCCATACCGAGGTGGTACGTGTACCAGTCGTCGATGTACGAGACCTTCAGGCCGGCGCGCTGGTAGGCGGCGGTGACGGCTTCCGTGAAGATGTCCTGGCCGCGGATGACGGGTCCCCACTGGCGGGGCGCGAGGTAGCGGTCGCGCGCCAGGAGCACGCCGTTGACCGCACCGGGAACGTATGCGCTGGTCCTCACCGTCGGCGGAGCCGCCGCCCGCCGGGCGGGGTTCTCGGCGAGCCATTTCTGCTGGCCCTGCTCCCGGAGGCTGTCCACGAGGTCGGAACCGGCGCCCATGCGCGTCAGACGCGGCACGGGAACCTCCTGTCCGTCGGCGGCCAGAGCCTCCGAGTCACGGGTGTACAGCGCGGGTACCCGTACGATCTCCTCGTCGGTGACCCCTGTCTCGCGCTTGAGGATCTCCAGGTTGGCCGCGATGCGCCGCGCCGCCATCTCGTTGTCCGCCACCAGGTGACGGGAGGCGAGCGCCTGGTCGATGGTTTCCTTGGGCGCCGGAGTATCACTGCGGCCCGGGACGGAGAACATCTTCGTCGTGCCGTGGCCGTCGCGCTGGGCGTCGCGCAGCAGTTGCAGCCCCGACCGCGGGTCGGCGATGCCGATGCGCCAGCCGCGCGGAGTGTCGGCGGGCAGGAACTGCACGAACTCGTCGACGTGCCCCACGCCCAGCCAGGAGGTGTCCAGCAGCAGCGGGTTCTGCAACCCCTGCGCCGTGAGCATCGTCCGCATCACCTTCGACGGGCGCGCCCCGCTGTCCTTGCGCTCACCCATGATGATCCGCCCGGCCGGGAAAGAGCGTCCGCCGTGTGCGTAGGGCGGAATGGTCTCCAGGTTCCCCATGGAATTCAGCGACCAGTCGTCGGGCTCCGCCCCGTCGGCCACCTCCACGACACCGATGTCCCGGCCGCGCATCCTCTCGAACAACTCCCGGCCAGCATCACGGTTCGGCTGGGCGGAACGCAGCATCACGCGCATCACCTGCCGCTGACCACCCGGCCCGGTCATGCTGACGTAGGCCGGTTCGACGAAGTCCTGGGCCCAGCGGTCGGCGTACATCTCGAAGGTGATGAGGGGCGTCGTGTCCCCGGCCTTCTTGACCTCCTTCTCGAACGCGCCGACGAACTCGCGCTGCAGACGGCTGTCCGGGCCGTCGCCCTGGACCTTGGACACCATCACCTGTTGGGTTTCCTGAAGGTGATGCTGCGTCAGCAGCGGCGCGACGCGCAGGGCCACGGCGTCGGAGGCGGACTTCCGTCCGGACGTCACCGTCAGCCGGACCACCGCACGGCCGTCCCACTTCGCGGTGTCGCGGACGACGTCGGTGGCCTCGACACCGAACTCCGCGCCGGCGCGCAACTCGGCGGCCGTCAGCCGGGTCCCGGACGTCACCGGGATCCACTTGCCGGCACGCTTCAGGAAGAGGTGCGCGTGCTTGCCTCCCGTGGCGATCTTCAGACTGCCTGTGGCGGCCGCGGCAAGGCCGGGCAGGGGCACGGAACGGACCCGGGCGAGGTCGGCCGCGTCCGCGGTGCCGTTGACCTTCGTGTCGGAGCCGTCGTTGCACGCGGCCAGTTCGGCGTCGGACAGCGGCTCGCCATCGGGCGCGGTCGCCGGGCACCGCTTGGAGTCGTCATCGATGTTGGGCAGGAACACGGCTCCGCGGTCGACGGACCAGCTGTCCTCACCCTTGTTGTCGCTGCCCGCGGTGACGTCGACCCGCCCGTCGCGGTTCACATCCGCCCGCAGATCGGCCCGTACGCCCGTCTCGGCGGCGACGGCGGAGCCGGCCGGCCCCGCGAGCACGGATCCGGCGGCAGCCATGGCCAGGACCACCGACCCGGCCGGGTACAGGCGTGAGCTTATACGTCTGGGTGAACGCACGGCACGTTCCTCTCGGTTGGGGGCTTCCGCCCTGCAAGAGGTGGAACAGTGCTGGTGCGTTCACTGTGCGTCGAGAGTCGCCTCGTCGGCGGTTCAGGCGATGGACGCCGAAATGACCGCGGACACAGCGAGGTTGCACGAGGCCGTCACCCAGACCGCGGGATGAGGCTCCGTCTCGACCAGCGTCGCACCCAGGCGGCCCGGTGTGACCAGGTCCACGAGCAGGAACGCCAGCGCCATCATCACCAGTCCCAGCAGCCCGAACGCCGCGGTCGAGACCAGCCCTTTGCCGAAGTCCTCGTACGTCGTCCAGATCGACGTGAACACGATGCCGCCGATGCCGAGCAGCGCTGAGCTGAGGACGGTGGCCGCGTTGCGGTTGCGCTGTTCCCAGATCTGCCGCCCGAGCTTTCCAGGCGTCAGCACGTCGACCAGGACGATGCCGAGGAGCAACAGGACCAGTCCCAGACCGCCGTACGCGGTGGCCCGCCCGAGTCCGTTGACGATGTCGCTCATGGGGTTGCCAACTCCGAAGCGTAGAGATCAAGGAGAGGGAAAATGTAGCGCACACGTGCAGTCCGCTGATCGGCGCCCGGTCATCCATGACGCCGGCCTGTTCCCGCATCTGGACGACGCGGGAAGGGCATGCGCGATCATCATCCGATGGAGACTCGGTTCCTTGGCATTCCGGAGCTCGCCGAAGCCCCGTCCGTGGCCGTGGTGGTCGACGTCATGCGTGCCTTCACGGTGGCCGCCTGGGCCTTCGACCGAGGGGCGGAGAAGATCGTGCTCGCGCAGTCGCTGGACGACGCCCTGGCGCTCAAGGCCCGCCACCCCGACTGGGTGACGCTCAAGGACGGCCCGCCCGCGCCCGGGTTCGACGCCGTCAACTCACCGGGACTGCTCCGCTCCGCCGACCTCGCCGGGCGGACCGTCGTGCAGAAGACCACGGCAGGGACGGTCGGCGCCCTCGCGGTCAGGGAGGCGTCGCTGGTGCTGTGCGCCGGCTTCGTGGTGGCGGAGGCAACGGCCCGGGTCCTGCGGACACGCGAGTGCGACCGCGTCACGTTCGTGGTCACCGGCGAGGACGGGCAGGCCGACGAGGACCTGGCGTGCGCCCAGTACATCGCCATGAGGGCCACCGAGGCCGGAACGGAGGCAGCCGGCTTCCTCCGGCGTGCCGGTGAGTCGCGTGCCGCCGCCGAGTTGGGGGAGGGCGTGCGTCAGGGCGTCCACCCCGATGACGTCGCGCTCTGTCTCGAGCTCGACCGGTTCCCCTTCGCCATGGTGGCGACCTCGGAACACTCCCTCATGGTCCTCCGCCCCTCGATGCGCAGCGCCGAGCCGGGACGGTGACGCGCCGGCTCTCGGGGCCGAGGCGGGGCCCCTGGCACGCTCGGTCGTCAGGCACCGTAGGGTCCGCGGTGGCGGCGAGACGATCCGGCGCCGGCAGAGGGGGACGAAGGAGCCCCACGCGATGGGAAGGGAATCGACAAGCCATGCACGTCATCGTGGCCCGGCGCCCGGGGGAGGCGTTCCGGTGAGCGGAGCCGAGGAACCCGAACCGGTCCTCCTCCACACCAGCGGGCGTGCCGCCCACATCACACTCAACCGGCCTCGGGCCCTCAATGCCCTGACGCACACCATGGTCCGCCGCATCGACGAGGCCCTCACCGAGTGGGAGCGGGACCCTGCCGTGGAGACCGTCGTCATCACCGGCGCGGGGGAGCGCGGCCTCTGTGCCGGCGGTGACATCCGGGCCATCCACGACGACGCCCGCGACGGCGACGGCTCGGCCTCCGCCGCGTTCTGGCGCGACGAATACCGCCTCAACGCCCGCATCGCCCGCTACACCAAGCCGTACGTCGCCGTGATGGACGGCATCGTGATGGGAGGCGGCGTCGGTGTCTCGGCGCACGGCAGCGTCCGTGTCGTCACCGAGCGGTCCCGGGTCGCCATGCCGGAGACCGGCATCGGCTTCGTGCCGGACGTGGGCGGCACCCATCTGCTCGCCCTGGCCCCCGGGGAGTCGGGTACGCATCTCGCCCTGACGGGCGCTCAGATCGGGGCCGCCGATGCGCTGTGGTGCGGACTCGCGGACCACTACGTGCCGACGGCCACAATGCCGGAGTTCCTCGACGCCCTGGCTGAGCAGCCCGTGGAGGACGCCTTGGACGGCCATGTGCGGACGCCCCCGCCGGACGTCCTGGCCGCCCGGCGCGACTGGATCGACACCTGCTACGCCGCCGACACCGTCGAGGACATCGTGCGTCGGCTGATCGCGCACGGCGACCCCGCCGCCGAAGAGGCCGCGGAGACCCTGCTCGTCAGGTCGCCGACCGCCCTCAAGGTCACCCTCGCCTCCCTTCGCCGCGCACGGAAGCTCGGCCCGCTGGAGCTGGTCCTGAACCAGGAGTACCGCGTCTCCTGCGCCGCCCTGGACATGCCCGACCTGGTGGAGGGGATCCGCGCCCAGGTCGTCGACAAGGACCGCCGGCCGCGCTGGTCCCCGAAGACCCTGGCCGAGGTCACCGACACCGATGTCGAGCGCTTCTTCACCCCGCTCGGCGAGCGCGAACTCGGTCTGTCACCCCTGATGCACTGACGCTCGGTCTGTCACCGCTGACGCGTTGCCGAAGGCCGACTGCGTTGCCGAAGGGGATGCCGGGGCGGCGAGGCCTCCGGCACCCCATCGCCTTCACGGCATGTCAGAGCATGAGCAGCAGCCGTGTGTTGGACACGAGCTTCCGGTTGACGCTGGTGCTCTGCACGAAGATGGTGAAGTGGTCATTGTGGTCCGGCTTGACCCGGGCTTCCGCGTCGGGCAGTCCGAGCAGGGTTCGCGCCTCGGGTCCCGTGAACACGCGGTCCGTCTTCTTCTCCAGCACCGCGATCTGCTTCTGCGCCTGGATCTTCTCCGACTTGCTCAGCTGGTAGAACGCCGCACCGGTCCGGTAGGTGTGCCCGCATTCGACGACCCATTCCTTGATGGCCGCGTTGCGAGCCACCGGTATCAGCTGGTACTTCGACGGATCGACCGGCGTGAGGCCGGCCGCCTTGATGGTGTCCTGGTTGACGGCTTCCGCGCCGGTGGAGAACACCGCGCGCGATCCCCGGATGCCCTGGGTGCGGCCCATCAGGAAGTTCTCGGTGGCCTGCCGGATGACCTGCCCGGCCTCCTCCAGGCCCTGCGTGCTCGTGGCGTCCCAGATCGCGATGTTGTCTCTGGGGAATCCGCACTGCATGGCCTCGCGCTTGCCCATCTGGTCGGGCACCAGGACGGCCAGCGTCCAGTTGTCCTGCTGTGTCTCGATCATCCGGGCCACGGCCTGGACCAGTTCGCGGGGATCCCTGGCGGGGGAGTCCGGGCAGCGGTGACTCGCATTCTCCTGTCCGTCGGTCAGCACGAACGTCAGGAAGCTGTGGTCGCCGTACAGTTGGGCCGTCTGGGCCAGCTCGTGCTGCGACTTCAGTGCGGCCGCCAGGAGGGCCGTCATCCCACCGGTCCGGTACAGCTGCTTCAGCGACGGCATGCGCAGCACGTCCTTGTCGTAGATGACGCAACTCACCTTGTCGGCGAAGACGTACACCGTGACACGGGTTTCCTGGTCGAGTTCCTTCGACCGGCGGGCAAGGTACGCGATCTGCTGATCGGCGACTTCGACGACCTTGTGGCTCAGGTGCGACATGGACGAGCTGGCATCGAGCACTAGAGCAACGTGATTGATGTAGTTCTGGCTTCCGGACATCACAACTCCCCCTCGTTCCGGTGTTCCGGTTTGATGCTTCTACCTTCTCACCCACCACTGACAGTCGATCTTGGTTCGCGGTGCCCGGGCGGTCAGCCGGTCCGCCCCGTGCGGGGTTGCTCCTCGCCCACGGGCCCCCGCGCCGATGCGGTGGGATCGCCGGGTGGGGAGAACACCGGCGTCACGACAGCAGCATGCGCGTCCACGCGAAGGCCAGGAGGACGCAGGCGAGCGTGAACAGGCCCTGCACGACGGCGGTGACGGGCATCCTCAGACGGGCGTGCACGAAGGCGCCGGCTGCCGCCAGGACCGGACCACCCCAGACGATGAGCCAGGTGACAGGCGGGGTGTCGCGGGTGTGCGGGGCCGACGAGGAGCGCGGCGACTGCGCGGTTCCCATGCCGACCGCGACGAGCAGCAGCCCGGCGACGACGACGATGACGGCGTCCGCGACCAGGAGCAGCAGGGCGACGGCGATGTCGGTCAGCCGGGAGGGGCGTTCGCGCCGGGTCGGCGTCGAGGAGTCCTGGTCATCCGTGGACGGTGAGGCCATGACCCGACTGCACCACGGAATGGCGTGTTCAGGACCCTCCCGGACCGTGGAGGAACCCGAATGTGACCATCGGCCACCCGGCCGACCGGGATCGCCCCGCCTCGTCGGCCGCCCAGCAGGTGGGCACGCGCACGGAACTACAGCCGGATGACGATCAGGGCGATGTCGTCAGGGCCGCCCTCGGTGACGTCGAGGTCTGCCAGCAGCGCATCGGCCAGCGGCCCGGGTAGGAGCGTGCGTCCCGCGCTCAGTGCCGTCGTCAGGCGGGCCAGGCCGGCGTCGATGTCCTCGGTGCGGCGTTCGATGAGCCCGTCGGTGTAGAGCACGAGGGTGTCGCCCGGCGTGTAGGTGAGGCCGGCCTGGGGGCGGGGGACATGGTGCTCGCGTGCGCCGAGTGGCGGGTCGGTGGCCTTGTCCAGCAGCTCGAAGGTCCCGTCCCGGTGGAGCAGAACGGGCGGAGGGTGCCCGGCGTTGCTGTAGATGATCAGTCTGCTTCGGGTGTCGATGAGCACCTTGACCGCCGTGGCCGCCATCGCGCCGTCCATGGACCGGGCGTACAGGCCGAGGACCTCCAGCGCTTGCGCGGGGCTGGGAATGGCGCGGATGACGGCGCTCAGGGCACTGCGCAGCATGCCCATGACCGCCGCTGCGTGCAGGCCGTGGCCGACGACGTCTCCGACGGCTGCGGCATAGCGGTCGGGCGGCAGGTCGACGACGTCGTACCAGTCGCCGCAGACGTTCAATGAGGTGGTCGCCGGCAGGTAACGCATGGCGATGTTGTCGTGGCGGTTCAGATCGGGTGCGGAGAGCATGGCCTCCTGCAGCGCGACCGCGACCTGCCGTTCACGGGTGTGCGCCTGGAGCAGTTCCCGGTTCAGCCGGTGCAGTTCGTCGGTGCGCGCGTACAGCTCGGCGGCCAGGCCCTTCTCATGCGGGGTGAATTCCGCGCCGAGCTGCCCGGCCCGGCCCGAGTGGAAGAAGGCGGTGACGTCCTCGGCCCGCTGGACGATCCACTTCACCCTGCCGTCCGGCCCGGGAAGCGGAGTGTGGATCTTCGACCACCATCGTTCCTCGAATCCGGCCGCCCGGCCGGCGGCGGGGATGTCGTAGCGCTGGAGCACCAGGACGTCCGGTTCCCCGGTGTCCATGGCGCGGCACAGTGACGCCTTCACGTCCTGCTGCGGGTCGCCGGGGAAGCCAGGGCGCGGCGGCATGGCGTCGAAGAAGTACTTCCCGAGCAGTTCGCCGCTCGTCCGGCCGGTCGTCTGCAGGTAGGCCCGGTTGACGTAGCGGATCACCAGGTCCGTGTCCAGAACCAGATACGGGCTCGGTGTGATGTCGAAGAAGGCCGTGAAGTCGATGTCCACCGTCACCACGCGCTCGCGGGCGCGTCTTCCCATTGCAGTCTACGGGTGATCCCCTTCACCGCCTTCTGCCGTTCCGGGGCCCTCGCCCCGGTGACGAACCACTGCGACCGGGCACTGCGCGTGATGCAGGACGGCCTGGCTGACCGAGCCCAGCAGCAGGCCCCTGAAGCCGCCCCGCCCCCGCGCTCCGACGACGAGCAGCTGCGCGTCCGCGCTCGCGTCGATGAGAGTATGCCGCACCCGGCCGACCACCGGTCTGCGCACCACCGTCACGTCCGGGTGCCTCTCCTCCCGGCCGGCCAGCGCCGTGTCCAGGACGCGCCCGGCGTGCTCCCGCAGGTGCGTCTCGTCATAGGTGACGAAGGGGGGATCGGCCGGACCGTCGTAGACATCCGGACTCCCTGGCCGGCACACGTGCAGCGCCGTGAGGTCCGCGCCGCGCAGGGACGCCTCGGTGAAGGCGAAACGTACGGCTTCCTCGGAGGCGGACGAGTCGTCGACCGCCAGCAGGACGGGACCCGCGGGGCGCGGGCGTCCCCGTACCACCAGCACGGGACAGCGGCCGTGTGCGGCGAGGTGCCCGGACGTGGAGCCCAGCAGCAGGCTGCTGAAGGCGCCCAGACCGCGGCTGCCGACCACCACGAGCGAGGCCGAACGCGAGGCGATCTCGAGCACCGTCAGTGGCTCTCCCACGGTGACGTCACGGGTGATGTCCACCTCGGGTGCCACGCCGCGGGCCCGCCGCTCGGCCGCCGCCAGTGTGCCGTCGAGCAGCTCGCGCACCCCTGTCCCGGCGGGGTTCCACGGTGGTCCCCCGGCCGGGAGGTGTGAGGACGAGCGTCCGAAGGCGTGCACCAGCCGCAGCTGCGCCCCACGGACGGCGGCCTCATGGCTCGCCGCCTCGACCGCGTGCAGGCTCGACGGTGAACCGTCGACTCCCGCCACCACCGGCTTCGTCATGACGGCACTCCTTCCTCGCGGAGGGGCTCCGGGCCGTTGCCCGCGCGGGCGGCCGGCGGGGATGCCGCCCGGAGGAGCGCGCCCGGTGTCATGACGGCCCCGGTGCCGTCATCCAGCGCCACTGGGTGAACTGTTCCAGGCTGGCCGTGCCGCCGATGCGGGCGCCGTTGCCGGAGACGCCCATGCCTCCGAAGGGGGCGTTCGCCGCGTCCTTGGCGGAGACGTCGTTGATGTGGACCATGCCGGTGCGCAGCTGCTCGGCGACAGCCCTCGCCCTCGGTACGGAGCCGGAGTGCACGGCGGCCGCCAGACCGTACGGGGTGTCGTTGGCGATCTCGACGGCCTCCGCCTCGCTGCGGAAGGGCACGACGGGGGCGACGGGACCGAAGATCTCCTCCGTGTACGCGGGCATGGCCCGGTCGACGTGGTCCAGGACGGTGGGCGGGTAGAAGAACCCATCGCGTCGGCCGCCCGTGAGGACCCGCGCCCCGGCGGCGACGCTCTCGTCGACGATGCGCTCGATCCGGGCGGCCTGCCCCACGCTGATGACCGGGCCGACGCCGACGCCCTCCGCGCGGGGGTCGCCGACACGTATGGCCCGCGCGTGCCGGACCAGAGCGTCGGTGTACGCCTCGACCAGGTCGGTGTGGACCAGATGGCGGCCGGCGGCTACGCACGCCTGCCCCTGGTACCCGAAGGTGCTCACCGCTCCGGCCAGGGCGGCCGCCTCCACATCCGCGTCCTCGAGCACCACGAGCGCGTTCTTGCCGCCGAGCTCGAGCAGGACCCGTTTCAGCCCTTCACCCGCCACACGGGCCACCGCGCGCCCGGCCGCCGTGGAACCGGTGAACACGACCATGGCGACATGGGGGTCCGCCGCGATCGCCTGCCCGGTCTCAGCGCCGCCCGGCAGGACGTGCAGCACCCCGTCGGGCAGGCCGGCGTCCTCGAAGAGCCGGGCGATGAGGACGCCCCCGGACACCGGCGTGAGCGGGTCGGGTTTGAGCAGCACGGTGTTGCCCAGCGCGAGCGCGGGCGCCAGCGCGCGCATCGCGAACAGGAGCGGAGCGTTCCAGGGATTGATGACACCGACGACACCCAGCGGCACCCGCCACGCCAGGCTCGTGCCACCGGGGGCCTGCGGCGCCAGAACCTCACCCCGGGGCAGCGAGGCGAGTCCGGCGGCGTGCGTCAGCTGGGCGAGGGCGGCGGCGATCTCGTAGTCGCCCTTGGCGGGGACGCCGGCCGATTCCCGGACGATCCACTCGCGGAAGGCGTCGCTGTGTTCCCGCACGGCGCCGGACGCCCTGAGCAGCAGCTCGACACGATCAGAAGGAGCAGTCGCGGCCCACTCCCCGGCGGCCCCGGCGGCCCGTGCGCCGGCCCGGGCGACGTCCGCGGGCGACGCGATGCCGACGTCGGCCAGCGTCTCCCCGGTGGCCGGTTCGATCACCTGACGGGTACCGCCCTCGGATTCTCGCCAGCCCGAGCTGTAGATCTTTCCGGTCCACTCGGCCCGGTCCGGCCACCTCTCGCCGATGACAGCCATGGATGCCACCCTCCGTCCGGGACCGGTGCCGCCGCCCTGCCGTGAGGGCCGCCGCGCTGCCCCGAGGACCACGTCCTGCTGAGGACCTGTTCGCGCACATCTGTCACGCTTGATGTCTAGTGTCGTAAAAAGTGAAGGTGCGGCGCACCTCGGGTGCAGGGCGCTCCCCGGCGGACGGCCCCAGGCGGGAGTGAGGCGGGATGAGGTCATGATCGGATCCGCGTCCGCCCGGGGCGGGGGCCCGTCGGGCGACGGGTCGCCGGAACGCATCGACGAGGCGGCCACGGCCAGGGCCGTCGTCGACGGCCGCGGTGTCGTGACCGCGTGGAACGAAGGGGCCCGGCGGCTGCTCGGGTACCGGGCCCCCGAAGTGATCGGCAGGAGCGGGGCCCGGCTTCTCGCGGACACCGCTCACCCTCATGTGCCGGACTCGCTGACCGGCCTGCGGAGGTGGAGCGGGACCGCCACCCTGCTGCACCGGGACGGTCACCGGCTCACGGTCGCCCTGCTGGCCCATCACCGGAAGAGCGAAGGAGACGACGACTGGCTCCTGGTGTCTCCGGCGGCCCGGCCGGCACCCACGCCGCAGGACGACGCGTTCGTGCGGCGCAGTTTCGCGCAGGCTCCCTACACCATGGCCCTGTACGACACGAGGCTGCGGTTGCGCTGGGCGAACGGGGACATGGAGCGTGTGATGGGCCTGTCCGAGGCGGAGATGCGCGGTCTTCGGGTGACGGAGATCGTCCTCGACCCGGAGAGCGAGCGGACCGAGGAGGGCATGCGCACCGTGTTGCGGACCGGGCGTCCCCAGGAGCTCGGTGCCGCGCTGCACCTCGCAGGCCAGGAGCAGGAAAGCGTGTGGTCGGTGTCCCTGGTGCCCGTGCGCGACTCCGACGGGCGACTGGAAGGCGTCCTGCTGTCGGCGCACGATGTCACGGAGCAGTTCCTCGCACGGCAGCGACTGGTTCTGGTCGACGACGCCAGCCTGCGGATCGGCAGCACCCTGGACCTGCCCCGTACCGCTCAGGAACTCGCCGACGTGGCCGTCCCCAGGTTCGCGGACTTCGTCACGGTCGATCTCCTGCCGTCGATCGAAGGGGGCGAGGACCCGCCGCTGGGCCCTCCGCACGGTCCGGTGATGATGCGCCGGGTCGCCTCCCGGTCGGTACTGGAGGGCTGCCCCGAAGCCGTGGTGCCGCTCGGGACGGTGGCGAACTACCCGGAGCGTTCCACAGCGGCACGCTGCCTGGCGGAAGATCGGCCGGTCATCGAGCACATCACCCCCCTCGCACTGGCGGATCTGGACCGGACGGCCCCGCAACGGGCCGCGCGCATGCGGCAGTTCGGATTCCACTCGGTCCTGGCCGTGCCCATGCGCGCACGTGGTCTCACCCTGGGAGTGGCCACGTTCTCCCGCCATCAGCGGCCCCAGCGCTTCGAGCAGGACGATCTGCTGCTCGGCCAGGAGATCACCGCCCGCGCCGCCGTGTGCATCGACAACGCCCGCCGCTACACCCGCGAGCGTGACACCTCGCTCACCTTGCAGAACAGCCTGCTGCCGCAACGCCTCCCCGAGCAGGCGGCTCTGGACGTCGCCTCCCGCTACCTGCCCGCCAGCGCCCGGGCCGGCGTGGGCGGCGACTGGTTCGACGTCATACCGCTCTCCGGTGCCCGGGTCGCTCTCGTCGTCGGTGACGTCGTGGGCCACGGCATCCAGGCCTCGGCGACCATGGGGCGGCTGCGCACCGCCGTACGCACACTGGCCGATGTCGACCTGCCCCCCGACGAGTTGCTGACCCACCTCGACGACCTGGTCAACCGCCTGGCCGGTGGGCGGGACAGCACGGCGCAGCTCGACGGCGACATCGGCGCCACCTGTCTGTACGCCGTCTACGACCCGGTCTCCCGCCGCTGCACCATCGCACGGGCAGGCCACCCCATGCCCGCCCTGGTGACACCCGACCGCACCGTCGAAGTTCTCGAAGTCCCAGCAGGGCCACCTCTCGGCCTGGGCGGCCTGCCCTTCGAGTCGACCGAGCTGGAGCTGGCCGAGGGCAGCCTTCTCGTCCTCTACACCGACGGGCTCGTGGAGAACCGCGGCCGTGACATCGACGAGGGAATCGCGGCCATGCGCCAGGTGCTGCGGCGACCGGCACATGATCTGGAGGCCACCTGCGATGCCCTGCTGAGCAACCTGCTCACGGACCGCCCCTCCGACGACGTGGCGCTCCTCGTCGCGAGGACGCGAGCCCTCGACGCTTCGCACGTGGCGACCTGGCCCGTGTCGCCGGATCCCGCCGCGGTCGCCGAGATGCGCAAAGCCGCCTGCCGGCAACTGGCCGCGTGGAACCTGGACGACGCGGTGTTCGTCACCGAGCTGGTCGTCAGCGAACTGGTGACCAACGCCATCCGCTACGGCCGCCCGCCCATCGAGCTCAGACTGATCTACGACCGCACCCTCATCTGCGAAGTCTCCGACGGCAGCACGACCGCACCCCATCTGCGCCGGGCCCGCACCTTCGACGAAGGCGGACGCGGCCTGCTTCTCGTCGCCCAGCTCACCCAGGGCTGGGGCAGCCGTCAGATACCCAACGGCAAGGTCATCTGGGCGGAGCAGTCACTTCCCGACGACTGAGGCTGTAGGCCGGGATCTGGCCTACAGCCCCCGTAACTTCGGAAGGAGCAGCACCCACTCAGGAGGAAAGCGGATGACCGTGAAACCGATCCCGGACGGCTACCACACCGTCACGCCCTGGATCGTCTCGCGCGACACGGCCGGGCTGATCGACTATCTGAAGGAGGCGTTCGACGCCGAGGAGATCGCTCGCGTCGTCGGCGAGGACGGCCGGATCGGGCACGCGGAGGTGCGGATCGGCGACTCGGTCGTCATGCCCTTCGACGCACCGCCCAACTGGCCGCCGACGCCCGCCTTCCTGCGCCTCTACGTGGAGGACGCCGACGCCGCGCACCGCAGAGCCGTCGCGGCAGGCGGCACGTCCGTCACCGAGGTGACGCATCTCTTCTTCGGCGACCGAATCGGGCGGGTGCGTGACCCGCTGGGCAACCTGTGGTGGCTCCAGACGCGGGTGGAGGACGTCAGCCCGGACGAGATGGAACGCCGCCTCCACGACCCGAAGTGGACCGAAACGATGGCGTACGTCCAAGGCGCAGACTTCTTCCCGGGAGCTACGGGCAACGCACAGCAGGACTCGGCCCTTCGGTGACGGCCCGGGACCGCTCCAGCTGGGATGCCGATGCGGGACGGACGCCTCCTTGACCTGAAGTCCGCTCGAGCTTCCAGCGTGTCCCGGAGTTGATCTCCGACGGCGGGAGAACGCGCTCATGATCCTCGTGACCGGAACCGTTCCGGCGGGTGGGCTGCGGAGAATGCCCACAGGTTCCGCTGAGCCGGCCGGCCGGTGAGAGTTCCTGTGCTATTCAAGGGCGATGACGCTGATCAACACCTGTGGCAGGCCGTTCGACGCGGTGCTGTGCGACCTCGACAACGTGATCCGGTTCTATGACCTGACCCGGTTGGCGGGGCTGGAGCAGCTGGCCGGACTGGCCGAGGGGACCACCACGAGGGTGGCCTATGCGCCGGAGACGGACCTGCCGCTGCTCCTCGGAAAGATCGGCAAGGAGGAGTGGGTGGAGACCATCGTGCGGGGTCTGGTCGGTGAGGTCTCGGAGCCGCAGGCCCGTGTACTGGGAACGGCACTGGCCGAGGCACCCTTCCGGGCTGACGACGTGGCGGTCACGATGCTTCGCCGGATACGGGAACACATGCCGCTCGTCCTGGTCACCAACGCGACCCTGGAGCTGGAGAACGACCTCGAATCCCTGGGACTGTCCGACCTCGCGGACCATGTCGTCAGCAGCGCCCGGGTCGGAGTGGCCAAGCCCGACCGCGAGATCTACGAAATCGCCGCCGCGCGAGCGGAGACCGACATCGAGCGATGCCTCTTCGTCGACGACCGGCTGGAGAACATCGAGGCCGCTGTCGCGCTGGGCATGACGGGTGTGCACTACCGCGAGCCGGAGGACCTGCGAAGGGTGCTGGCGTTCGCGCTTGAGGACTGAGGCTGCACAAGATCCCCTGAAGTGCGGGTCGGTCGGCGCCCGCCTCGGCGGCCGCGGCGTTCCGCGGGTCCGCGAAGTCCCCGACGCCGGGTATGTCGATGGGGAAGCGCATCCCAGCAGGATGTGCGGTGCGCGCCGAGGCCGGCGAATCGGATGCGTTGCGGGAGCCCCGTGAAACGGAAATTCAGCCCTTGAGCTGCGCCCGCTCCGGCTTCTCGCTCCGCGGCAGATCACGCATGCGGCGCATCGGGCTCATGGCGAGGATGAGCCAGGAGGGCGCGACGACACCGGTCATGATCCACATGGCCGGCCGGTACCCGACGGCATCGCCCAGCATGCCGCCCAGCAGGGAGCCGAGCGGGATGGTGCTGTGGTTGATCACCATGGCGGTCGCCACGACCCGGCCGAGCATGTGCGGCGGGCAGTAGGTCTGCCGGAAGGTGCCCACCACGATGTTGGCCACGGAGACCCCGATCCCTACGAGGAAGGATCCCGTCGCGAACAGCAGCAGCCCCGGCCCTGCCGTGGTCATCGGCAGCAGCAGCACGAACGGCGAGGTGGTGAGCTGCAGGAGAAGCAGCCCTCGCGCCGTGCCGAAGCGCCGGGTGAGGCGGGTGGCCACCAGCGCGCCGACGAGGCCGCCGGTGCTGCCGCTGGTGAGCAGCAGCCCGACCAGGCCAGGGTTCAGCCCGATCGTGCGGACCAGGAACACGACCTGGACCGCCTGATAGCCCATCAGCGCCAGGTTGATCACGGCGCCCCAGGTGACCATCGGCCGCAGGTACCGGTCGCGGCCGACGAAGCGGAGCCCTTCCGCGATCTGCCGCCGGAGAGGCACGCGTTCCTCGTCGGGAGCAGGGTCCGGCTCGATGACGCTGATCCGTTGCAAGCAGACCGCGGAGACCAGGAACGTCACGGCGTCGGCCACGAGCGCGGTGACCGCGCCGAGTGCCTGGGCGAGGAGTCCCGCCACCCCCGGCCCGGCGATCTGGGTGGCGGCCTCGCTGCCCTGCAACTTGGCGTTGCCCTCCAGGAGGTCGCGGCCATCGAGCACGATGCGGATGTACGAGTGGTAGGCGGTGCTGAAACACACCGACGCCGTACCGCAGACCAACGCGACGACGACCAGTTGCTGAAAGGTCAGCGCGTCGAGCCACGCCGCCGACGGGACGCTCACCAGCGCCGCGGCGGCTGTCACGTCACACGCCGTCATCAGGGGTCGTTTCCGCCTCCGGTCCACCCACGCCCCTACCGGGAGACCCACGAGCAGCCACGGTAGCCACACCGCCGCGGTGAGCAGGCCGACAGCGGTGGAGCCGGCGTCCAGCCCCACGACCGCGATCAAGGGCAAGGCCACCACGGTGATGCTGTTGCCCAGGCCACTCACGGTTTCGCCCAGCCAGAGCAGGCGAAAATCCGGTCGGCTGAAGACTCCCCAGCGCGGTCGGGGCCGGTCCGACGTGTCAATCCTCGCGTCCACCCGAGGCATCATGCCGTGGGCCGGCGCATCCACCCACGGCGGGCAGCCGTAGCCGCTCCGCCCCTGGTGTCCAGGCGCCTCGGTGGGGGGATGGCGCCCCGCTCCACGAGCACTGCGCGACCAGGGTTCGTCGCCGCCGGGGGTCATCCACGCCGACCCGGGCGAACGCCTCGGCCTCGCCGCTCGTGGCCACCCGGCGTCCTTCGAAACACCCGCAGCGACGCACCTTCTCGCGACACCGCGTCCAGCCTCCGCGGACTCGTCAGATGTACGGCCAACCGTGTGGGCGAGTTGCGAGTCTTCTGATCGATCACGTCGTGATCGAAGCCACGAGGAGACCATCATCAACCCCATACGCAAGACCCTGATCGCCACCGCCGTCGTCGGTGCCGTACTCGCGGGCGCGGCCGCCTGCGGAACGGTGGAGCAGCTCTCCGCCGGCCAGAAGCTCGACCGGGCCTTCGAGGAGCTCGGCAAGAAGAAGACACTCTCCTTCGAGCTCGGCCTGGACACGGACGTCGCGTCCTTGAAGGCGCTGGACGCCAAGTCCGACCCCGCGCCCGGTGAGGAGATCCCGGAACAGGTCGCCGAGTTGCTCAGTGGTGCGAAGATCACTGTGACCGTGCAGTCGAAGAAGCCGCTCGACGAGTCCGGTGAGAAGGACCTCCTCGGAACGGCCCTGAAGGTCAGCACTCCGGACGGCGAACTCGCCGAGTACCGGGTGATCGGTGACTTCACCTACGTCCGTGCCGACATGGCCGCGATGGGCGAGATGACGGGCAGCCCCGTGCCGGACGCTGACGATCTGCCACCGGAGGCCGGGGCGATGAAGGACGTCATCGAGGGCAAGTGGGTGAAGATCAACACCAAGGAGATGGAGAAGGTTACCGGCGATAGCCGGAAGGCCGAGGGTGGTCCCGCGCCCGCGCCGTCCCTCGACGCCAAGACGCAGAAGAAGCTCGTGAAGGCTCTCCGGGGGGTCATCGCCCGTGAGGTGAAGTTCAAGACGGCCGACGGCGACAACGGCACCGAGCACGTCACGGCGACGGCCCCCTTGCGCACGCTGGTCACCGAACTGTTCGGCGAGATCCGCCCGCTGGTGAAGGACCTGCCGCCGGGCGTGGAGCTGCCGACGGACAAGGACCTGAAGGAGGCTCCCGACGCCAAGGTGACGGCGGACTTCACACTGAAGAACGGCGAGCTGTCCCAAGTGGAGGTGGACCTCGCCAAGCTGGCCGAGAGCGCCAAGGGCAAGAAGCTGGGCCTGACCCTGCGGATGCGTGAGGGCATCAAGCCCACCGCTCCGGCCGGTGCCACGAAGCTCGACCTGGACAAGCTCATGAACGGCTTCGTCGGCGGCGCGGCGATGAGCGACGCCGAGTCGGCGTAGAGCGGGGACGGCGTGGGGCCCGTCATGTTGTTCGGACGTGTGGCCCCACGCGTCGGCCGCGTAGGCGAGGGACCGCCGACACCCCACCGTCCGGTGCTGGTCGGCCTCTGCGCTCAGTCGGGTCCTGTCCAGTCGAAGGGGAAGTACTTGCTCGACTTCCCCGAGCGTTCCCAGGAGAAGCCGAACGCGTCGGCCCTGTCGGCGGTGGCCCGCCCCCAGGTGGCGACCTGGCCCGGCCCGACCTCGGCGCCCGGGGCGTTGTGGACCTCGACGCGGGTCCCTTCCGATGTCGTCGGGCCGGTGAGCGCCTCGGCTGTGGCGGTGACCCGGCCGGGGATCTCGGCTCTCCAGGTGGCCAGATCCTCGTCGATCTCCACGCGGATCGGCGCGAAGTCCATGCCGCGCATCTCGGGCCGGAGCATCTGGCCGAACTGTGCCGGCCAGCCTCCTGCCTCGCCGCCGAACACCGTCCCGAGCGCGGCGCGCTGCCGGTCGTCGGCGCGTTCGTCGAGGAAGACCGCGGCGTACGCGTCGGTGTGCTCGCCGGCCCACACGTTGCCCACGAAGGCGCCCAGCATCAGGACGTTGAGACCGTCGAGGCGTACGTCGCCGAAGTTGCCCTCACGGATGTGCCAGACCAGCACGCCTTCGCAGTCACCGTAGGTCGGGGGCTGCGCGAACGTGCAGGGGCACGGTATGGCGCATTTGCACACGTCGAACCAGTCGCCGGCCAGATGCCAGCGGGTCCCGGTGCCGTCCTGTTCCGTCATCTCGCTTCCCTCCCGTCGAGCCGGGGAGCTCCTCCGGAATGGCGAGACCGCACGTCCCGAGCCGCACGCGGATCGCGAAGCGGCCTTTCTTCCAGTTTGCCGCGGACACTCACATGTCGTCCATCGACGGCGCAGGTTCCTGCAGCCCCGGCAACACCCAGTCCTGGAACGGCGCCAGCACCGCGAGGACGAGGAAGACAACACCCACCACTCCCGCCAGCAGCGGCCCCCTGGACCACAGCTTCTCCACGAAGATCACAACCGCCAGTCCGGCCATCGCCGCCACGTTCATCACTCCGAGCGGTATGAGGACGACCATCAGCCCCGCGCAGCAGCCGACGCAGTAGGCGCCGTGGTGGAGGCCCACCCGCAGATCGCGGGCCGGCTGCCGGAACCCGGAGTAGCGCACCAGCTGGCCCATGGGGTCACGGCAGTGCCGCAGACAGACGTTCTTGAGGGGGCCCAGCTGATAGAGGCCCGCCGCCAGGAAGGCGACCGAGCCGATCCAGCGTCCCGCCGCCGGATGATCGCCCACCAGGTCGCCGGTGAGGTTCAGAGCCACGTAGGCGAGCAGCCCGAAGGCCGTCCACACCAGCAGGTACCCGACCAGGAACTCCACGGTGCGCCCCGCCCGGCTCCACCCGGTCGTCCGGCGCCCGATTCCCCGCACCCAGGTGAGGGCGACCGGTGCCATGGAGGGCAGCATCATGGCCGCCATCATCGTGACCCAGAGCAGCAGGAACAGCGGCAGTGCCAGCCCCATTGTGCCGGGTTCGGCTCCCATGTCCCGGGCCTGCGCGACGGTCAGCACCCAGGCGGGCACGGCGATCAGGACGACCAGGGACCAGGCGACCGCGAGTTCCCGCGCCGGCATCAGCCCTCCGCCCGCTCCGGTGGGTGCGGGCGACCTGGCGGAGAGGAGGACGGAAGTCCGGAGATGCCGCATCGGTGCACTCCCTGCGTACTGTCCCAGGACAGCACACCCCCCGCCGCGCCCGCGACTCCGCCCTTTCCCGCGCCGACAGCCGGTACGCATGCGGTGGCACGGTGGCACGGTGGCACGGTGGCACGGTGGCACGGTGGCGACCGCGCCCGGCGGCCGGGAAAGTCCGTGGTCGTCGCGAACTGCAGGACGATCGCGCCCCACCGTTCCTCGTCGGCCCGTTCAACCCCGACGCATGCGTCGTTCCCCGCACTCCTGACCCAGGATCCGGTCCGGACTCGGCACGCGGGGAACGCAACACTCCCGTCGCGGGCGGCCTGCCCGGGCCTCTCGTCTTTGCTCTTCACGCCGGCCAAGAGAACGGGCCGTGTGATCCCGACGGCCCATTCGGATCATGCGTTCAGCAGCGGGGATATTCCGATTCCGCCTACAAGGAGCAGATCATTCCGTCTGCGGGAGAGCTTTGCACTCCAGTCGTTGCCCCATCAACATTCGAGAAATGATCTACTTCCTCACTTGGAGCGCATGCAGAGCCCTTGCGTCAACTCCATCCTCCTGACAGGGTTCGGGAGTCGGTTCTCGGCATTGCGTCACGGGGGAGACTCGATGTTGCACATCTTTCCGATGGCCCATGAAA
The DNA here is from genome assembly GCF_002891435.1 of Streptomyces cahuitamycinicus. Taxonomy (GTDB): domain Bacteria; phylum Actinomycetota; class Actinomycetes; order Streptomycetales; family Streptomycetaceae; genus Streptomyces; species Streptomyces cahuitamycinicus. The sequence goes on from NZ_POUC01000019.1 coordinate 25,427, forward strand.
GCTCTTTCTGTCCATGGCCGGTGGCCGGCCTCGCTGCCTGACGCCATCCGCTCCGGATGAATCTCACGACAGCCGGTCGGCCCACTGGGGAGGAAGAGCGATGGACGGTGTCTCCGCATCGGCACAGAAGCCGATACGACAACATTTCCGTCCCCCGGATTCGTACCTCGGCGGACTCTTATCGGAGATCACCCGGGTACCGATCAGCCGCATCACGGTCGTGGGCTCACTCCGCACCGTCGGGGAGGATCCACGGCACATCAATGCGCTCGCCGAGGTGTGTTCCGAACTGCCACCGATTGTGATTCACCGCAGGACGATGACCGTCATCGACGGTGTGCACCGGCTCCGGGCGGTGGAGAACAGCGGTGCCACGCACATCAGTGCCGTGCTCTTCAACGGCGACGAGCGAGAAGCCTTCGTGCTCGCGGTCAAGCTGAACAGCAACCACGGACTGCCGCTCTCCCTGGCCGACCGCAAGGCCGCCGCCCTCCACATGCTCGCCGATTTCCCGGAGTGGTCCAACCGGCGGCTGGCGGGGGTCGTAGGCCTGTCGGACAAGACGATCGCAGCGCTCAGGCGGCGGTCGGGTGCGGAACTTCCGCACCCGACCGCCGTACGACTCGGGCGTGACGGGGTGGCCTACCCGCTCGCGGCGGGCGAAGGCCGCAGGCGCGCCCTGACGTACCTCGCCGCGCATCCCGACGCGTCCGTGCAGGAGGTGGCGCGCGCCGCCCACATTTCGCTCACCACGGCGAAGGACGCGCGAAAGCGGGCGCGCGCCGCTCGGGAAGAGCCGCAGGCGACGGTGCAGCAGAACGCCGGGCCGGTCCGGGAGCGTGAGGCCGGCCGGCCCCCGACCGGGAAACGTCCCAGCGCGCACCCGGTGAGCACGGACCCCACGCCGGCGGTCCGGCGGTTGCGGGCCGATCCCTCACTTCGCTTCACCGAGGTGGGCCGCAAGCTGCTGCGGACACTGGACCCCTCGGCTCCGCAGCCGCACGAGTGGGCGGCGATGGCGAGCAGCCTCCCGATCCACTGCGCGCCCCTGATCGCCGAGCTGGCACGGCACCACGCCGAGAGCTGGCAGCTCCTGGCGGAATCGTTGACGGAACGGATGAATTCCCGGGACGCTGACGTGTAGCGTCCGGCCGCTTTCAGACGGAGCCGTTTCCAACGCCTTTGTTTCGGCGTGCCGGTTGATTCCGTCGACATCGCCTTCATGCTTCTTGCGAACCTGCCGCAATACGCGGGGTTGCCGTATTCGGCAACAGTTCCACTATGTCGGCGTCTGTTTCGACGGAGTTCCTGCCGGTGGTTTCCGGAAGCTGATCAACCGGAACTGACCAACCCGATGAAAGATGCAATTGTTGAAGTTTCGACCTGAAGTTCAAACGGTTGCGCGGCGCTCGATCGCTTCGTACGATGACGCACACAATGTGAAGCGGGGGAGCGGGGGGAACGTGACTTCGTATAGCCCAAGCCGTGTTGGCCATGAGCAATCGCCCGTGCCTCAACCCGGTATTCGTAGCGATGTGTCATTACCGGGAATGCCGACCCACTGGTACAACTTCCTGGGAGACCTGCCCGGCCCTATGCCCGCGGTCAGGGACTCCGGAAGCCCTACCGCCGCGGAGATATCCGCACAGGTCCGGCCGCGAGTTCTCATCGAGCAGAACGCTCCTGACGGGCAATGGGTCGCGATACCCGAACCGGTCGTGGAGCGGCTGCGGCAATGCGGCAGGCCGACACCGCTGCACCGGGCACGCCGGCTGGAGAAGCATCTCGGTACGGGCGCGAGGATCTACCTCAAGCGTGAAGACGTCCTTCCCAGCGGCAGCTTCAAGCTGAACACCGCCATAGCCCAGGCGTACTACGCGGCCGAGGAAGGGCGGACCACCCTCGTCACCGAGACCGGAGCGGGCCAGTGGGGCATGAGTGTCGCCCTGGCGGCGAAGATGTTCGGTCTGCGGGCCGAGATCTTCATGGTCAGGTGCTCGCTCGACCAGAAGCCCTACCGGCGTCACTACATGGAGCTCCTGGGGGCCGAGGTCCGGCCGTCGCCGTCGACCCACACGGCGATCGGGCGGAAGATCCTCGGTGAAGTCCCGGACCACCCCGGCAGTCTCGGCACCGCGATCAGCGACGCGATCGAGCATGCCCTGGGCAAGCCCTCAGCCGCCTATCTCGCCGGCAGCGGGATGCCGCACGTGTACCTCCATCAGACGCTGCTCGGGCTGGAGGTGGCCGAGCAGCTCAGGGAAATCCATGGCGAGGACCTGGGCGTTGACGGGCGCGGCGACCACCTCATCGCGTGCTCGGGAGGCGGAAGCAACCTCTGCGGTCTCATCGGCCCCCACCTGCGGGCCAGGGCCGAAGGAGCCGATCTGCGCTTCCTGGCCGCGGAATCCACGGCGGCGCCCCGGCTCACTCAGGGCGTCTACGAGTACGGCCGCACCGACCTGGGCGGATTCACGCCTGAGGTACTCGGCTACACGATGGGGGAGAGCTTCATCCCACCGCCGAACCACGTCGGTGGCCTGCGCAACCACCACAGCTCCGCCCTGGTCAGCCTGCTGCGACGGGAGGGCGTCCTGGACGCCGTCGCCTTCGACCAGCGGACCGCGCTGGAGGCAGGCCGGCTCCTGCTGCAGACCGAGGGCCTGCTGCTCGCCCCCGAGGCCGGCCACGCGGTCGCCGCGGCCCTGGACGTCGTGGCCAAGGCCGACGCGCAGAACCTCGAACCGGTCATCGTGGTCCTGGCCAGCGGCTCAGGCTTTCTCGACCTGCAGGGATACGGCGAAGTCCTGCTCGACGCATAGCCGCACCATCGTTCACGGCATCTTGCACCTTGCGATTGGGAAGCCACATGCGCTTGGCGACATTTCAGCCCCAGCTCGGCGATCATTGCGAGACGACCACCCTCAGGAACATGATCCACCATGCCGGCGCCGGCATATCCGAACCCATGCTGTTCGGCCTCGGCCAGGGGATCGACTTCCAGTACTGGGATGCTCCGGACCCTGGACGCGGTGCGCCGATGCTCACCGGCCGGATCGAGCCCGCCCTGGTGTCCCGCAACGCCTGCTCGGCCCTGGGTGTGGAACTTCACCAAGCGCAACCACCCGACCCGGAATCGGCCTTCTCCGCGGCGGTCGAGCTCCTCGACGCGGGACACGTCGTGGGCATGTCCGTCGACATATTCCACCTCGACTACTTCTCGTCCCGTAGCCACTTCGCATCGCACTACATCGCGCTGTACGGGCTCGACGACTCCCTCGCCCACGTGGTCGACACCGGTCAGCAGGGCGGCGCGCAGACACTTCCGACCGAGTCGCTGCGCCGCGCCCGCGCCTCCAGCGAAGGATTCATGCCATCACCCCATCTGCACCTGTACATCGAGCAGTTGCCGGCAAGGCTGACCACCGACACCGACGCCGTCCTGCGCGAGGGGATCTGGAACGCCATCCGGCTGACCGCTCAGCGGATGACCACGGACCGCGGACCGCGATACGGCATCGGCGCCCTGCGGCGGGCAGCTTCCGAGATCGCCGGATGGAGCGACACACTCGCCCCCGCGGACGAGGTGGTGCAAGGCGTCGGCCGCTTCTGGCGCTTCGCGGGAACCGGGGGAGCGAACTTCCGGAAGCTCTACCACGCGTTCCTCATCGAGGCGCGGCAGCTGTACGGCGATGGTGAACTCGACCCGTTCGTCCGCGACTTCGGCGAAGTGCAGCAACAGTGGGACGAGGTCATCGACATGCTGATGGCCTACCGCGGCGCGGACGACGGGCGCAAGCAGCTCGAAGCCGTCGCGGCCCGGCTGGACGCGATCGCCGACGCCGAACAGGCCGTCTTCGAAAAGCTGCTCGTGCCGGCCGCCAAGCGGGCGGGTGAGCCGGTTTGACCGTCACCCGGCTGAAGTCCGTCTGCCGTATGTGCCACGGCGGGTGCGGCGCCATCGTCGAGCTCGTGGACGGCGTTCCCACCGACATCCACGGAGACCCGGACAACCCGACGAGCGAGGGCTACTTCTGCATCAAGGGCAAGGCGTCGCTCGACCTGCTGCGCAGCCCGGACCGGCTCACGACACCGCTGGTACGGACCGGCCCGCGCGGCTCCGGGACGTTCGAACCCGTCAGCTGGGAAGCCGCCCTCGACCGGATCGCCGGCGAACTCGCCGCGACCATCGGCCGGCACGGGCCCGAGTCCGTCGTCCTCGGCCAGGGGACCGACCGCAACTACCAGGAGTGGGTGTTCCGGCTCGCGAACGCGATCGGGACGCCGAACGTCGTCGGCCCGGCCCACGTGTGCTTCTACCCGCGAGTCATGGCCTCGATCATGACGTACGGCGCCTTCACGTTCTGCGACTACGACGGTGATCCCGAGGTGGTCCTGCTCTGGGGCAGCAACAAGCCCAGCACCCACTCGGACGGCGTGATCGGCGTCAAGCTGCTGCGCGCCATGGAACGGGGCAGCCGCGTCGTCACCGTCGATCCGCGACGGACGCAGACCGCCGCCCGGTCCGCCCTGCACCTGCCGGTCCAGCCCGGAACCGACTGCGCACTGGCACTCGGCATGATCAAGATCGTCATCGACGAGGGCTGGTACGACCACGACTTCGTCGCCGCGCACACCTCCGGGTTCGCCGAACTCACCGAACACGTGAAGGCGTACGACACCGAGCGGGTCGCGCGGATCACCGGACTCACACCCGGGCTCATCCACGAGGCGACCCGCACCTACGCCCTCGCGTCACGGGCGTGCATAGAGGCCGGAACCGGCCTGTCGCAGAACGAGAACTCCTTCGACACCCACCGCGCGATCGCCATCCTCGCCGCGATCTGCGGCAACATCGACGCTCCCGGTGGCGACGTGATCTGGCAACCGATGCCGATAGAGGGCCGGCGTGCCTTCCCGCGCCCGGACCTGCTGCCCGAGGAACAGGCGAAGAAGCGGATCGGCGGCGACAAGCACAAGATCCTCTCGATGTCCGGCTGGGTCGCGCCGGGAGACCTGCACGAGGCCATCGTGACCGGGGTGCCGTACCCGGTCACCTCGATGGTGATCTTCGGCAGCAACATCCTCGCCTCGCACGAGAACACCGAGCTGGTCCGCGAGGCGATCGGCAAGCTCGACCTGCTCGTCGTGTGCGACCTGTTCATGACGCCGACCGCCCGGCACGCCGACGTGATCCTGCCGACCTCCAGCTGGCTGGAGCGGGACCAGATCGTCGAGTTCAACTCCTACATCGCCGCCCGGCAGAAGATCGCCACGGTCGGCGACTGCCGCTCGGACGAGGAGATCATCCTCGAACTGGCCGCCCGGCTCGGCCTGGAACGGCACTTCTTCCCCTCGCTGGAAGCCGCTCTCGACGCCAAGCTGGCCGGCATCGACCTCACCTGGGAACAGTTCACGAAGATCGGCTACATCCGGAACGAGAAGCGGTACCGCAAATACCGCGACGGCGGATTCGGGACCCGGTCCGGACGCGTGAACCTCATGAACAACGGGCTGCGGGCCATGGGCTACGAGCCGTTCCCCGTCTTCCGGTGCCCACCGGAGGCGGACCCGGCCCTGCCGTACGTGATGACCAGCGCCCATCCGCGCCAGTTCTACAACACCGAGTTCCACCAACTGCCGACCACCGCGCGCAGCCAGACGACGGCGCGGGTGACCGTCCATCCGGACACCGCGCGGCGGGAGGGGCTGACAGACGGCGAAGAGGTGGACCTCTTCTCGCGGGCCGGTGCGCGCGGGGTGCGCATGACGGTCAAGATCTCCGACTCCGTCGCACCGAACGTCGTGATGGCGGACGCCGGCTGGTGGTATCCGGGCGAGCCCTCGACCGACGAGCAGCTCAGATCCTCGGTCAATCTCCTGACGACCAACGACCGTTCCGACGTGCACATGGGGAGCGCGACGATGAGAGGTGTAGCAGTGGGTATACGGCGACCGGAGCCGGACCGTGGCTAGCGCGCGGGGCACCGTCGCCGCCCGGGTGCCGGAAACCGACGAGGGCCTCCAGGGCGACGAACTGGCCCTCAAGTACGACCAGATGCAACGCCACATCCGGGACAACGGCTGGCTCCAGGAGAAGATCGACGACATCCTGGCGGCGGACATCCGCTCCGGGGAAGTCCTGGAGCTGGGATGCGGCCCCGGCTACCTGGGCCTGGAATGGATCACCCAGGCCGATGACTCCGCCCGGCTCGTCGGCCTCGACATCTCACCGGCGATGCTCCGGCGGGCGAGCGCCAACGCCGCCGGATACGGCGTCGCCGAGCGCTGCGCCTACGAATGCGGCACCGTGCTGGCCCTGCCGTTCGAGGACCACCGCTTCGATCACGTCATCAGCGCGTCCTCGCTGCACGAATGGGCGGATCCGGTGACCGCCCTCACGGAAATGCACCGCGTGCTCAGGCCGGGTGGCCGCTACTGCGTCTCCGACCTGCGCCGGGACGTCGACCGGACGACATTCCAGTTCATGAAGGCGAACATCGCGGCCGACATGCGCCCCGGCTTCCGCACCTCGATCCGGTCCGCGTACGTCAAGAGCGAGATCGAGGAACTGCTGCGAGGCACCGCGCTCGACACGGCCGTCGTGACGGAAGTGCAGATGGGGATCGTCATCACGGGCAGGAAGGAAGCGCCATGAACGCACTCGCGGGAAGTTCACCGGCCATCACCGCCACGCGTGACGGGCGCTTCCCCGACCGCCACGGCTTCGACCGCTCCTGGGAAGAACTCCTCCAGACGTCGAGCACCTGGCGGAGCCTGGACTGCGGGGAATACCTGTCGGCCTGGTGCGGATACGCGCCCGGCCACGTCGTCGAGAAGTTCGCCGGGGTCAACCACGTCGGCGTCTACATGGGCGACTACGACAGCGACGACCAGGTGTTCGGCTGGAACGCCTACCTGAACGACCTCCGGGCGTCCGGCCGGATCACCACCGTCGAGATGGGGCCGTCGTACATCTCGCCCCGGCAGTACGGAACGCCGGGATGGTGGAACTCGATCGCGCTCGCCGACGGACGCGTCATCGAGATGTTCGCGTGCCGCCGGTTCGGCCCCTGGGCGGACCGTTCCGCCGACGAGCGTGGACGTCTCATGTCGCACGTCGCCATCGACGTGCACACCGACGCCGACGTCCGCTACCTCCTGGACGTCCTCGACCGGGACGTCGACCACCTGGAGAACATCGCGTTCACCGAGGCGGACGAACTCGGCCACACCTACGGGCACCTGCGCAACAACGACAGCGGCTCCGTGCTGGAGATCGTCTACGAGGCGCCGCGCGGCGGAACGGGGCACGGCGATGGCGGTCATTGACATCTCGCCGTACTCCGGTGACCACTGCGAATCCACCGCCCTGCTCAACATGCTCCGCAACCACGACATCGAGCTGAGCGAGCCGCTGATCTTCGGGCTGGGACAAGGTCTGTCGTTCCTGTACTGGCACTCGAAGCAGATGCCCAACCCCTTCCTCGCCGGCCGGGTCAAGCCCGACCACCTGATGCGCAACGTGGCGGACGCGCTCTCGCTCCAGCTGGGGGTGCAGGAGACGTCCTCACCGGCGAAGGCCGAGGCCACTCTGATCAAGGCCCTCGACGAAGGCGATGTCGTGGGGCTCAAGCTCGACCGCTACCACCTCGACTACGCGCGGGAGAACCACCACTTCGCCGCGCACTACGTCGCCTGCATCGGATACGAGGACGACAGGTTCGTCGTCGTCGAGACCCGGTCACTCGGCGTTCAGTCGACTTCGCGGGAGAGCCTGGCCCGGGCCCGGTCCGCCAAGGGACCGATGTCCTCGCGCAACCTGTCGGTCCGGGTGGACCCGCGCGGGTACGACGAGTCGGTCCTCGCGAAGGCCTGCCAGACCTCGATCCTGGCCACCGCACAGGAGTTCCTCAGCCCGCCGATCACCAACATGGGATTCAAGGGCATCGCGAAGGCCGGCTCGCTCATGCGTGGATGGCACGACCGGCTCGACCGCCCCGTCGAGGCGATGAGCATCGTCGGCACCAGCATGGAGGAAGGCGGCACGGGCGGCGGCCTCTTCCGGACGCTGTGGGCGCAGTTCCTGGAAGAGGCGCACGAGCTGACCGGCATCGAGGCCTACGACGCACTCGCCGTCGAGTACCGCCGCATCGCCAAGCGCTGGACGGACGTGGCGGATCTGCTGCGCGAGGCCGACGACGCCGGTGCCCGGCGATCACTCGACGAGGCCGCGGCCATCGTCGACGCCCTGGCGGCCGAGGAGCGCACGGCGATGACCCGGCTGGAGGAGGCGTCCCGATGACCACGCTCGCCCGGCCGACCGGGCACGACCCGCGCAGCAGGCTGCGCGACACCCTCGTCTCCCGCGTCGACATCGCGCGGAAGGTCGCCGCGGTCACGTCACTGGACCGGAAGGCGCTCGACGCGTGGGCCGCGGCGGCGCTCGCCGCGACCGTGGAACACGCCTGCCGCAACTCGCCGTTCTACGCCGGCCTCGTCCCGGCCGAGGCCGCCCGGGCGGTCGCGCAGGGCCGCCCGCACGCGTTCGAGGCAATCCCCTTCACGACGCGGGAACATCTCTCCGCCGCCTACCCGCTCGGCATGCTCGCCGTGCCGCGGCGGGAGGTGATCCGGTTCGACGAGAGTTCCGGTACCGGCAACGGGCGCCCGATCGCGGCGTTCTTCACCATGGCGGACTGGCTGGAGAACAACCTCACCGTCGCCGGGCTGCTGGCAGCGGTGCTGGACCAGCGGGACGTCGCCGCCATCGCCGTCCCCTACGAACTGGCCGGGGTGGGCCAGGACCTCGACCGCGCCATCGAGATCCTCGGGTGCACCATCGTGCCGCTCGGCGCGGCCTCACCGTCCTGCACCCCGGACCGGATGGTCGACGCCCTGCTGCGTTCGGGCGCGACCACCCTGGTGTGCTCCGGAACGCGCGCCCTGTTCCTCGGCGAGATCGCCCGGCGCCGCGGCATCGACCCGCGGCGCGACCTCGCGGTCACGAAGATCCTCATGGCGGGGGAGGGCGCGTCCGCGGCCAAGAAGCGGCGCCTGGCCGATCAGTGGGACGCCGTCGCCTACTCGATGTTCGGCATGACCGAGACCAACACGCTGGCCATGTTCTGCCGTCGGCGTGAGCTGCACCTGGTCGAGACACGGACGTTCTTCGAGGTGGTGGATCCGGGATCCGGCGAGCGGCTGCCGGACGGCTCCGTCGGCGAGCTGGCCGTGACGACGCTGGCGAGCCGGGCCATGCCGCTGCTGCGCTACCGCACCGGTGACGTGTGCCGGATCGAGGCGGCGCCGTGCGGCTGCGGATCCCCGCTGCGCCGGCTGCAGCATCGCGGCCGGATCGGTGACCGGATCCCGGTCGGTGACCGCTGGACGTCGCAGCTGGAGATCGAGGACATCGTCCTCGGCGCCATGACCGCCGGGCCGTACTACTTCGCCTTCGGCATCGACGGGGACGTCCTGGAGATCGCCCTGCCGCCGTCGGGCGCCGACGACGCGACCCGGGCCTCGATCGCGGCCGGTGTGCGCGACCGTCTCGGAGCGTCCGCGCGATTCCGGCGACTGGACACGCAGCGGTTCGAGACGGCGCTGCGAACCTCGGCCAAACCGACGATGCGCAACTTCAGTGCCTACGGGGGAGGAGGGGCTGCCGGTGAGGGTTGAACTGCCGCTGCCCACGCGCATGCCGATCGACGGGCGCTTCGAGATCGATGACACGTGCATCGACTGCAAGCTCTGCAACGACCTGGCGCCCGACAACTTCGACGCCGACCTCGACAACGACGTCCACTACGTGTGCAAACAACCCGAGACACCCGACGAACTGGAGCGGGTCCTCGACGCATTCGAATCCTGCCCCACCGAATCGATCCGGTACTCAGCGGCACCTAGCGGGGAGTGATGGCGCAATGTCAAGCCTGGACGATCCAGTAAAAGCCGACATGTGCGCCGGCCGACGGCAGAGGACCGAACTGGGACCGGTCGCCGAGAGCTACGACCAGCTGCACCGCATCGACCTGCTCGGCGAGGCGCGGGCCGCACGGGGAGTGCCGGAGGGCACGTACGACTCGACGGTGTGCGCCGTCCTCCAGGCGTCGGAGGTGTGCCTGCTCAACCTGGCCCGGCTGGCGCGCAGGACCCAGGCGTGCCTGCTGGCCGGCGACATCCCGGCCGCCTCCCGCTACGTCCAGTGGGCCGTCGGATTCCACCGGTTGCTGCGCGGGCTCGGCACCGTGACGTCCGGCGCCCGCGGCATCTTCGGGGCCGGCGTGTCCGCCGGGGCCACGGCCGTGAGCGTCTCCGAGTCCTCCGGCTACGCGGCCTACGTAGAGGCGCTCCGGGGGCTGGAGGACGTCGCCAAGGGGTCGCTGCTGGCCGGTGCGCCCGAACTCACCCGCTCCACGATCGCCACCAAGAGCATCGACGACGCGCTGTACCGCGTGCTGCACGGCATCCGGACCGGCTGCCACGACGCGACCAAGTGGGAGAGCGACCTCACGGCCGTACCCATCGGGGTGAGCCGGAGCACCGACGAGCTGATCTCCGCCGAGACGCTGGCGCGAGCGGTCGCCGCGACCGAGCTGAACGCGGACACCCTGCACGGCGAGTTCGTCGCCCTGCACCAGGTACCGGAGATTCTCTGCGCCGAGGCGAACGACCACCTGGAGGTCGCGATCCGGGCCATCCGGGCCTCGGCCCTGAGCCGGGCGGCGCAGCACCTGACGGCCTGCCGGGAACTGCTCGGTCCGGTGGTCGACGCGCAGCGGGTGATGGCCGAGCACCTGGCGACCGGGGAGTACCACGGGTTCCGGACGAACCTGGGGCCCGCGAGCGGCACGCACTCGCTGTCGATCAAACAGCACATGTTCCGCGACCTGTTCAAGCACATGTGGAACGACCTGGAGACCTGGCTGAACTCGCTCGGGGAGGCCTCACTGGAGGAGACCGTCCGGGACATCGACGCACGCCGCCACGACGACCCGGAGGCGTGGCTGCGGCACGCCGTCGTCGACCAGGCGTTCAAACTGCACTCCGCCCACCAGCAGTGGCGGCACGAGCACCTGCACATGCCCCGCAACTGCCTGGGCAGCGGCGGCACCAAATCCATGATCGGCATACCGGATGGGCCCCAGGCGGTCTACAAGATGCGGGACGCGGCCAACGCCCAGCACTCACTGGCCGTGATCCACCGGGCACGCCGCACACCCCTGGCGAACGCCGTGCCGGACTCGCCGCTGGCCAAGCTCATCACCGATCCCAGCTCCCTCGACGCCGAGCTGATGCGGGTCGTGGGCGAGGCGACACGCGAGTACTTCCCCCAGGTGCAAGAGCAGAGCTACCAGCCGTTCCGGTCCGGTGCGGCCGAGCGGAACCCGTAGGAGCGCGGACGGTGACCACCACAGGATCCAAGCCCTCTGACAGCGTCATGCCCCCCGACGAGATCACCCTGCTGCCGGGCTCCTCCGGCGGAGCCTGGCGAGGGAGCGAGTACGCCGCCAGCCTCAAGGACGAGCGGGAGGTCTGGTGCGACGGACGCCGGGTCGACGTGACCGGCGACCCGGGCTTCCGGCCCATGCTGTCCACGCTGGCCGGCCTCTACGACGCCCAGCACCTGCCCGGCCGGGCACAGGAGATGCTCCACCGGTCGGACACGTCCGGCAACCTCGTCAGCCTGTCGTACCTGGCGCCGGCCGACCGGGACGGCCTCAGCCGCAAGTGGGTCAACTCCCACCGGTGGGCGGAGGCCTCCTACGGCCAGCTCTCCCGGATACCCGACTTCATGTCGAACGTCGTGGTCGGCCTGTACGACTACCGTTTCGAACTGGCCGAAGTGGACCCCGAGTTCGGGCGCAACGCCGAGAACTACTACCACTACTGCCGCGAGAACGATCTCACGCTGACGCACGGCCTGGGCGACCCGCAGATCGACCGTTCCTCGACCCCCGCCGACCGGCCGGAACTGGGACTGAGGGTGGTGCGGCGCGGGGCCGACGGCATCGTCGTGCGGGGAGCCAAACAGATCGCCACCCTCGCGCCGTACGCCCACGAGGTGCTCATCTACCTCTCTCCCGCGAACTACCTGCGCGAAGACCCCAGCTATGTCTGCTGGTTCGCCGCTCCGCTGGCGACTCCGGGCCTTCGCGTCCTGTGCCGCAGGTCGTACGCCGACGGCTCCGGCGGCCTCTCGGCGCGCTTCGACGAGCAGGACGCCATGCTGGTGTTCGACGATGTGTTCATCCCGATGGACCGGGTCTTCCTGCTCGACGACTCCCAAGCGGCCGTCCGCGGGTTCGGCGAGCTGAACAAGTGGTCGCTCTACACCGGCCAGGTGCGCTACTACCACCGGCTGCGCACCATGCTCGGGGTCGCGTCGCTGCTGGCCCAGGCGATCGGCGTCGACAAGTTCCGGCAGGTCACGGATCTTCTCGGCGAACTCACCTCGTACGTCGAGATCGTCAGGCTCGGCCTGGCCGCGATCGACGCCGAGTGCCGGCCCACCTCCTCCGGGCTGCTCGCCCCCGGCTCGACGGCCGCGCTCGACGCCGTCGCCGGACGCTTCTCCACGCGGGGCTCGGAGATCATCCGGCAGATCGGCGCGTCCGGACTGATCATGCAGCCCTCGGACGCGGACCTGGGCACCTCCGAGCTGCGCGCGGTGCTGGACACCTACATGTGCGGGCGCGAGATGAGCGTGGACGAGAAGTCCCGGATCTTCCGGCTCGCCGCCGATCTGGCCGTCGACCGTTTCGGGATGCGCCAGGAGCTGTACGAGACGTGGAACCGCGGTGATCCCGCCCGGGTCCGCTCGATGCTCTACGCCCGATATCCCGACCTGCAGCGCTGCGAAACCCAGGCCCGCGATCTGGCCGAAGGGCGGAACTACACCACATGAGTCTCGACAGCATCCGGCTGGAGGGCGTCACGACCCACAACCTCAAGTCGGTCGACGTCTCCTTCCCCAAGGGGAAGCTGGTCGTCGCCGCGGGCGTCTCCGGGTCGGGCAAGTCGTCCCTGGTCATCGACACCCTCTTCGAACACTCGAAGACGCTCTACCTGGGGGCCCTGTCCAGCAAGTCCCTCGACATGGGCGACGGCGACTACCAGTTCGACCGGATCGCTGGGACGCAACCCCCGGTGGCACTGCGCCAGCGTGACGGCGGCTACTCCAACCCCCGCTCGACCGTGGGGACCCTCACCGGACTCGACGGGCTGTACCGGCTGTTGTTCGGCGCAGGGTCCCGGCCGGTCTGCCCGGCCTGTCTCGGCCCGACCGGCCCGGGCCTGTTCTGCGACGACTGCGGCTGCTTCGCCGAACCGCACTCCGCGAAGCACTTCAGCCCGAACCGCAAAGAAGGCAAGTGCCTTCAGTGCGACGGCATCGGCGAACTCGTCGGCTTCTCGCTGGAGAAGATCATCCCGGACCGGTCGAAGACGCTCACCGAGATCTGGGACGGTGCCGACCCCGGCACGTTCGCCGTTCCCAACGTGCGCAAGGCCTTCGAGGCGATGGCCGCGGACATCGGCCTGGACCTCGCCCTGCCGTTCGAGAAGCTGAGCCCGGAGCAGACCGAGCGGGTGCTGCACGGCTCGGACACGATCTACACGCTCAAGATCCGCAAGGTCACCAACGACTTCCGCTTCGAGGGCATCCTGGGCTTCCTGGAACGCGCGTACCGCAACGCGTCGTCGGCCGCCCGCAAGAACGCCTTCACCAACTATCTCGGACGGGAAGTCTGCCCCGCGTGCAACGGAGGGAGGCTGCGCCCCGAGTCGCTCAGGGCGACGGTGGCCGGGCACACCTTCCACGACTTCCAGGGCGACGAGCTGTCACGTTCGATCACCCGGTTGCGCGACGGGCTGGCCACCGGCGACGTGCCGGCACAGGTCCGCGAGCTCGCCTCCGCGATCGTCAAACAGAGCGCGAACATCGAGGACGTCGGCCTGGGACACCTGCAGCTGCAGCGGCCGGTCACCACCCTCTCCGGCGGCGAACTGCAGCGGCTGCTGCTGGCGCAGCATCTGGCCAGTGACCTGACCGGGGTCATGTACGTCCTCGACGAACCGACCGCCGGTCTGCACGAGGCCGACACCGGGAAGATCCTCACCTCGCTGCGACGGCTGCGCGATCTCGGCAACACGGTCATCGTCATCGAGCACGACGAGTCGGTGATCCGTGCCGCCGACTGGATCGTCGAGCTGGGACCCGGAGCCGGATCCCGCGGCGGCGAAGTCGTCTTCGAGGGCCGGTACGCCGACCTGCTGGCCTCCGGCGACTCGCCGACGGCGACCGCGATGGCGTCGGACGGGCCGTCGCGCACACGGACCGACCTGGCCGGCGTGCCGTGGGCCGAGGTGCGGGCCATCACGCGCAACAACGTGGTCGACCAGTCCGCGAGGTTCCCGCTCGGCGCGCTGACCTGCGTCTCCGGCGTGTCCGGCGCGGGCAAGAGCTCCCTGGTGGCCGACCTCCACGCAGCGGTCTCCCGGACGATCGCCCAGCGGGCGACCGGCGGGGCGGCCGAGAGCAACGACGTCCAGGGAGTTGAGGCCCTGGACGACGTCATCTACGTCGAGCAGCGCCCGATCGGCCGCTCCAGCCGGTCCACGCTCGTCACCTACATCGGCGTCAGCGACCACATCCGCGACGCCTTCGCCGGCAGCGCCGACGCGGTCGAACGCGGCCTGGGACGCGGCGAGTTCAGCCCGAACGTCGCCGGTGGCCGGTGCGAGTCGTGCAAGGGACTCGGACTGGCCGAGATCGAGATGACCCTGTTCAAGAGCGAGTTCATCGTCTGCCCCGAGTGTGAGGGCCGGCGCTTCCAGGAGCACGTCCTCGAAGTGCGGCTGGGCGGCAAGAACATCCACGACGTCCTGTCGATGACCGTCGAGGACGCCCTCGAATGGTTCGACGCCAAGAGCAGCCCCAAGGTCGTCCAGGCGCTCGGTGTGCTCAGCGAGTTCGGCCTCGGCTACCTGCAGCTCGGCTGCTCCACGACCACGCTCTCCGGTGGCGAGGCACAGCGGCTCAATCTGGCCGGAGAGCTGCTCAAGCAGCGCCGCAACCGCACGCTGTTCATCTTCGACGAGCCGACGCGCGGCCTGCACACCGCGGACATCCGGCACCTTCTGGCCCTGTTCGAGCGGTTGATCTCCACGGGCAACACCATCGTGGTCATCGAGCACAACGTGAAGGTGATCGCCATCGCCGACTGGGTGATCGACCTGGGGCCGGGCGCGGGCCGCGAGGGCGGCCGGGTGGTGCACAGCGGGACGCCGGAGGACCTCGCGGACAACCCGGCCAGCGTGACCGGCCGGTTCGTCCGCCGGCTGCGCGACGACCCCGCCGCGACGCCGGTGCCCGACCTCGCCCGGAGCCCGCGGTCCCGTACGGCGCCGGACCTCGGGGTCATCGGCGAGCTTCTGCCGCGGGCCGTGACGGTGGTCGCCGGCACGGCACGGCAGTCCGAGCGGAACGGTCCGACCCCGTACGGACTGGTGATCGGCTCGCTCACCGTCGTATCCGACGAACTCGCCCTCATCGGCTTCCTGGTGCGCTCGGGCAGCACCAGCTGGAACGCCATCGCGGACACCGGCCGGTTCTGCGTCAACATCCTCGGCGAGGACCAGCACGACGTGTCCGACGCCTTCTCGCAGGGCAGGCCGGACAGCCGCTTCGACGCCCTTTCGTGGACGCCCTCCGCCAACGGCTGCCCACGGCTGTCCGGCGCCGTCGGCACCATCGACTGCAGCCTGAAGTCGACCTACCGGATCGGCGACCACGAGTTCGTCCTGGCGACGGTCGTCAGCGTCGACATGGAGACCGGCACCGACAGCCGCCCACTGCTTCGCGCCGAACGGGGCGACAGCGCTCTCGACGACTACGGGTGGCGCCGGTTCGCCCGGGAAGCGGAGGCCAGGTGACGACGACCACGTCCATCGCCGCGCACTACGAGCAGTTCCTGGAGCTGCTCACCCGCGATCCGGTACCGGCCCCCACCGCGGCGGACGGCCGTGAACCGGTCCGCGCGCGCTACGGCGAACGGGTCGACGCCTCGGGCGGATCACAGCCGATCGTGATGACCCGCGACGAGTGGATCCTGAACCAGATCGACCTGACGCTGGCGCTGGGCCGGCTGCTGACCGAGGACGACGTCGTGGTCTCGGCCGTGCCGTACGAACTGTCGTTCGTCGGCGCCGAGGTGGACCGTGTGATCGAGATGGTCGGCGCCTCGGTGATCAGCGTCGGGACGAGCGGGACCATCTGCCCCATGCCGCGGCTGCTCGGGCTGATCGAGCAGTACGAAGTGACCGCCCTGGTGTGCTCGCCGAGCTTCGCCGCGGAACTGGCGAACCTCGCTCTCTCGCTGGGGCGGCGGCCGGAGGACTCGACCATCCGGACGATCATCTGCGTGGGAGAGGCCTGCTCCACCGAACGCCTCGACCGCATCGGCGCCGCCTGGGCCGCGCGGACCTCCGCCCTGTACGGGACGCCGTCGACACCGACGGTCGCCGTCGCCTGCGACCACGGCGCACTGCACCTGTGCGACCACCGGCTGCGGGCGGAGGTCCGTGGTGGCCTGCGCGGCGAGCTGCTCCTGGACGGCTCACCGACCGGCGAACTCGTCGAGCTGTGGCCGGCCGAACGCCGCTGTCACTGCGGTTCCGCCAGCCGGGTCCTGGTGCCGCTCGGCAGCGCGGCGTCGGCGGTACGCGGACCGGACGGGCTGGTCTCGACGCTGGACGTGGAGCGGATCGTGTTCGGCCACAGAAGGCTCGCACCGCACTTCGCCTGCGCCGTCCGGGACGGCACCTTCCACGTGACCTGCGCCGTGGCCGGCCCTCAAGCGGTCGACCTGGGGGCGATGCGGCGCGCGATCCGCAGCGGCATCGGCGAGGCGCTCGGAGTCGAGGCCGAGGTCACGGTCGTCGGCGTGCAGGACTGGAGTACCGCCACGTCATGACCCGTACCCGGTCGCGGCACGCAGCCGCCGCGGCCGATCCACCGGTGGCATCCCGAGGAGACAAGACGCATGAGGGTAGCGGTAGTACAGACCCAGTGGGTCGACGATCACGAAGACGGCCTGCGCAACGCCTACCAGGCGATCGAGGACGTCTGCGGTGCCGGCGACATCGACCTGGTGTGCTTTCCCGAGTTCCTGCTCGGCCCGCCGTGGTACATGCCGGGGCAGGACGGCCTGAAGGGGCGGACCGACACTCCGATCCCCGGGCCGATCGTCGACGGCTTCCAGTCCCTGGCCCGCAAGCTCAACACACACATCCTGCTGGGTTCGCTCGTCGAGGACCTGCAGGACGGCATGTACCGGAACACGTCTCTGCTGATCGGCCGGCAGGGCGTCATCACCGGGCGCGCCGTCAAGGCACACGCCTTCGGCAACGAGATGGTGGTGTGCCGCCAGGCCGACTCGCTCGGTGTCCTGTCGACGGAGTTCGGGCAGATCGGCATCGCCGTGTGCTCGGACTTCTGGATCCCCGAGGTGGTCCGCCTGCTGGCGCTGGCCGGCGCGCGCACGATCTTCGTGCCGGGCGGAACGCTGGGGCAGAACCAGCCGCTGATGGTGAACGCCCTGCGCACGGCGGCGTACCTGAACGGCGTCAACATCGTCTACGCGAGTTCGGTCGGCGTCGTCCGCGGCAAGCGCGGGGACCGGCTCGTGGAGATCCACTTCGCCGGCACGAGTCTGGTCGCGAGCCCGGAGGGCGTGCTCGCGCAGGCCGGCAGCGACGAGCCGGAGACCCTCGTCGTCGACCTCGACGAGCCCGCGGACGGCGACGGCCGCCGCTGGCAGCAACTCCGCCGGCCCGACGCCTACCAGAAGCTGCTCACCCCGTACGCCGGAGCGGACCGGGATCTCGCGGCCGAACTGCGGGCGAGCCTGACCGGGAGCGGCCCGGACCGGGGCCGGCCCGCCGGCGCGACCAGTGCACATGAGGGGACTCGTTCGTGACCATCTTCGTAGCCCAACC
>NZ_POUC01000001.1 GCF_002891435.1 Streptomyces cahuitamycinicus
GGCCGGGCCGGTCCGAGGGGGAGCTGGATCCGGAGGCCGGACCGGTGCAGCGGTTCGCCGCCGGGCTGCGGGCGCTGCGCGAATCGGCCGGCAAACCCACCTACCGGGAGATGGCCCGGCAGGCCCGCTACGGCGTGACCACCCTGTCGCAGGCGGCGGCCGGGAAGCAGCTGCCCACCCGCGCGGTGACGCTCGCCTATGTGAAGGCGTGCGGCGGTGACATCGTCGAGTGGGAGCGGCGCTGGCGCGAGGCGTCGGACGAACTGGCCGCCGGGGCCGCCGCCGACGAGACCGCCCGGCCGCCCTACCGCGGCCTGACCCGCTTCGAGCCGGGCGACGCCGAACTGTTCTTCGGCCGCGACCAGCTCGTGGAGCGGCTCACCGAGCTGAACCGCAAGCACCGCTTCACCGCTGTCTTCGGTCCCTCCGGCAGCGGGAAGTCCTCACTGCTGCGGGCCGGCCTGATCCCCCGGCTGCGGGGGGCCTTCGACGAGGACGTGCCGTCGGCGGCCGTGCGGATCCTCACGCCCGGCGCGGACCCGCTGCGCACCCATGCCGACCGGCTGGAGCCCGTACCGGACACCGACGCCGACACCTGGCTGATCGTCGACCAGTTCGAGGAGCTGTACACCCTCGGCGCCGACCCTGCCGACCGGGACGCCTTCATCGACCGCCTCGTCGCCGCCGGCGACGCCGGCAGCAGGCTGCGCGTCGTCATCGCGGTGCGGGCCGACTTCCTCGGCCGCTGTGCCGAACATCTCGCCTTGACCGCCGCGTTGCAGGACGCCACGCTGCTCGCCGGGCCGATGAGCCGCGCGGAGCTGCGGGAGGCCATCGTCCGCCCGGCCGCCGTGGCCGGCCTGATCGTGGAACGCTCTCTGACCGACCGCCTCCTGGACGAGGTCGAGGACGCTCCCGGCGGACTGCCTCTGATGTCGCACGCCCTGCTGGAGACCTGGCGCCACCGCGGCGGCCGCGCCCTGACGGAGGCCGCGTACGAGGCGGCCGGCGGCCTGCACGGTGCCGTGGTACGGACCGCCGAGCAGCTCTACGGGGAACTGAGCGGCGACCAGGCGGAGTTGGCCCGGCGTATTCTGCTGCGCCTGGTGGCGCCCGGGGACGGGACCCCCGACACCCGACGCCCCACCGACCACGCGGAACTCGGCTTCGGTGACCCCGCCGACACCCGGCTGGTGCTGGAACGTCTGGCCCGGGCCCGCCTCATCACCTTCGACGACGGCACCGCCGACCTGGCCCACGAGGCCCTCATCACCGCCTGGCCCCGGCTGCGTGCCTGGATCGACGCCGAGCGCGACCGGCTGCGCGTCCACCGCGCGCTCTCCGAGGCGGCCCGCACCTGGCAGGACCTCGGGCAGGAGAACGCCGCGCTGTACGCCGGGTCCCGGCTGAGCGCCGCCCGCGACGCTTTCCCGCGCGACACGGCACAGCCGGACCCGGGTGATGACGAACTCACCCCGGTGGAGCGACATTTCCTCACCTCCTCCCTCCGTCGCCGACACCGTGCCGCGCTCCTGCGCCGCACGGTCGTGGCCGTACTCGCCGCGCTCGCCCTGCTCGCCACCGGCACCGCCGTCGTCGCCCTCCAGGCGCGTGCCACGGCACAGGCCGAACGGGACGACGCCGTCTTCGGACAGCTCACCGCCGAGGCCGACCGGGTCCGCGAAACGAACGCCGGGCTGGCCGCGCGGTTCGACGTCGCCGCGTACGGCATGCGTTCCACGCCGGACCTGCGGACCCGGCTGGCCTCGGACGCGGGCCGGGTGCTGGCCACGCGGCTGCCCGGCCACGACGGTGTCGTCAGTTCCGTGGCGTTCGCGCCCGACGGCCGCACTCTCGCCAGCGGCGGCCACGACGGCACCGTCCGGCTGTGGGACATCGACGGCCGGGCCCTGGGCGAACCCCTGCGCCTCGGCACGAGCCGGGTCGGCGCGGTCGCCTTCGCGCCGGGCGACCGGGACCTGCTGGCCGCCACCGGCGAAGGCGGCGCCGTCCGCCTGTGGGACCTGCGTGACCGGGAGCGCCCGCGCGCCGTGGGCAGGCCGCCGGCGAGCCACGACGAGCAGAACGTCGTCACCGTCGCCTTCGCGCCCGACGGCCGCACCCTGGCCACGGCCGGTGACGACGGCACCGTACGGCTGTGGGACGTCTCCGATCCTGCCCGCCCGGAGCCGCTCGGGAAGCCCGCCGCGGCCGACGGGGCGCGGGACCGCAGCGTCCGGGCCGTCGCGTTCGCCCCGCACGGCAGGACGCTGGCGACGGCGGGCTACGACGGCACCGTTCGGATGTGGCGGTACGGCACCGACGACGGCATCACACCGCTGGGCGAGCCCCTGCGCGCCCACACCGACCCGGTCTGGACCCTGGCCTACTCCCCGGACGGCCGCACCCTGGCAACCGCCGGCTTCGACGAGACCGTACGCCTGTGGGACGCGTCCGATCCGGACCACGTCGAGTCCCTGGGCGAACCGCTCACCGGACACACCGCGCCCGTCATGTCGGTCGCCTTCAGTCCCGACGGCGAAACCCTGGCGAGCGCGGGCGAGGACGACGCGCCGCTGCTGTGGAACGTGGCCAACCCCGCCTATCCGCTGCGGCTCGGGGAGCCGCTGACCGGCCACACGGGGGCAGTGTGGGAGGTCGCCTTCAGCCCCGACGGCCGCACCCTCGCCAGCACCGGCGCCGACGGCAGCGTCCTGCTGTGGCACCGGCCGCCGACCGTCCTCACCGACTTCACCAACCCGGTGACCGCCGTCGCCTTCGGCCGCGACGGCCTCCTGCTCGCCGCCGCCAGCACCGATGACGGACTGGTCCGCCTGTGGGACGTAGGCCGCCCGGACCGCCCGCGCCGGCTGCCGCGGATGCTCGCCCACGAGGACCGGGTGCTGTCCGTCGCGTTCGCACCGGACGGCCGCACGGTCGTCAGCGGCAGCGCGGACGGCACTGTACGCCTGTGGGACGTCTCCACGCCGGACCGTCCCACTCTGCTCGGCGAACCCGTGCCCGCACACGACGGCGCAGTCCATTCCGTCGCGTTCGCCCCGGACGGCCGCACGCTCGCCACCGGCGGCGAGGACGACATGGTGCGGCTGTGGGACATCCGGGGACCGGTCGGCGTCAGGCCCATCGGCCCCGCCCTGCGCGGACACACGGACGCCGTCACCTCCGTGGCCTTCGCCCGGGGCGGCCGCCTCCTGGCGACCGGTTCCGAGGACGCCACGGTCCGCCTGTGGCAGGTGGACGTACGCACCCGCCCCGTTCCCGCGGGCGCTCCCCTCACCGGGCATCACGAACCGGTCAACGCGGTGGCCTTCGCCCCGGACGGAAGGACGCTGGCGACCGGCAGCGACGACCGCACGGTGCGGCTGTGGGACGTGGGCGACGGGAAGCGGACCGGCCGCGCACGCCCGTCGGGCCGGGAGCTGACCGGGCACCGTGCGGAGGTCCGGGCCGTGGCCTTCGCCCCGGACGGGAAAACACTGGCGACCGGCGGCGGCGACCGCACGGTCCGCTTGTGGGACGTGCGGGACCCGGCCCGTGCCGAGCCCTACGGCCGGGAACTCACGGGCCACGTCGACACGGTCACCACCGTCGCTTTCCGCCCCGGCGGCACCCTCGCCTCCGCGGGCTACGACCTGACGGCCCGGCTGTGGACCCTGGACGCCGACCACGCGGCGGACCACGTCTGTGACCACACCGGCGGCATCCTCACCCGGGCGGTGTGGCAGAAGCACCTGCCGCAGCTCGGGTACCGGAAGGTCTGTCCCGCTCGTTAAGACCGGGCGAACCTCGGTACCGCCCCGTCTTCGTCATGCGCGACGACGGTCGCCTTCAGCGTGCCATCGAAACCGGCCTCACCGCCCGCGCCGCCGCCGCGACCTTGGCACCACCCCGATGGCCACCCCGGCAACGCTCGCCTCGCACCCGTGTGACGTCCCTCTCCACACCCTGATCCGGCTCCCGTCCGCCCCACCGTCGCCGGCCGGCGGACTTGGCTGCGGTCCTCCCCCGTTGCCATGGTGGTGCCAACTCCACCTCATTCAGGGGGTGGACGCCATTCCTCCACCGTGGGCCTGCTCAGATACTGGGTCCATGACCAATTCAGCGGTGCTATCGGTAGACCCGTCGGGACAAGGAGAACGACAGAAGCAGCACAGGGGAAGCGACTTCGCAGAATTGTCGAGGCGCATAGCCGAGGCCGGGCTTCTCCGACGCCGTCCACTGTATTACACGGTACGTTTCGGACTGGTCGCCCTCGCTCTCGCGGGGTGCGTCGGCGCGTTTCTCGCACTGGGTGACAGCTGGGGCCAGCTTTGGGTCGCCATCGCCCTGGCCCTTGTCTTCGGCCAGCTCGGACTGGCCGCCCACGACCTCGCCCACCGGCAGGTCTTCTCCCGCCGGCGGCCCAGTGAGGTGGGGGGACTACTGGTCGCCAACCTGTTGCTGGGCATGAGCTACGGGTGGTGGATGAACAAGCACACCCGGCATCACGCGAATCCCAATCACGAGGGGAAGGACCCGGACATCTCGCCGGACATTCTCGTCTGGTCGCGTCGGCAGGCACGCAATGCCAGGGGTTTGCCGCGTTTCGTCGGAAAGCACCAGGCCGCACTCTTCTTCCCTCTGCTGACCTTGGAAGGTCTGAACCTGAGCTTCAGCAGCTTCCGGGCCCTCAAGTCACCGTCGGTGAAAAGGCCGGCTCTTGAGGGCACACTGCTCCTGGCGCATTTCGTGGTGTATTTCGGCGGCCTGTTCGCCGTCCTCTCCCCCGCCAAGGCGTTGCTCTTCCTCGCCGTGCACCAAGGCCTGTTCGGGGTTTACCTCGGTTCGGTGTTCGCACCCAACCACAAGGGCATGCCGGTGATCGAGGAGGGGACACGGCTGGACTTCCTGCGCCGCCAGGTCCTCACCTCGCGCAACGTGCGGGGCGGCGCGCTGGTCGATGCCTTCATGGGCGGGCTCAACTACCAGATCGAGCACCACCTCTTCCCGAGCATGCCGACACCTGCACTCGCCAGGGCGCAGGTCATCACCGAGCGGTACTGCGCAGAGCTGGGCATCCCGTACCACCGGACCGGGCTGATTGCCTCGCACCGGGAGGCCCTGCGCCATCTCAGGAGCGTCGGCGAACCGCTGCGCGCCCCGGCGGAGCGCTGACCCAGTTGACGGCCCGGCTGCGATCACTCAAAGGAAGCCGGGCTCTTTCGGTGGCCCGTGAGCATGAGCGCTGGTGGTCATACGGTCTCCTCTGCCGGGTTGGCGATGCCTGCCGTGTTCTCGACCGACAGCAGGGAGTTCTGCCGTCCGGAGCCGAGCCAGCGCACCAGAGCCACCAGGGCGAGGGCGAGGACCGCGAAGGCGATGAGGATGGCGCTGACCGCGGTCACGCTGGGATCGATGTCGAAGGTGAGGGAGTTGTACACCTGCACCGGCAGGGTGATGGTGCCGACGGAGGACAGGAACTGGGAGATGTAGAACTCATCGAAGCTGGTGATGAAGGAGAAGACGGCCGCCGCGATCATGCCGGGGGCGGCGAGGGGGAAGGTGATCCGCCGGGCGATCGTCATGCGGCCCGCACCCATGCTGGCGGCGGCGTCCTCGAGGCGTTCGTCGATGCCGCGCAGGGTCGCGATCAGGATGAGCACCGCGATCGGTGAGGCCAGCACGGTGTGCCCGAGGGCGATGGCGAGCGGGCTGCCCAGCATCGCGGCCGGCTCGAAGAGCAGGAACAGGCCCAGGGCGGTGACGATCTGCGGAATGAGCAGCGGCCCTAGGACCAAGGCGTAGACCGCCGAGCGCAGTGGGAGTTCGCTTCTGGTGAGGGCGGTGGCGGCGGTCACCGCGATGATCAGGGAGAAGACGGTGCTCAGGGCGGCGATGAGGGCGCTCAGTGAGAGCGCGGCCGGCCATTTGCTGCCGTCGGCGAACAGCGCCTTGTACCAGTTCAGCGTCCACACTTCCGGCGGGAACGCGGAGAAGGCGTTGCTGCTGAAGGAGGTGACGAGGATGACGACGATCGGCAGCGCCAGGAACAGCAGGATCACGGTGGCGACCGCGGTCAGGGCGATCCGCCCGGCGACGGTCTTGCGCAGCTCCATCATGACGCACTCCTCTTCTTACGGCTGGCGCCGAGGGAGCTGACGAGCTTGACCAGCAGCAGTCCGGCGAGGGTGAGCAGCAGCAGGATGACTCCCTGGGCGGCCGCCCCGTTCCACTGGTTCTCCTTGGTCACCTGCTGGTTGATGAGGGTGGCGATCATCGTCTGGTTGGGTCCGCCCATCAGGGCGGGGGTGATGTAGTAGCCCAGCGAGAGGATGAAGCTGAGCAGTCCGGCACTGGCCAGGCCGGGGGCGACCAGCGGCAGGTAGACCCGGCGGAAGATCGTCACGCGTCCCGCGCCCATGCTGGCCGCGGCGGCGAGCAGGCGGCGGTCCACGCCGCGCATCACCCCGTACAGCAGCAGCACGGTGTAGGGCAGCATCATGGAGGTGGTGCCGATGACCACGCCCAGCTCGTTATAGAGCAGCCGGTAGGGCGTGCCTGGTACCGACAGGCCGGCCAGGGTCTCGTTCACCAGGCCCTTGTCACCCAGCAGGATGATCCAGCCATAAGTGCGCACCAGGGCGCTGATGAAGTGCGGGACGACCACGACGAGCATCGCCAGTCCGGCCCACAGGGGCTTCAGCCGCGAGATCGCATTGGCCAGAACGAACCCGAAGACGAGGCTCAACAGCGCGGTTTCCGCGGAGATCCGCAGCGTGGTGATCAGGACCGAGAGGTTGACGCCGGTCAGCGCGTCGACGTACCAGTGCAGCGTCAGCGATCCGTCGGCGTTCTTCAGGCTGAGGAACAGCGTGCCGAAGATCGGGTAGACGAACAGCACCAGGAGATAGACGACGACGGGCAGCGCGTAGAGAATCCCGACCCGGGTCCGGCGAGAGGCCAGCAGCTTTCGTGGACGGGCGGTGGCGGTGAGGGCGGCCATGACTCACCGTTCCCGTTCGTCGGCGAAGAGGTTGACGTCCTCAGGGTCGGCTGTGACCCCGACCCGCTCGCCGGCGACGGGGCCCCGGCCGGCCGGTACCTCCAGGCGCAGCAGCACGTCACCGCTTCCGACCCGCACACCCGCGCGGACCAACGTGCCCACGTATGTGGCAGTCTCCACCGTGCCGGTGCAGAAGCCGTCGCCCGGGGCGCCGGCCCGCAGTCGGCCCGGCTGGACGGCGGCCTTGATCTGGGTGCCGGTGGCCAGCTCATGGCGGCGCGCCTTCAGCAGGCCGCCAGTCTCGTCGAGGCGGACCAATGTGTGCTCATCGGTGTGCTTCTCCACATGGCCGGACAGGAAGTTCGCCGCGCCCAGGAAGTCCGCGACGAAGGGCGTCCTGGGCCGCTCGAACAGCTCACGGGGAGTGTCGAACTGTTCGATCAGCCCGTTGCGCATCACCGCGATGCGGTCCGACAGGACCAGCGCTTCTTCCTGGTCGTGTGTCACGTAGATGACGGTCAGGCCGAGTTCCTGCTGGATGGCCTTGATCTCGACCTGAAGCTGGTCGCGGAGCTTCTTGTCCAGGGCGCCCAGCGGCTCGTCCATGAGGATGACCGGCGGGCGGTAGACCAGCGCCCGGCACAGCGCGACACGCTGCTGCTGACCGCCGGACAGCTCCCGCGGCTTGCGGCCGCCGAACCCGGACAGGCCCGCGATCTCCAGCGTCTCCCCGACGCGCCTGCGGATCTCGTCCTTCGGCACCCCGCGCAGGGTGAGCGGGAAAGCGACATTCTCGCTCACGGTCATGTGCGGGAACAACAGGTACTGCTGGAAGACGAAACCCAGGCCCCGCTTCTGCGGCGCGAGCCGTGTCATGTCACGGCCCCCGACGGTGATGGTGCCGGAGTCGGGTTCGCAGAAGCCGGCGATCATCATCAGTGTCGTGGTTTTGCCCGACCCCGAGGCGCCGAGGAAGGTGACGAACTCCCCCGCCGCGATCTCCATGGACGCCTCGTCGACCGCGACGACATCCCCGTACGTCTTGCGCAGGGCCACCACCGACAGCGCTTTGCCCGTCGCGGTGGGCAGGGTGCCGTCGGCCACCTTCACGGACGGTGTGACCACATCGAATTCAGCCACGAGCCCACTCCAACCAGCGCTTAGTGACGGCCGATTCGTTCTTCAGCCACCAGTCGATGTCCGCGTCGAAACCCTTGTCGTAGTACTTCGGCGCACCGGCCAGAGCGTTGCGCTCGTCCTCGGTGAGCTTGGCGTAGGCCACCGGAGAGGACGGGTTCGACGGGAAGGCCTTGGCCAGGGCAGCCTGGATCTCGGCACGCAGCGCGAAGTCCATGAGCTGGTAGGCGCCGTCCACGTTGGCCGCGCCCTTGGCGATGGCGTAGCCCGAGAACTGGCGGCGCATGCCGTTGAGCTGCCGCTCCACCGGAACACCCTGCTTCTGCAGGTCGGCGATCCGGCCGTCCCAGACGGTGGACATCGTCACCTCTTGGCGGCTGAGGAGCACGCCGGGCAGCGGGCCGCTGTCCCAGAACTTCTTGATGTCGGCCCGCAGCCGGGTCAGCACCTTGAATGCGCGGTCCACATCCAGCGGGTACAGCTTGTCCATCGGGACGCCGTCGGCCAGCAGCGCGAACTCCAGCTCGGGCAGGTCACCGTCCGGGCTGACCATCGCGCGGCCGCCCTTGAAGGCCTTGGTGTCCCAGAAGTCCGCCCACGACTCCGGCTTCTTACCCCCGAACGCGTCCGTGCGGTACGCGATGCACTGGCCGTAGAAGCTGTGCCCGATGGCATGGTCGGTGATCTGGTTCTCGGGTATCTTCGCGCTCTTCAGGCTCTTGAGCCGGTCAGGGTCCAGCGTCTCCAGGGCATCCTGCTTCACGTACTTGAAGTGGGACATCATCGAGTTGTTGATGAGGTCGCACTGCGGACGGCCCTGCTTGATCTGGGCGAGCAGCGGGGCGTCGTCCAGGTTGAGCACCTTGACGCCGATGCCGGTCTCCTGGGTGAAGGGCGTGTAGATCGCCTTCTGCAGGGCCGCGCCGTAGGAACCGCCGCTGTCGCGGACGACCACCGTCTTGCCGCCGCCCTTGCCTCCGGCCGCTGCGCGGCTGGTGCCAGTGCCGCAGGCGGCGATCGAGGGCACAGCGGCGAGGGCGGCCAGGCCGCCCATTCCGCGCAAAATCGCTCTCCGGCCGATCTGGGGGTCATTCATGGCAATACTCCTCATCTATTGACGCGTGGGACCGACTGTGCGGCGGCTTTCGCAGGTGCCGGGGGTCGGGATCTTGTGGGGCGGGGAACGCGGACACATGCGTCGCCCGCGCGCGTTGCCGGTCTCCGCTTCTGGGCGCGTCCTCGCCGTGGACTGAAGTCCGCGACGATCGTGCTGTCAGGGCGACGCCGGGCTGGACGGCCGGGTGAGCGGCGGTTGGGAAGATGGAGCCGTCGCCGACGGCGACCGGCGGGGTGGCGGTGGTCCGCATCGCGACACGTCGTGGCCGGCGTCGGGGTGGCCGGGATGGCGCGGATGCGATGCTCGGCACGGGCGCACCGTGGATGGCGCGGTTCGAGCGCGACGATCAGGGCATACGCTCGACTCGTGGTCGATCGGTCATGCAGCGATCGGCGGTCGCCCGAGACAGAGGGCGAGACGGAGGACTGGTCGTTCAGCCCGATGCTGGTGGATGTCCAGCAGGGTGTTCAGAAGGCGGTGTACCCGCCGTCGACGGGGAGGACCGAACCGGTGACGTACGACGATTCCGATGATGCGAAGAAGAGAACGGCGTCGGCGACCTCTTCGGGGGTGGCGAGGCGTTGGAGCGGGATCTGGTTCTCGCGCTCGCGGCGGTAGGCCTCGGGGTCGGGGCTGCGCTGGATCGACGCTTCGATGATCGGGGTGGCGGTCAGGCCAGGAGCGACGACGTTGACGCGGATGTCGCGCGGGGCCCATTCGATCGCCGCGCCCTTGGCGAGCATGATGAGGCCTCCCTTGGCGGCTGAGTACAGGACTTCCCCGGACTTGCCGACCATGCCGAGCCGTGAACTGACGCAGACGAACGAGCCTCCTGCCCGGGGCATGAGCGGCGCGAAGTGCTTCATCACCAGGAACGCGCTGAGCAGGTTGCTTTCGAGTACGTTCTTCGCGTCGGCGTAGGTCATCTCGGTGAGCGGGCTGCTGGCCTGCAGGCCGTGGTTGAGGACGACGACGTCGACGGTGCCGAGGGACTCGACGGCCTGCTTGGCCAGGTCCTCGACGAACGTCTCGTCATTGAGGTCTCCAGGAACGTACAGGTCGTCGGGTTGAGCGGTGTCGAGTCGCTTCCTGCGGCCGGTGAGCAGCAGCCGCGCGCCCTCGCGGCGGAAGTGGGAGCTCACTGCCTCCCCGATGCCACTGCCGGCGCCGGTCACCAGGGCCGCGATGTTCTTGAGTCTCATGTCAGGCACTCCTTAGCGGGGGGAAAGTCGGTCGGGTTGCGGGCTGGGGCGAAGGTCTCGCCCCGGTGCCGGTCAGTTGAGGAATCCGCGGGCGTCGACCGGCCACCGCTGCAGCGAGGTGCCCGTGCTGTCGGTGACGATCAGCTCCTCGAAACCGAGGACGACCGGGCATACGTGGTTCGGCACCACCGGTACGAGGGTGCCGACGCCAGGGCGGAACTCGCCGGCCGGCAGCGGGAGGAATCCGTGGTACTCGTTGAGCTTGGCCAGGACTGCCTTCGTGCCGGCGACGCCGCCGTAGCCGCGCTCCGGGCTGCCCTCACGACCGAGGGCTTTGGTGCCCACATCGAGAATGACCTGGTCGGGAACCCAGTCGCTGACGACTGTGGCGGCGACGAACAGCGCGATCTGGTCGTCCGTGCAAGCGCCGAGCCGGGTGTTGTTCAGGTCGCAGAAGACGTACTCGCCGGGACGGATCTCGGTGATCACGCCGCTGGTGGAGAATTCGATGGTGGGGGTGGAGCCGGCGCTGACCACCCGTGCGGTGACCCCGACACCGGCGAGGCTGCGCACCGCGGTGGTGAGCGCGTCCTCCTGGTCCTGCGCGGCGCGCTCGCGTGCATCCGGACCGGAGCTGCCGTGACCTGGATAAGTGAAGACGCCCACGGGAGCCAGGCCGCGCTTGTGGGCGGCGAGCGCGAGGTCGCCCGCGAGCTCGGGTGGCGCCCCGGAACGACGGGCGCCACAGTCGACCTCGATGACGACCTTCAGCCGATCCGGTTCGTCTCCCATCGCGTCGGCGAGGGCCTCGATCGCCGCGACGTTGTCGACGCCGACCCGTAGCCGGGTGGACTGGGCAAGCCGGCGGATCCGTGCCCCCTTCGTTCCCGCGGGCCAGATCGGGTAGGCGAGGAAGATGTCGTCAAAGCCGGCCGCGGCGAAGACCTCGGCCTCACCGACGTTTCCCGCGGTGATTCCCACCGCCCCGGCCTCGACCTGACGCCGCGCGATCTCCACACACTTGTGCGTCTTGACGTGGGGCCTGACCTCCAGGTTGTGCTGGTCGGCGAAGCCCTGCATGCGGTCGATGTTGGCTTGCATGACGTCGACCAGCACGATCGGCGCGGGGGTGTCGACCCGCTCGACCAGAGCGTCGAGTGCTCGTTGAAGCCGGTTCACGCTGCCCTCCTCGTGATTCTGTCTGCCAATGGTCGAGGGGCGCGGATGCCGACTCCCTCGATGCCGCACGTGCGCGGCCCGCAATAGCGCGCGCTCGCGCTACACCGCCGTCGTGTCCGCCCTACGCCGCAGTGCAGACCATCTGAATCTCGACCGGGCTGTTGAGCGGTAGCCCGGCGACGCCGATCGCTGTGCGAGCGTGTCGTCCGTTCTCGCCCAGCACCTCGATGAGCAGTTCACTGGCCGCGTCGGCGACCCGCGACTGCAGACCGAAGTCCGGCGTACTGGCCACGAAGACCAGCATTTGCACGATCCGGACCCGGTCCAGATCTCCCACCGCCCGCACAGCGGCGGCGAGCGCGTTGAGCGCGGCATGGCGTGCGAGCTCCCGAGCCGTCTCCAGCTCGACGTCCCGGCCGACAGTGCCCTGCCCCAGCAGCTCACCGTCCTTGTAAGGCAGTTGGCCAGAGATGTGGATGCTGGAGCCCACCGCCCGGTGGTGCACGTAGTTCGGGTTGGCAGCGAGGCTGGGAAGGGCCAGACCGAAGGCCTGGAGCCGATCGGAAGCCGAGCCGGTGTTCGCTGCCGAAGTCCCGGGCCGGCTCACTGAGTCACCGCCGCGGACGGCACGGGGCGCCAACCCTCGTAGTTGGGCACGATAACCCGCTTCGAATCAATCTTGATCATCTGCACTCGGGTCTCCTCGCGAGTAACAGCGGTGGCGAAATGCCGTGATGATGGCTTAAAACGACCACCGGATTGTCGTTTGTCGACCATATGAGGGTCGTCGTTTGCTGTCAACAGAAACTTCAGCCCAGAGCCACGGCCTGGATCACCGCCTGCGCCCCCCTCGGCGACTGCCGCTGAAGCGACGGCCTACGTCAGGACACAGCTCACCGGTCTCATACGGTTCGGCGTGGACGAGCATGTGCTGCAGTACGCCTGTATCCATCGCGGTCGCTGACGGCGGTGGGACCTCGAATGATCGACACGGAGGGTGCACATCAGGCCCGACGAGATCCCCTGCGCCACGGGCGCCCCCGACATGCCACCGGGGGCCCTCGACGTCCAACTGGAGGACGGGGCGTCTGCGTTCTGGGCGCGGTTCGACAGCGAGCAGAACTACCGAGACTCGCAGCCACCGCGACGGACACCGACCTGCTGGGGCAGATCTGGAGCACCGCAGCGCTCAGGGGCAGGCCGCTGCCGAGCGCGACAACGGACCCCGGCGCGTACCCTTCGCCGGGGTCCTGCCGTGGTCGCCCGCTCGATCCCCGAGCGCGGCATGGGTCAATGATGTCGCCGTGGCGAGGGTGCTTGAACCCTTCTCGCAGGCGACATCACCTCATGCACGCCTGGACGTACGTGCTTGCTGAGCTTCCGTCTGGGCTTGCAGCGCCGATTTGAAATGGGCGGCCAGTTCCTGGCGGAAGGCGTCGGTGTCGCCTTCCAGGGCAACCGCAGCCAACCTCTCGTGCTCGACGACCAGCTGATGCGGGTCGTCGCTGTAAGTGCGGTGGTCGACGCTGAGGTAGAGGCGCAGCTTGGTCTCCCAGCCATTCCAAAGACTCTGCAGGACGCCGTGCTCCGAGAGGTCGTAGAAGAGCCGGTGGAAGCGAAGGTGGGCGTCGATGCTCGCCGGGATGTCGTTCTTCTCCGTTGCCCGGTGAAGATCCTCGACGGTTTGCATCAACTGCGGACGCTCAGGACCGCGTAGGGCTCCGGCCGAGAGCTCAGCGGCGTACGGCTCGACACGTAGGCGGACCGATGCGATCTCGGCGACGTCACGAGCGCTCACCTCTACGACGAAGGCCCCACGGAAGGGGATCTTCACGATGAGCCCTTCCTCCTCCAGCTTGGTCAGCGCCTCACGCAGCGGGGAGCGGCTGATCCCGAGATCTGCAGCGATGTGCGCCTCGCGCAGCTGTCCACCAGGAGGCACGGTCCCGTCGAGGATGGCGGCCCGCAGCGTGCGGTAGACGCCGTCCGGCGTGGTCGTCCGTTGCTCAAGCCACTCGAACTTGTGGTCCACCCGGTCGCCCTCCCTTGGCCGTTGTCGACCACTTGGTCGTTTGTCGACTATACCTCTGGGACCGACACCGACTGCAGTGAGCTGCCGACGGCCGGCCCGGCACCCTTGAGCCGTCCGGCACAGGGGTGCCGGACGAGCCGACCGGGGGCGCGGGGATGGCCTTCCTCCTCCTCGATGTCAGCAACCCGGAGACCGACTCCTCGACCCACACCCGCGCGGAGGCCGGTCGGGCCGAGTGTCACTCCGGGCCGTGATCCCCGAGCCCTGGACGACGCAGGACGGGAGACCGGCGGTTGATGATGCGGTACCCACCTCTCCCGTCAAGGGCGGGGCAGGCCGAAAAGGGCGGGGAGTTCGGCGATGTCGGTGATCCGCTTGTAGTCGAGCCAGTGCTCGTCGTGCTCGAAGCCGCGGTCCATGTACACCTTGCTCTTGATGCCCATGTTGGCCGCGGTGCGGAGGTCGTACTTCGGGCTCGCCGAGACCCACCCGATTTCGTCGGGTGTCACGCCGAGCTTGTCCAGCGTGTATTCGAACGCACCGAGCCGTGGCTTGTAGATGCCCATCTCCTCGGCGCTGATCACGACCTCGAACGGGGCCTGGAGGTTCTCCGCGAGGCGCTTCGCATGCACGTCGTCGGAGTTCGTCACGATCACCAGCGGGTACTCCTCGGCCAAGCGCCGCAGCGCCTCACTGACACCGGGGTACGGACCCCACGTCGGGATCTCCTCGTACACCGCCTGACCGTCGCCCTCCCGGAACTCCAGGCCGAACCTGCGCATGGTCCGTTCCAACGAGCGGGCGACGACCTGGTGGAACGGCTGGTACGCGCCCAGGCACTCGTCGATCCGGTACTGGTTGCCGGTGCGCAGGAACTCGTCGGCGATCTCGGCCGGGAGCCGGTCGCCCAGGACCCGACGGATCACCTCGTTGATACGGAAGTGGATCAACGTTCCGTTCATGTCGAACGCGACGAACTTCGGCTTGCTCTCAAATTCCACGGTTCCTCCAGGTGTCGATCGAAGGGCGGTCAGTCTGTCGCTTGTCGATTGTCGACCATAAGAGTAGGGTCGACCACTGTCAACAGGCCCCGACCTTGACTCAGGCCGCACCCCCGGACGTCGGACGTCAAGACCGTTCTCGGAGAGAACTGCGATGAACGGTCTCCGAGTGACAGCGAGCACACTTCCGACAGCGGAACCCGTGAGGGCCTGACCCGCGTGCGTTCACAGCGGACGGCACTGGCAGGAGAGAGAGCAGCGATATGAAGTTCACCCCCTACTGGCTCGACACCGCTCCCCAGGGTCCGGACCGGTCCCGTACCGAAATCGGTGGGCATGTCGACGTGGCGGTCATCGGGGCCGGCCTGACCGGTCTCTCCGCGGCACTGCACCTGGCGCGCAAGGGCGCGAACGTGCACGTCTTCGAGAAGGACACGGTGGGATTCGGCGCGTCGGGTCGCAACGGCGGCATGGCCACGACGGGCCTGTCGATCGGGTTCCGGGACGCGGTTGCCCGCTACGGGTTCGACACCGCGAAGGCATACCTGATGACCTACCACGACGCGGTCGACACGCTCGAGAAGCTCGTCACCGATGAGGGAATCGACTGCGACTTCGCCCGCACGGGCAAGCTGAACCTGGCCTCCAAGCCGGCCCATCTCGAGGGTCTGCGCAAGACCCACGAGATCATGTCCGGCCGTCTCGGGATCGAGACCCGGCTGATCCCCAAGAGCGAGATCCACTCGGAGATCGGCTCGGACCGCTTCCACGGCGCCCTGGTCGACGCCAAGAGCGCGGGGCTGCATGTCGGCAAGTTCACGATGGGTCTCGCCGAGGCGGCCGCGCGGATCGGTGTCACCATCCACGAGAAGGCACCGGTCGAGCAGGTCAGTCGAGTGGACGGCACGCGGCACGAGCTGGTCA
Source organism: Streptomyces cahuitamycinicus (assembly GCF_002891435.1). GTDB lineage: Bacteria > Actinomycetota > Actinomycetes > Streptomycetales > Streptomycetaceae > Streptomyces > Streptomyces cahuitamycinicus. The sequence goes on from NZ_POUC01000001.1 coordinate 15,596, forward strand.
CGCCGCGCGGGACCGTCCGGGCCGACCAGGTGCTGGTCGCGACCAGCGGCTACACCAGCAGACCGTTCCGCTGGCACCAGGTCAGGATCGCTCCGGTCGGCAGCTTCATCATCGTGACCGAGCCGCTGGGCAAGGACGTCTGCGACACACTGCTGCCGAACCGGCGGATGGCATCGAACTCGTTGAACCTGTTGAACTACTTCCGCATCACTCCGGACCAGCGGCTGCTGTTCGGTGGCCGCGCCCGGTTCGCCATGTCCAACCAGCAGTCGGACGCGAAGAGCGGGCGCATCCTGCACAAGGCGATGACCCAGGTCTTCCCTCAGCTCACGAACGCGCGCGTCGACTACTGCTGGGGCGGCCTGGTCGACATGAGCATGGACCGCATGGTGCACGCCGGCGAGCAGGACGGGCTCTTCTACTCGCTCGGCTACTCCGGCCACGGCGTCCAGATGGCCACCCACATGGGCAAGCAGATGGCCGAGTGCATGAACGGCACCCCGACCGCCAACCCTTGGCGCGAACTGCCCTTCCGGCGGATCCCGGGCCACTTCGGCCCACCGTGGTTCCTGCCCTTCGCGGGCGGCTACTACAAGTTCAAGGACCTCATCAAGTAGGCGCGAGACGGTCCTGCCCTGGAGTCCATGCTGCGAGGGCTACTGCAACGGACCTTCACTGACAGGAGCCGCAGGAGCCGCCCGCCGGCGCCCCCTCGGTCACGGTGGCGGCGGGCGTGCCGACGGCGATCTGCACGAGCGCCGGAGCGGGAGCACAGCAGCCGCCGGCTTCGGCCTGTCCGGCGGCGGGGTCGTCGAACAGTCCTGCGCCGCCGCACACGCCGGTCTCCGGGAGGGTGAGTTCGACACGGTCGGCGGACTCGAGATCGCCGGCGATCGCCGCGGTGACGGAGCGGACCTGCTCGTAGCCGGTCATCGCCAGGAAGGTCGGGGCGCGGCCGTAGGACTTCATGCCGACGAGGTAGACGCCGGATTCGGGGTGGGAGAGCTCGCGGTGGCCGTGCGGGTAGACAGTGCCGCACGAGTGCTGGTTCGGGTCGATCAGCGGCGCCAGCTCGACCGGTGCCTGAAGGCGCTCGTCCAGGCCCAGGCGCAGCTCCTCCAAGAAGGACAGGTCGGGGCGGAAGCCGGTCAGAACGATCACCTCGTCTACCGGGTCCAGGCGGCGTCCGTCCTCACCGACCAGGACCAGGCGGCCGTCGTCCGCTCGCTCGATCGCCTCGGTACGGAAGCCGGTGGCCGCGTCCGCGTGGCCCTCGTCCACGGCGGCCTTCGCCGCCAGGCCCAGGGCGCCGCGCGCCGGGAGCTGATCGGCTTCGCCGCCGCCGAAGGTTGAGCCGGAGATGCCCCGGCGCAGGATCCACACCCCCTTCGTCCCCACGCCGTCGCCCGACTTCGCGAGCTCGGCCAGGTAGGCGAGGGCGGTGAAGGCGGAGGCGCCGGAGCCGATGACGGCGGTGCGCTTGCCGGCGTACCGGGCGCGTACGGCGGTGTCCTTGAGGTTCGGGACCCGGTAGGTGATCCGGTCCGAGGCGGCTTTCTCGCCGAGGGCGGGAAGGCCGCTGCCGCCGGCCGGGGACGGCGTCGCCCAGGTGCCGGAGGCGTCGATGACGGCGCGGGCGAAGACGCGCTCCTCGCGGCCGTCGGCGTGGGCGATGTGCACGACGAACGGCTGCCGGTCGCGGTCGGCGTCCACGATGCGGTCCCGGCCGGCTCGGGAGACGCCGGTGACGCGCGCTCCGGTGCGGACGCGGTGGCCGAGGAGGTCGGCGAGCGGCTGCAGGTAGAGCTCCGCCCAGTCGCCGCCGGAGGGGTAGGTCGCCGGGTCCGGGCGCGTCCAGCCGGTGGGGGCCAGCAGTTTTTCGGCGACCGGGTCGACGACCTCGCCCCAGGTGGAGAACAGGCGCACGTGCGCCCACTCGCGCACCGCGGCGCCGGACTTCTGTCCGGCTTCCAGGACCAAGGGTTCGATGCCCTGGTCGAGAAGGTGGGCGGCGGCGGCCAGACCGGCGGGTCCGGCCCCGATCACGACGACGGGCAGCTCGGCGGTGGCAGGCACGTTCACGGCGACTCCTTGCGTGGTTCGACATCCGTCGATGACTCCGGGGCCCAGCATGGCACTTGTATTGATGAGCGTCAACATAGACACATATCGATTCACGAGGGGAAGGTCTGATGGAGTACGCCGAGGCCATCGGCATCCGTGGAGGTCATTCCGGTCTCGCCGTCCCCCACGCCTTGCTCCGCCGGGGGCTGCTCCCGGTGGCGGTGGAGGCGTCCGGCCGCGCGGGTCGCGCCCGCACTACTACGACAGCCTCACCCTGCTCTCACCCGCCTGTGCGGCTCACTGCCGAGGTCGAACACCCTGGGACATCTCCACCCCACTGGTTCGACGTATGTCAACATAGACGCATGTCGAATGCGAAGGTACTGCCGCTGCTCGATACCGCCGCCGGTCAGGGCGTGGTGCCGTGCTGTCCGCCGCTCACAGAGCGCCCGATGAGTGCCGAGGAGGCCGAGACGGCAGCTCGGATGTTCAAGGCGCTCGGCGACCCCGTGCGGCTGCGTCTGTTCTCGGCCGTGGCCTCGCACGAAGGCGGGGAGGCGTGCGTCTGCGACATCTCCGACGTCGGCGTCTCCCAGCCCACCGTCTCCCACCACCTGAAGAAGCTCAGGGAAGCCGGCCTGCTCACCTCCGAGCGGCGCGGCACCTGGGTGTACTACAAGGTCGAGCCGTCGGTGCTCGCCGCGATGGGCAAGCTGCTGGCCATACCCGCCGCGACATGACGATCGGACGGACGGAGTCGATCCAGTCGGGCGTCTTGCCGCTGGACACGCGCGGGCGCATCGCCAAGCAGCACGGCCGCCGGCTCGACGCCGCCCCGATCGAGCGCCGCAGCCCGCGCTTCGACTGATTTTGGTACCCAACGGCCGCTGTCGCTACGCCGCCCAGGTCGAGCGCCGCCGCCCGCTCTTCGACTGATTTTGGTGCCCGGGCGACGGGCTTCACGGGCTCAGATCGGGGCGCGCGAACACGTCCACGTGCTTGTCACGGGGCCGTCGTCACCGCGCCGACGGCGAACTTCCGACGCCAGGCGAGCGCGACGTAGACCAGGCCGATCAGCACGGGCACTTCGATGAGCGGGCCGACGACGCCGGACAGCGCCTGGCCGGAGGTGACACCGAAGGTGGCGATGGCGACCGCGATGGCCAGCTCGAAGTTGTTCCCCGCAGCAGTGAACGCCAGCGTCGTGGTGCGGTCGTAGGCCAGACCCAGGCCCTTGCCGAGGAGGAAGGTGCCGAAGAACATGAGCGCGAAGTAGACCAGCAGCGGCAGCGCGATCCGGGCGACGTCCAGCGGCTGCGAGGTGATGGTCTTCCCTTGCAGGGCGAAGAGGATGACGATCGTGAACAGCAGCCCGTACAGGGCCCACGGGCCGATCTTCGGCAGGAACCTCTGCTCGTAGTCCTCCCGGCCCAGCTTCTGCTCGCCGATGCGGCGGGTGAGGAAGCCGGCCAGCAGCGGGATGCCGAGGAAGATGACGACATTCAGCGCGATGTGCCAGACGGACACGTCCAAGCCCTGGCCATCACCGAGGTTCATCCAGCGCGGCAGCAGGTCGAGGTAGAACCAGCCCAGCAGGCCGAACGCGAGGACCTGGAACACCGAGTTCAGCGCGACGAGGACGGCCGCGGCCTCACGGTCGCCGCAGGCCAGGTCGTTCCAGATGATGACCATGGCGATGCAGCGGGCCAGGCCGACGATGATCAGGCCGGTACGGTACTCGGGTAGGTCCGGCAGGAAGATCCACGCCAGGGCGAACATGACCGCCGGTCCGACGATCCAGTTGATGACCAGCGAGGAGATCAGCAGCTTGCGGTCGCTGGTGACGCGGTCGAGCTTGTCGTAGCGGACCTTGGCCAGAACCGGGTACATCATGACGAGCAGGCCGAGGGCGATCGGCAGGGACATCCCGCCGACCTCGATCTTCGCGAGCGCGTCGTTCATCCCCGGGATCAGGCGGCCCAGGCCGAGGCCGATGGCCATGGCGAGCAGGATCCAGACCGCGAGGTAGCGGTCGAGGGTGGAGAGCTTCTTGACGATCGAGTCGTCCCCGGCCGGGCCGGCGCCTTGGGTGGAGGCGGTGGTGGGCTCGGTGGAGGTCACGGGCAGGCCCTCTTGTTCTCGGAAGCGGTACGGGCGGAGGCGGCGAGTTCAGCGAACCGTTCGGACAGGCCGGCCAGGACCTCGGGCTTCAGCTTGTAGTAGGTGAAGCGGCCGCACGGCTCGGTCTCCACGATCCCGGCCTCGCGCAGCACCTTCATGTGGTTGGACAGATTGGTCTGCCTGGCTCCGGTCTCCTCGACCAGGTGCGTCGTGCAGAGCGTCTCGCGCGCCAGCAGGGTCACGATCTTCAGGCGGAGCGGATCGCCCAGCGCTCGAATCACATCAGCGTCGACTGAAGTCAGCATGCACTGATATTGTCACATCATCACTCGCTGATACGAGCGGGCTGCGACCGGAGGGACCATCACCATGGCCGACAAGCCGTCCGTCCTGTTCGTCTGCGTCCACAACGCCGGCCGCTCCCAGATGGCCGCCGCCTGGCTGACATACCTGGCCGGCGACCGCGTCGAGGTCCGCTCCGCCGGCTCCAGTCCCGGCGATCAGGTCAACCCGGCCGCCGTAGAGGCGATGGCCGAGGTCGGCATCGACATTTCCCAGGAGTCGCCGAAGCTTCTCACCGTCGATGCGGTCCGCGAGTCGGACGTCTGCATCACCATGGGCTGCGGTGACACCTGCCCCGTCTTCCCCGGCAAGCGGTACCTCGACTGGAAGCTCGACGACCCGGCCGGACAGGGCGTCGAGGCCGTCCGCCCCATCCGCGACGAGATCAAGGTCCTGGTCGAGGGCCTGATCACCGAGATCGCCACGGCGAGGCCCGATGCGACGGCGTGAGCTGAAACCATGCGCCAAGTTCGGCAGCAGGTCCACCAGTCGGCTCGGATGCCTGCCGCCCTCCGTCGCCGTATGAGCGCTGGCGTTGTCGCGTGACCGGGCGGGCTCGGCCTTGCGCCGAGCCCGCCGCGCCGGCTCCCTACCGGAGCCGGACTCGTGCCACGCCGTCAGCGCCGCAGGGTCAGCAGACCCGGACGGTAGGGCCATTGGCCGTAGTCGCCGCCGGAGTTGGGGTTACGTCCCTGGTAGAGGAACTGCAGGTTGCAGGGATCGACGGTGAACGTCTGATCGGCGCTGGTGCGGATCAGTTCGCCATGGCTGATGTCGTTGGTCCAGGTGGCGCCGCTATTGGCCTTGCCGGCGAAGGGATTGCTCTCGGTCGCGGCCTGGGGCGTCCATGAGCCGTTCAGACTGGTGGCCGTGAACGAGCGGAAGTAGCGGCCCTGCGAGCCCCTCGCCTCAACGATCATGAGGTAGCGGTTCTGGCCCTGGAGCTTGTAGACCTGCGGGGCTTCGAACAGCTTGTCCGCCGTATCGCTCATGATCGTGGTGTAGGTCGAGCCGAAACTGCTCGGGAAGTTCCCGATCGGCATGCTGGCCCGGTAGATCTTGCCGTTGTCACCGGCGAAGAACAGGTACATGTTCTGGCCGTCAGCGATGAGCGTCTGGTCGATGGGTCCTGTTCCGGAGCCGGTGATACTTCCGGAGAAGAGCACCTTCTGTGCTGACCAGCCGTTGGGGTTGGTGGGGTCGCTCGACGTCCGGTAGGAGAAGGCGCTCCCGCCGCCCCACTGGTAGGCGAGCACCCAGATGTTCTTCGGCGCGAAGTAGAAGAGCGTGGGGGCGACGGTGGAAGCCGACATCGCGTTCTGGCCGGCCGAGGCCATCTCCGGCCAGTTGGTGAACAGGCCGAAGTTCATCGAACCCCAGCCCGCTCCCGTTCCCGCGGCGCCGTGCGTCGTCGCATAGACGAGATGCTTGCCGTTGTAGGGGGCGACGGTGAAGTCCTTGAGCGAGGCCCACCCGGACTTGGGCTGCGCCAGCACGCCCGTCGAGGTCCAGCGGTATGTCGACGGAAGATCGCACGTACCGGGGCTGTCACCGTCGACCTTGACGAGCCGCCACTGCTGGTTGGCGCCACCCCAGTCGTCGTACTGGACGATGTTCCCGTTGTCGGCGGTGGAGGCGCCTTGCACTTCGAGGGCCTTGTTGCTGTGGCGCGAGATGAGCCTCACGTGGCCGTCCGAGCTGTCGGCCAGCCGCCACTGCTGGTTGGCGGCGTTCAGATCGGCCCACTGGACGATCGAGCCGCCGTTCGCGGTGGACCAGTTGTGGACGTCCAGCACCTTGCCCGAGTGGCGGGACTTGATGCGGTAGTAGCCGCCCCCGGAATCGACGAACTGCCACTGCTGCTGGGCCTGATCGTTCCTGGTCCACTGGGTGATGCGGGCGCCGTCGCCGGTCGCCATGTTGTAGACGTCCAGGGCCTTGCCGCTGTTGCGGTTGACCAGGACATACGAGGCGTTGGGGTCTACGGTCGCCGCGACGGCGGGCTGGGCACCGAGGAAGGTGGCCACGAGCAGCAAGGGCGCAAGGACGGCGAGTAAGCGTCTTGGGCGGACCGGGGACCAATGGCGAAACCACATCAGAGGGCACTCCTTTGAGGGGTGGGGGGTGAGGTGACCCGAGGAACCGTGGAGCGGTCTGCCGGGGCAAGGGCGATCTCGAAATGTTTCGGCGAATTCCCGGAAGCTTTGACGCCACAAGCTAGGAATGCGGGGCTCTCCGGTCAAGGCCTGTCGCCGATCTGGCCACAAACAGCACTTCCCCTCCGGTACGACAAGGTGCCGTCGAGCAAGAGGCCGGCATACCCGTCCCAGCCCTGACCCCGACCCCGACTCCGGCCCTTCGACCTCCACCGACGGCGGCGTCGGCCGCCGTTCGACCAGCCGGAGCTCTCGAATGTTTCGGACAGGGAATCGAAACTTCTTCTGCGAAGAGTATTGACGATGCATCGTCAATACCTCAATCATCCCTGTCTGAGACAGCGGCCACAGTTCGATATATCGAACCACTGCTCTCCTGGGCAAGTCTGCGCTGCACGACAGATCCACGCACAGCTGCACGACAGATGCACGACAGATCCGCGCACCGAAGCACCTGCGTCACCCCGTCACGTTCCGGTGAGGTTCGCACCAGCGCATCCCGGCTCTTCGCACGGTTGGAGAGGTGGTGCGCGACGCCGCATGGCGGCCCCCGGCTGAGCTGCGATGGAGTGCCCCATGCCTGTGTCGAAACACCGCCGCCGCCCACCGGACGTCACCCGACGACCGGCCGGGCGCCGTCCGTGCCAGTCGAGATCGTCCCCGTCGCATGACCACGGTGCCCGGTGATTCCGCGTGCCCCGGGTGCCGGCCCGCCCCGTTTGTCCGCCGAGTGGGAGCGGACGACGCAATCCCCTGCGCTTCAGTCCTTCCGTGATGTCAACCTTGGAGGCACAGCCATGGGCTCGTATGCCCTTCCCAGACTCGCTATCCGCCGAAAGATCCGCGGCCTGCTGCTGGCGCTGGTCGTCGGCGTCCTAGGTGTGGTCACCGCACTGGTCGCGCCGCCGCCCGCACAGGCGGCCGAGAACACGCTCGGCGCTGCGGCGGCGCAGAGCGGCCGCTACTTCGGCACCGCCATCGCCTCGGGCAGGCTGGGCGACTCGGCGTACACGTCGATCGCGAACCGTGAGTTCAACTCGGTGACGGCCGAGAACGAGATGAAGATCGACGCCACCGAACCGCAGCAGGGCCGGTTCGACTTCTCCGCCGGTGACCGTGTCTACAACTGGGCGGTGCAGAACGGCAAGCAGGTGCGCGGCCACACCCTGGCCTGGTACTCCCAGCAGCCCGGCTGGATGCGGAGCCTCAGCGGCAGCGCGCTGCGCCAGGCGATGATCAACCACATCAACGGCGTGATGGCCCACTACAAGGGCAAGATCACCCAGTGGGACGTCGTGAACGAGGCCTTCGAGGACGGCAATTCGGGAGCTCGCCGCGACTCCAACCTGCAACGCACCGGCAACGACTGGATCGAGGTCGCGTTCCGCACCGCCCGCGCTGCCGACCCGGCCGCCAAGCTCTGCTACAACGACTACAACGTCGAGAACTGGACGTGGGCCAAAACGCAGGCCATGTACCGCATGGTCCGGGACTTCAAGCAGCGCGGCGTGCCGATCGACTGCGTCGGCTTCCAGTCGCACTTCAACAACGGCAGCCCCTACAACAGCAACTTCCGCACCACCCTGCAGAGCTTCGCCGCCCTCGGCGTCGACGTGGCCATCACCGAGCTCGACATCCAGGGCGCCTCGCCCACGACCTACGCCAACGTGACCAACGACTGCCTGGCCGTCCCGCGCTGCCTCGGCATCACCGTCTGGGGTGTGCGCGACAGCGACTCCTGGCGACGGGAGCACACGCCGCTCCTGTTCAACGACAACGGCAGCAAGAAGCCCGCCTACACCGCCGTCCTCAACGCACTCAACGGCGGCTCCACCACGCCCCCTTCCGAGTCCGGACCGGTCAAGGGTGTCGGTTCGGGCCGCTGCCTGGACGTGCCCGGCACCAGCACCACCGACGGCACTCAGCTCCACCTGTGGGACTGCCACAACGGCACCAACCAGCAGTGGACGTACACCGCCGCCGGCGAGCTCAGGGTCTACGGCAACAAGTGCCTGGACGCCGCCGGCACCGGTAACGGCAGCAAAGTGCAGATCTACAGCTGCTGGGGCGGCGACAACCAGAAGTGGCGCATCAACTCCAACGGGTCCATCGTCGGCGTCCAGTCCGGCCTCTGCCTCGACGCCGTCGCAAGCGGCACCGCCAACGGCACCCTGATCCAGCTCTACTCCTGCTCGAACGGCAGCAACCAGCGCTGGACCCGCACCTGATGGGAACCGCCACGGACACAGGGGTGAATCGATGAAGACCTACGGTGCGGGCTCCCCCGCCCCTCCCCCCAGACGTCGCTGGTGGTCCCGGATCGCCGCCGTGGTGGCGGCGGCGCTCGCCGTCGGCATGCTCACCGCGGTGAATCCGACGCCCGCCGAGGCGGCGACGGTGGACACCAACGCCTGGTACGTCCTGGTCAATCGCAACAGCGGCAAGGCGCTGGACGTCTCCGGCACATCCACCGCCGACGGCGCGCGGATCAGCCAGTGGACGCGCCATGACGGAGCCAACCAGCAGTGGCAGTTCGTGGACTCCGGCGGCGGCTTCTACCGCCTCAAGGCCCGGCATTCGGGCAAGGTGCTCGACGTGGCCGGTGCCTCGACCGCGGACGGTGCCGCGATCCAGCAGTGGGCCGACCACAACGGGGCCAACCAGCAGTTCCGCCTGGCCGACTCCGACGCGGGCCATGTCCGGCTGGTCAACCGCACCAGCGGCAAGGCGGTGGAGGTGCAGGGCGCCTCCACCGCCGACGGCGGCAACGTCGTCCAGTACTCCGACTGGGGCGGTGCCAACCAGCAGTGGCAGATGGTCAAGCTGTCGTCCGGTGGCGGCGGCGGATGCGGCAGCGCCCCGACTCTGGCGAGCGGTACGCACACGATTCAGAGCGGCGGCAAGAGCCGCAGCTTCATCCTCAGGGTTCCCGCCAACTACGACAACAGCCACCGCTACCGGCTGATCTTCGCGTTCCACTGGCGGGGCGGAACCGCCGGCGACGTCGCCGCGGGCGGCACGAGCGGGAACGCCTGGTCCTACTACGGCCAGCAAGAACAGTCGAACAACGGTGCGATCCTCGTCGCCCCCCAGGGCCTCGGCAACGGCTGGGCCAATTCGGGCGGTGAGGACATCACCTTCGTCGACGACATGATCCGGCGCATCGAGGGCGGTCTCTGTGTCAACCCGGCACAGCGTTTCGCCACGGGATTCAGCTGGGGCGGCGGGATGAGCTACGCACTCGCATGCAGCCGGGCGAACGTCTTCAGGGCCGTCGCGGTCATCTCCGGCGCCCAGATCAGCGGGTGCAGCGGCGGCAGCCAGCCCATCGCCTACTTCGGAATCCACGGCATCAGCGACTCCGTCCTCAACATCGGGCAGGGGCGGTCCTTGCGCGACCGATTCGTCAGCAACAACGGCTGCACCCGCCAGAGCCCGCGCGAGCCCGCGCCGGGCAGCCGAACGCACGTCACCACCACCTACTCGGGCTGCCGTGCCGGATACCCGGTCCAGTGGGCCGCGTTCGACGGAGGCCACATACCCGGTCCGGTCGACGGTTCCTCCGGCGAAAGCGGCGTCGCCACCTGGACCAAGGCAGAGATCTGGAGGTTCTTCGCACAGTTCCAGTGACACACCCGCATCCCGGAGCGGAGCCAGGATGACCGGGGTTTGTGGCCGGAGCACCCCAGGGTGGTCCGGCCACAGTGCTGTGCGCAGCGAGTTCCTGTCCGGGTCCCGCGGATACGCCGGACCGTCCCACACGAGAAAGCGTGACCTCGTGAAGCGCGGGGCCCGGACCGACCGGACCCCGCACAAGAGGGTGCTCACGATCCCTCGTACCTCGTGCTCACGGCTTGTCGAGCACCGTCCCCGTCAGCACCGGCCTGCCGGGCAGCGGCTCGGCGTTTCGGTCGGTCACCTCGACCTGTGACGGCGATCACTCCCAACAATTTATTAGGACGTCCTAGTATCTCTTCTGTCAGCAGTACCCCCGCCCTGTCCGGGAAGGCCCCCATGAGTGATCTGCACCGGCCCGTGCACCCCGTCCGTCTGGTCACGGCTTCGGCTCTGTTCGACGGGCATGACGCGTCGATCAACATCATGCGGCGCATCTTCCAGTCCCAGGGCGCCGAGGTGATCCACCTCGGACACAACCGGTCGGTACGGGAGGTCGTGGACGCCGCTCTGGAGGAGGACGCCCACGGTGTCGCCGTCTCCTCGTACCAGGGTGGGCACGTGGAGTACTTCGAGTACCTGGTCCAGTCGCTGCGCGCGGCGGGAGCCGACCACATCCGTGTGGTGGGCGGCGGAGGCGGCGTCATCGTGCCCGAGGAGATCACCCGGCTGCGCGACAGTGGGGTGACCATCTTCTCGCCCGAGGACGGGCAGCGGATGGGCCTGGCCGGAATGGTCAACTCGGTTGTTCAGGACTGCGACTTCGACCTCTGGGACGGCAAACCGGCCGACGCGTCCACCGTGCTGGCCGGTGACCGGTTCGCGATCGCCCGCGCGATCACCGGCGCGGAACTGGGCAAGCTGCCCCCGGATCTCCTGGAGCGGCTGCGGGCCGCCGCCGCGGCACGGGTCACGCCGGTGCTCGGCATCACCGGCACGGGCGGCTCGGGCAAGTCGTCACTGACGGACGAACTGGTGCGCCGTTTCCGCCTCGACCAGCAGGACAAGCTGCGCATCGCCGTGATCGCGGTCGACCCGACCCGCCGCCGCGGCGGTGGGGCACTGCTCGGTGACCGGATCCGCATGAACTCCCTGGACGGGAACCGGGTCTTCTTCCGCAGCCTGGCCACCCGCGGCAGTCGCGAGCTGCCCGAGCACCTGACCGACGTCATCGACGTGGTCAAGGCCGCCGGGTTCGACCTGGTGATCGTGGAGACGCCGGGCATCGGCCAGGGCGACGCGGCGATCGTGCCGTTCGTCGGCACCTCGCTGTACGTGATGACACCGGAGTTCGGTGCCGCCTCGCAGCTGGAGAAGATCGACATGCTCGACTTCGCCGACGTCGTGGCGATCAACAAGTTCGAGCGGCGCGGCGCGCAGGACGCACTGCGCGACGTGGGCCGCCAACTGGTCCGCAGTCGTGAGGCGTTCGGCATGCGGCCCGAGGACATGCCGGTGTACGGCACGTCGGCGGCGACATTCAACGACGACGGTGTCACCGCGCTCTACCAGCACCTGAAGTCGGGCCTGGCGGAGAAGGGACTGCCGCTGTCCGAGGGCGCGCTGGCACCGGTCGGAGTACGCCACTCCTCCGGCATCCGGCAGGTGGTCCCCGCGGGCCGGGTGCGCTACCTCGCCGAGATCACCGACACGGTCCGCGCGTACCGCGCCGAGACCCAGCGCCTGGCCGAGGCGGCCAGGCGGCTGCAGCGCCTGGAGGCGGTCAGGGACGAGCTCGTCGAGGCCGGCTCCGACGCCGCGAACGTGGACTCGCTGCTCGACGACGCCCGCAAGCAGCTCCCGCACCGGGTCACGGAGCAGATCGGGAACTGGCCCGCCGTCATCGCCTCCTACTCCGGGAACGAGCAGGTGGTGAAGGTCCGGGACAGGGAGATCCGCACCAAGCTGACCCGCGAGTCCCTGTCCGGCAACAACGTCCCGCGCGTCGCCCTGCCCCGCTTCACCGACCACGGGGAGCTGGTGCGGTTCTGGCGCGGGGAGAACCTGCCCGGCTACTTCCCTTTCACGGCAGGGGTGTTCCCCTTCAAGCGCGACGGCGAGGACCCGGCGCGGATGTTCGCCGGTGAGGGCGATCCGTTCCGTACGAACCGGCGCTTCAAGCTGCTCTCCGAGGGCCAGCCGGCCACCCGCCTGTCCACCGCCTTCGACTCGGTCACCCTCTACGGCCGCGACCCGGACGAACGCCCCGACATCTACGGCAAGGTCGGCACCTCCGGGGTGTCGGTGGCAACGCTCGCGGACATGAAGGCCCTCTACGACGGCTTCGACCTGACCTCACCCACGACCTCGGTCTCCATGACCATCAACGGCCCCGCGCCGACGATCCTGGCGTTCTTCCTCAACACCGCCATCGACCAGCAGCTGGAGAAGTTCCGGGCCGCCGAGGGCCGTGACCCGTCGCCCGAGGAGGCGGACGAGCTGCGGGCCAACGCGCTCGCGAGCGTACGCGGCACGGTGCAGGCCGACATCCTCAAGGAGGATCAGGGCCAGAACACCTGCCTGTTCTCCACCGAGTTCTCCCTGCGGATGATGGCCGACATCCAGGAGTGGTTCATCGCCCACAAGGTGCGCAACTTCTACTCCGTGTCCATCTCCGGCTACCACATCGCCGAAGCCGGCGCGAACCCCATCAGCCAGCTCGCCTTCACCCTCGCCAACGGCTTCACCTACGTCGAGGCGTACCTCGCCCGGGGCATGCACATCGACGACTTCGCCCCGAACCTGTCGTTCTTCTTCTCCAACGGCATGGACCCCGAGTACACCGTCCTCGGCCGGGTCGCCCGCCGCGTCTGGGCCGTCGCCATGAAGGAGAAGTACGGGGCGGGCGAACGCAGTCAGAAGCTGAAGTACCACGTCCAGACCTCCGGACGCTCCCTGCACGCCCAGGAGATGGACTTCAACGACATCCGCACCACCCTCCAGGCCCTCACGGCCATCTACGACAACGCAAACTCGCTGCACACCAACGCCTACGACGAGGCCGTCACCACCCCGTCCGAGGAGTCGGTGCGGCGGGCGCTGGCCATCCAGCTCGTCATCAACCGCGAGTGGGGCCTGGCGATGAACGAGAACCCCCTCCAGGGATCGTTCATCATCGACGAACTCACGGACCTGGTGGAGGAGGCCGTCCTCCAGGAGTTCGAGCGGATCAGCGACCGCGGTGGCGTACTGGGCGCGATGGAGACCGGATACCAGCGCGGCCGCATCCAGGACGAGTCGATGCTGTACGAGCAGCGCAAGCACGACGGCACCCTGCCCATCATCGGCGTCAACACCTTCCTCCGCCCCGGCGGCGACAGCCGGTCTCAGGAGCTGGAACTCGCCCGGGCCACCGAGAAGGAGAAGCAGTCCCAGCTGGAGCGCGTGCGGGACTTCCACACCGGCCACCGCGACCGGGCCCACGACGCCCTCGCCGCGCTCAAGAACGCGGCGACGAACGGCGACAACGTCTTCGCCGTCCTCATGGACGCCACCCGGGTCTGCTCCCTCCAGCAGATCACCGAGGCCTTCTTCGAGGTGGGCGGCCAGTACCGCCGCAATGTCTGACCCAGCCCGTAGGGCGTGCGGTCCCGGAATCCACCCCGCAGCGGCTCACGGGACCGTCCGCCGACGTGATCCGGTCGTACCCAGGCACTCACTGAGGACTGCGCACTCCGTCCGGAAGGGATATCACACAGGCAATGGATCATCCCGTCCCGTTCTCCGGGTACCGTCAGGGTATGAGTCACCCGCACCCCGAACTGAAAGCCGCCCCTCCCCTTCCCGAAGGAGGGTTGCGGGTCATCGCCCTGGGCGGCCTCGGTGAGATCGGCCGCAACATGACCGTCTTCGAGTACGCCGGCAAGCTGCTCATCGTCGACTGTGGCGTGCTGTTCCCCGAGGAGACCCAGCCCGGCGTGGATGTGATCCTGCCGGACTTCACCTCGATCCGGGACCGGCTGGACGACATCGTGGCCGTGGTCCTCACTCACGGCCACGAGGACCACATCGGCGGCGTGCCGTACCTGCTGCGCGAGCGGTCCGACATTCCCGTCGTCGGATCGAAGCTGACGCTGGCGTTCCTGGAGGCCAAGCTCAAGGAACACGGCATCCGGCCACGCACGGCGCGGGTGCGGGAGGGTGACCGGCGCGGCTTCGGGCCCTTCGACTGCGAGTTCGTGGCGGTCAACCACTCCATCCCGGACAGCCTCGCGGTCGCGATCCGCACCGGCGCCGGGATGGTGCTGCACACCGGCGACTTCAAGATGGACCAGTTCCCTCTCGATGACCGCATCACCGATCTGCGCTCCTTCGCCCGCCTCGGAGAGGAGGGCGTCGACCTGTTCCTCACCGACTCCACCAACGCCGAGGTACCCGGCTTCACCACCTCCGAGCGCGAGCTGAACCCGGCGATCGAGCAGGTGATGCGCACCGCGCCACGCCGGGTCATCGTCTCCAGCTTCGCCAGCCATGTGCACCGCATCCAGCAGGTCCTGGACGCCGCCCACCAGCACGGCCGCAAGGTCGCCTTCGTCGGCCGATCCATGGTCCGCAACATGGGCATCGCCCGTGACCTGGGCTATCTGAAGGTCCCCTCCGGTCTGGTCGTGAGCACCAAGGAGCTGGAGAAGCTCCCCGACCACAAGATCACCCTGGTGTGCACCGGTTCCCAGGGCGAACCGATGGCCGCGCTGTCACGGATGGCCAACCGTGACCACCAGATCCGTATCGGCAAGGGCGATACCGTCCTGCTCGCCAGCTCCCTCATCCCCGGCAACGAGAACGCCATCTACCGGGTGATCAACGGACTCACCCGCTGGGGCGCCCACGTCGTCCACAAGGGCAACGCGAAGGTGCACGTCTCCGGGCACGCCAGCGCCGGCGAACTCGTCTACTGCTACAACATCGTCAAACCCCGCAATGTCATGCCCGTGCACGGCGAATGGCGCCACCTGCGGGCCAACGGCGACCTCGCCATCCGCACCGGCGTCGACCCCGATCGGGTCGTCATCGCGGAGGACGGCGTCGTCGTCGACCTCGTCGACGGGCGCGCGTCCATCACCGGCAAGGTTCCCGCCGGTAATGTCTACGTGGACGGCATGGAAGTCGGCGGCGCCACCGAAGCGTCTCTGAAGGACCGCCTTACCCTCGCCTCCGAAGGCGTGGTCACGGTCGTGGCGATCGTGGACGCGGACACCGGCGCCCTCGCCGAGGCCCCGGACTTCCTGGCCCGCGGCTTCGTCCACGACGACACCACGTTCGAGCCGGTCATCCCCGTCATCGAGAAGACCCTGGCCACCGCGGCCGCGGAGGGCGTCGGGGACGCGCACCAACTCGAACAGCTCGTTGCCCGCGCCGTGGCGAACTGGGCATTCCGCACCCACCGCCGCAGGCCGCTCATCATTCCCGTCATCATCGACGCCTGAGCCACCGGACGGCAGCAGTGGTCGGCGCCTGTCCGATGTGATCGCTCAGCACGGTGGGCGTTGTGCGCCCCTCGAATGCTGCTTCGCCCGGACGATCCGGCGGACCGCGGCGCGTGGGTGTCCGGGTCCGCCCAGGGTCATCAGGGCCGACCCGGTTCACGGCTCGCGTCTCAGTCGTCCCGGGCTGAGGCCAGGAGTGCGGTGACCTGTTCGGTGATGAGGTCCCAGGCACCGGGGGCGTCCGCCGCCGAGGTCTCGCGCAGCTCGTCCAAGGGGTGGGCGGCGTCGGGGCCGAAGGTCGTGGTCGCGGTCAGGACGTCGTAGCCGTGGCGGACGGCGGCGCGAAGGCGGTGGCGTCCACCGGTGTCGGTGTGCAGAGCAGTGGCGACGACGAGGGGTGGTTCGCCGCTCGCCTCGCCCTGCAGCTTGCGGTAAGCGCTGGCGACCGGCGCGCGCCAGCGCAGGCTGAGCAGCAGCGGCCGCTTGGCCGTCACCTCGGCGAGATCGGTCTCGTAGACGCCGTGCGGGGCCAGTACGGTCGCACGGGCCTCCAGGACCAAGGCGGCGGGCAACAGGCAGCGCAACGCGCTGCCTGCCAGGTTGCCGCCGACCGTGGCCGCGCGGCGCACCGCGCCGGTGCCCACCGCTTTGGCCGCAGCGTGCAAGACGTACGGCATTCGGTCGTCGATGCGACTCAGTACCACCGCACCGCCCAGCTCCTCGGGGCCGATGACATTGGCTTGTGGCAACTCGCGCAGCGACATGGCCTGTTCGGGGAACCCGTCGCTCTGCCAGGTGGCCCAGACCAAAGTCGCGCCGCCTATCGGCACCGCTCCCTCGGTCAGGTACTCCCGCGCTTCCGACACGGTTTTGGGCAGACGTACCAACACCCTCAGCCACCCTGCCTTTCTGGGGACTCGGACGGACAGCTCTCGGCCACATGCCCGTCGGCACGGCGCATTTTGGCCGCTCCGACGGGGGCGCATACAGGGCTCACACGCGCGCGGTATGCGCCTCTTCGGCGAGGTCGCGGCCGCCCGACGCGCGCACGTTCATCGCCTGCACCGGTGGGATCGAGAGGAGTATGACGCGCCCGTGATCAAAGCCCCGGCTTCGGTCAGCAGGAACTGCTGCAGGACGACGAGCTGCTCCCGCAGGTCGAGGAACTACCGCCGGAGCAGCCACTCGAAGTGCCTTCGCACGTGCCTGCCTCCCACCAGGATGAGTGGTCGGCCGGGCTGCCGGCTTCATGCGCCGTAGCTGCGCCGTGCATTCCGGTGCCGGTCGGCCACGCTCCATGGCCCGGCCCGGCGCTCGAGCCGCGCACGGTGGCCCGCATGCCCAGATCGTCCCAGGCGCGACGCCACGTCCGGCGCACCATCCAGGTGACCACCGTGACAAGCACCAGTACGAACCCGCTCATCAATACGAATGCGATCAACACGACGCCCCCGCTCCGCCGAGCTACGCCCGGATTGCCCGCAGCATGCCCGCGGTTGCGGCTACTCGAAGCGCGTTTGAGCAAGTCCAGAGCTTCGGGGCAGACCCACGTCCCGACGTAGGCATGCGAGGGCCGGACCAGTGGCCATGAGCCGCCTTACCTGGAGGTCGAGCAGCGGCTGCGCTCAGGGAGCGGCGCTCGACCTCCCCAGGTGTTGCGCCACTCCCGACCAGCCCACGTCAGTTACCCGCATACCTGCGTCCTACGCCACTCAGGCCGACGGGTACGCCGCGGCACCACGGAGCCGAGCGCTGCCCAGGCTCATCCGACCGTCGTCGGCATCCATACAAACACTGGAGGGCCCTGGCGCCGTACGGCGCCAGGGCCCGAAGGAACTGCTACACCATCTGCCGGCCCTGATACTGCGCCGGCCTTCTGTCTCCACATACCCGACCGAGATGCTGCCGGGGATGCTGGGATCGCGGTTGCTTGACCGGAGACCACCTCGCTATCGATGTCCTGCGGTACCCGGGACTCGAAATGCCGCCCGGGCGATCCTGATGGCGTCCCATTCCTCCGTTCTTCCCTCGCTGTTCGTACGCTTCGGCAGCCAGCCCCGTCAGCCGTCCTGACACTGCTCTGGCTTGGAACCCCACTGCCGAACCTCCCGGTGCGCGCGCCCGCAGTCGACGCCTTCACCGAGGTACTGCTCACTGATACCACTGCGGGTACTGCGGTACTGCTCGCGGCGGCCCCTGATCACTGCGGGCCACCCGGTCCGGCCGTCAGTCCCGTCGCCGTCCTGCGATTCCCTGGCTTCGAAACTCCACGACCGCACCGTCCTGCGCACTGCAACTGCGGTACTGCTGCCCGGCAGTTCATGTCTGCCGGGCCTTTCCGTCTGTCTGGGCTACGAGAGAAACCATAACCACACCACTGTCCAATGTCTACTCTCACGAAGTTAGATTTTCGGGGGTGGATGCCGCGGACCGGGCGCGAGCGGCGACGGAGGGCGGCGCCGGCCGGCCCTGCCGGGACTCCGGGAGCGGGGCCCTGCTCATCGTCCGCCCGTGACTCTTCCCCGCGCCGCCCTCAGCAACCCCGGCGCCTTGCCCGGATCGCCGCACTTACGGATCGCCTGACGCGACCACTTGCCATCGACCGGCCCTCAGCATATGGTCGTACGACCATATGCCATACGATCATAATGTGAATGAGGGAGTTCGTGATGACGACAACTCGGCGGGTGGCGCTCGTGACAGGTGCCTCATCCGGGATCGGCAAGGAGACGGCCCGCGCCTTCGTCGCGGCGGGTTTCGAGGTCGTCGGAACCGGCCGCAAGACCTCCGGACTCACTCCGCCCACGGGCGTGACGTACCTCGATCTCGACGTGGCCAGTGACACCTCTGCCGCCGCCGCGGTGGCAGAGGTGATCGACCGGTTCGGACGCATCGACGTGCTGGTCAACAACGCAGGCGTCGGCGCGGCGGGCGCCGTCGAGGAGAACTCCGTCGCCCAGGCGCAGAGCGTCCTGAACGTCAACGTCCTGGGCGTCATCCGCATGACGAAGGCCGTCCTGCCGCACATGCGCGCCCAGGGTGGTGGACGCGTCATCAACATCTCGTCGGTCCTCGGGGTCGCTCCCCAGCCCTTCATGGCCCTGTACGTCGCCTCGAAGCACGCCATCGAGGGCTACTCCGAGTCGCTGGACCACGAGGTCCGCGAGCACGGCGTCCGGGTCCTCCTCGTCCAGCCCGCCTACACCAAGACCGGCTTCGACACCAACGCCGCACGGCCCGATACCCCGCTCCCTCTGTACGCGGAGCGACGGCGGGTCTTCGACGAGGTGATGGCGCAGGCGATGAAGGACGGCGACGATCCCGCCGTCGTCGCCACGGTGATCGTCACCGCGGCCACCGACAAGAAGCCGAAGCTGCGCTATACCGCCGGCCCGCTGGCCTCCCGTGTCACCACGGCACGCCGCCTCGTCCCCGCCGGAGCGTTCGACAAGCAGATCCGCAAGAACAACCGCATGGCGCGTTGACCCAGGCTTCGAGATCTCTTCGGCGCGGGCCGTCGCATCGAAGCCGGCTCTGAGCGCCGGCGGACCCGGCTGCCGGTGCCCCAAGCACCCTGCTACATGTTGATCATGTGGCCCGCGAGACCATGGAGGGCTTCCTTGACCGCCTCGCCCAGGGTGGGGTGGGCGTGGACGTTGCGGGCGACCTCGTGGACCGTGAGGTCCCACTGCTGGGCCAGGGTCAGTTCGGGGAGGAGTTCGGTGACGTCGGGGCCGATGAGATGAGCCCCGAGGAGCTCGCCGTACTTGCCGTCGCTGATCAGCTTCACGAAGCCGGTCGCGTCGCCCAAACCGTGGGCCTTGGCGTTCGCGGTGAACGGGAACTTGGCGACCTGGACGTCGAAGCCCTTCTCCCTCGCCTGCGCCTCGGTGTAGCCGAAGCTGGCGATCTGCGGCTGGCAGAAGGTGGACCGCGGGATCATCACGTAGTCCAGCTCCATGGTCTCGGCGTCCGCGATCGTCTCGGCGGCGACCACACCCATCGCCTCGGCGGCGTGCGCGAGCATCAGCTTCGCTGTGACGTCCCCGATGGCGTAGATGTGCGGGACCGAGGTACGGCAACGGCCGTCGACGTCGATCGCACCGCGCTCGGTGACGCGCACGCCGGTGTTCTCCAGGCCGTAGCCGGTGACGTTCGGTGTGAAGCCGATCGCCTGCAGGACCTTGTCGGCCTCGAGGACCTGCTGGGCGCCGTCCTTGCCGGTGACCGTGACACGGACCTGCGGGCCGGACTCGTCGATCGACTCGACGCGCGTCGAGGTGAGCACGTCGATGCCCAACTTCCGGTACTGCTTGGCGAGTTCCGTGGACACCTCGGCGTCCTCCAGCGGGGCGACCCGATCCAGGAACTCGACGACTGTGACCTTCACGCCGTAGTTGTGCAGCACGTAGGCGAACTCCACACCGATGGCTCCGGCCCCGGCGATCACGATCGACTGCGGCAGGTCCGCGGCGAGGATCTGCTCCTCGTACGTCACCACGCGGGACGTGCGTCGAGTGCCAGGCAGCAGCCTGGGGCTCGCGCCGGCGGCGATGACGCAGTGATCGAAGCCGATGCTGCGGGTGTTGCCGTCGTAGTCGGCCACCTGGAGCGTGTGCGGGTCGAGGAACGTGCCGCGACCGCTTATCTCCGTGATCTTGTTTTTCTTCATCAGGTAGTGGACGCCCTTGACCCGGCCGTCCGCGACCTTCCGGCTGCGGCGGAAGGCCTCCCCGTAGTCGAAGGAGACCTCACCCTCGACCTTGATGCCGAAGGTCTTCGCCTCGCGCGTGAAGATGTGCGCGAGCTCGGCGTTGCGCAGCAGGGCCTTGGTGGGGATACAGCCCACGTTCAGGCAGACGCCGCCCCAGTACTTCTCCTCGACGACCGCGACGCTCTTGCCCAGTTGAGCGGCCCGGATGGCGGCCACGTATCCGCCGGGTCCCGCGCCGAGTACGACGACGTCGAAGTGCTCACCCTGCTCGTCCATGGACGGCTTCCCTTCCGCTGGGCGGCCGACTCCCGCGAGGGACCGACTCGCTCCGATAGAACAACCTGGTCATCAACTCGACAGCGGCGGTACTCGCCGTCGCCCGCCGCAGGGTGGCCGGTGGAGGTCCGGGGAGGCAACCGTCTTTCATCACCTCGGCAGCGGTTCCCCTGACATCCGACTCAGCACCCTGGCGCCGTGGTGCGTGCCCGCTCAGCCATCATCGACGGCGGGCCGAGGCTCCTTCGGCCTCGTCCGGACGAGGCGTCCTCAGCTCACTGGGGCGGCCTCACACGAAAGGCCGGGCCGGGGACGCTCTCGAGGCCGTGCGCCTGCACCGGGTGGCCCCGCTCGCAGCGGATCTCGACATCGACGCGCCCGCCGCACTCGCGGTGTCGCGCCAGTACCGGCGGCCCCTCCTGGTCGGCGCGGTCCCCCGCCCTCGCCGACCGCAAGTTCGCCGAGGAGGCCCGCGAGTGGGAAGTCGAGAAACCCGTACGTTCCTCGGGTCGCGTCGACCGAGTGAAGCGGCCGGAGAGAACGCGCCGGCATCGCGCATTTCCTCGACAGCCACGGCTGCCACAGCCAGGAGGCTGGGGATCTGGTGCGTCAGCCGCACTGCTCGGCGTCCAGCAGGGCGAGGGCGTTGTTCATCCCCTGATCGAGGAGCTCGTCGGACAGTCGGCTGTCGGTCAAGGCGCGGGAGAGCTGCAGCGTCCCGACCATCAGGCCGAGGAGGCCGAGCGCCTTCACGCGTGTGGAGGACGGGGCCTCGGGAGCCATGCGGTCAGCGATGCCGTCGATGAGCACCAGCACGCCATCGGTATAGGCCTGCTTGGTCGTGTCGGTGCAGCGCCCGATCTCGTCGAGCAGAGCGGCGTTCGGGCAGCCGTCGCCAGGGTTGTCGCGGTGCTGGGGTGACAGGTACCCGCGAACGATCTGCTCGAGCCCGGCACGGCCAGGCGCAGCACGCGCGACGATGTTCTCGGCCTGCGCCTTCAACTGGTCGGCGATCGCCGTGGCGACGAGGTCGTTCTTGGATTCGAAGTGAGCGTAGAAGGCCCCATTGGTCAGTCCCGCGTCCTTCATGAGGGTCGAGACCCCGGAGCCGTCGATACCGTCTTGCTTGAACCGGCGACCCGCCGTCTCGATGATCCGCCGCCTGGTCTCCGACTTGTGCTCTTTTCCGTATCGCACCACAGCACACGCTCCCTCGCCGGTCGCAAGGACCGGTTGCCCTGCCCCAACTCCCCCAGCCTATGATATTGCGAACGTAATCCAAAGAGGCACAGTCGTGCCGTGCGTCAGCGGCCTCCGCCGAGGTCGCGGGATCGTCCCAGTCAGGGCTGCTTGGTCCCCCGCGTGCCCGGCACCGGCGTCTTCCCGGCGGCCTTACGCTCCGTGTCCAGGGCCTGTCCGGCTACCCGAAGCGTGCCGAGGACCGCCGTCACCTCGCGCACGGACTGATCAGAAATCACCGACCCGATCCGCAGCTCCAGCTCGTCCTCGAAAACCTCCAGCGCCCCGGCCACCAGCTTGCGCCCCTCAGGCGTCAACTCGACGACCGACGAACGGCGGTCGTCGGGATTGGCCCGCCGGACACACAGGCCCGCCGCCTCCAGACGATCGACCACCTTGCTGGTGCCACCCACAGTGATCGAGAACTCCTCCGCGATGTCCTGGATCCGCGGCCCGGGCCGACGCAACAGCAGGTGCAGCACCTCGAACGAGGTCAGCGGCAGGTCGTACTCGGCCCGCAACCGCCCCTCGATGCCGCTCCACAGCTCGATCTCCAGCGAGACCAGCTCCCGATACAGGCGCTTCAGGTCAGCCATCACTCATCTTCCGGAGAATTATCTTCCATGGATGGCTAATAGTAGGTCATCGGTGTCGGGACTTTCGGCGAACTCCGGCGCCCGGCACCCATGAGGGCCGCGAACGGCCACAGCTCCGGCTGATCGTCGGTGGCAGCGTGCTTGCCATGTGCCGACAGGGCCCGCGTCGCCGGTGCGCGGCCAAGATGCGGGCCGCTGACCTGCCGTGTCTCATAAGAGACACACCAGTCGGGTATCGGCCGGGCGGTGAGCGCACGGTGTATGAGCCCTGACTGGTCGGCCGGCGGCATGGGATGGAGTGGGCGGTCATGGCACGCGCGATCTGGACCGGTGTGGTCACGTTCGGGCTGGTCAGCGTGCCAGTCGGTTTGTACTCCGCGACCCGGGACCACACCGTCCACTTCCACCAGTTGCAGCGCGGCACCGCCGACCGGATCCGCAACCGCCGGGTGAACGAGCGCACCGGTGACGAGGTCGGCACCGGCGACCTCGTGAAGGGCTACGAGGTGGGTGAGGGCGAGTACGTCCTGGTGGAGCCCGAGGAACTGGACGAGATCGCTCCGGGCCGTTCCCAGACCATTGACATCACCGACTTCGTCGACCTTGAGGAGATCGAGCCGGTCTACTTCGACCGCACCTACTACCTCGCCCCGCGCGGAAAGGAATACACCAAGGTCTACGAGCTGCTGCGGGCGGCACTGGCGCAGTCGAACAGGGTCGGCATCGCGACGTTCGTGATGCGCGGCAAGCAGTACCTGACCGCGCTGCGCGCGGAGGACAAGGTCCTGGTGCTCCAGACCCTGCACTGGGCCGATGAGGTCCGCGACCCGCTCAAGGAGCTTCCCGAGATGCCCTCCGGCCGTGCCGGAAAGGGCAAGGAGCTGGACATGGCGCTCCAGCTGGTCGATTCCCTCAGCGGGGCCTGGGAGCCCTCCCGCTATCGCGACACCTACCAGGAGAAGGTGCGCGAACTGGTGAAGGCGAAGGCCGAGGGCCAGGAGATCGCCGCGGCCGAGGAGGCGCCGGCGGCGACCAACGTCGTCGATCTGATGCAGGCGCTGCAGGGCAGCATCGACCAGGCTCGCGGGGGCGAGAGGAAGCGGCCGGGCTCCTCAGGGAAGACAGCGCGGAAATCTCCCGCAGGGACGTCGAAGAAGAGCACCGGCGGGAAGGAGTCGCCGAAGGCCGGACGTGCATCGTCCGCATCAGGCCGCGAGCGGGTGGCGGGCAAGAACGAGCTGCGGAAGCTGAGCAAGGCAGAGCTGTACGAGCGGGCCACCGGCCAGGACCTCCCCGGCCGGTCGAAGATGAGCCGGCAGGAGCTCATCGACGCCCTCAGCCGTACGGCAGGCCGCCGGAAGAAGAAGAGCGCTGCCTGACCCGCGAACATGCCGTGGAAACTGCCGGATCCCATGCTCAGCTCCCCCGTGCCTCAGCCGCTGAAGGGGGAACAGTGGCACTGAAGAGACCTGGCCCGCCGGTGGCTTGGCAACGAGGACGGCCACTGTGCCACTGTTGCGCCCGGACCCGTGGGACCGCCCGCGGATGTCAGGCGCGTCTTGCGCCCGGACTCATGAGACCACTCGTGGATGTCAGGCGCGGGCGAGTTCGGCCGCGCCGAAGGAGACGTCGAAGCGGTCGCACCAGATGCTGACGCTGGTGTACCGAGCGGGGTCGGTGTCGTCGGGCAGGACGTAGTTCTGGCTCCCCTTGTTGCCCTTGAGCTTGCCCAGACTGACGTACTTTCCGTCGTCGAAGACGTGCCAGCCGGGCTTCCCCTCCTTCACAGGTGCGTCGGTCAGCCACACGCGCAGGTCCGGGCCATTGCTGGTGTCGAGGTTCTCCAGCCGGACGACGTGGGAGCCATCGGCGAGCCGTACGAGTTTCACCGTGCCCGAGGTCGCGTGTTCGTGGCTGATCAGTTCACCACGCGCCAGCGTCTGCGGACCGACCGGCGAGGAGGGCGTCTCGGCCTCCGCCGCGGGCGGGGCAGATGTGGCCACCACCTCGGGCAGAGTCTCTTGGACGGTCTCGTCCTGCCACAGTTTCCACGGCTGGAACCAGTACAGCCCGAAACCGACCCCGGCGAACGCGACCACCACCAGCCCGATGACCAACGGACTGGTCAGTACCTTCCGCTCACGCCTCATCCTTGCCCCACCCCTTCAGAGTTCGCCTGTCCCACCCATTCAACGCGACGGACCGCCGTTTCGAAGCCCGCAGGAGATGACGGAACTCTTACGTGCTCTCACATCCGTCGGGACGGCCTGCGGGCGCAAGTGCGCCGGGACTGCGGGGCGCCTTGACCATCGCTTTCCGATGCCCGGAATGTACCGCCCAGGGTGACCTTTTACGTACGTGACGGAATAGGCCGCGACATGAGGGCATTCCAACTGCCGGGTGTAACACGGCGGCGAATACCGGGCGCTGAAGGAGAAGGAAACAAACCCGTCAGAGCGGATTCCCCATGAACAACACCGGCCCGGCTTCCGGGTACCAGAGCTACGACCAGCCCCCAGTGCCCGACCATTCCGCCCGCAACCAGGCCGCCGCGCGCAGAACGGCTGTCACCCTCTGCACGATCGCCGACGTCGCGGCCGGTCTGCTGGCCTTGTGGATCGTGCTCTACTTGCTCGACGCCAACCAGGCGAACCCATTCGTGGAGTTCGTGCACGGAGCGGCGGACTGGCTTTCCGGCTGGGCGCAGGACATTTTCACCATGGACACAGAAGGGCTACGCGTCATCCTCAATTATGGACTCCCGGCCATTATTTATCTGCTGATCGGTCACGGCATCGCCGCACGGATCAATCGCACCTGATGTTTGACGCGGGCGTGGTCCTTACCCGGGCCGGCCGCATGGGCGTCCTCCGCGAGCCTCTCAGCAGTTGAACTGACCGCCAGGGCCACCGGTGCCCGCGTCACAGGCGTTCGACGATGGTCACGTTGGCCTGGCCGCCGCCCTCGCACATCGTCTGCAGCCCGTAACGGCCGCCGGTGCGTTCCAGCTCGTGCAGGAGCGTGGTCATCAGCCGGGTTCCAGTGGCTCCGAGCGGGTGCCCCAGGGCGATGGCCCCGCCGTTGACGTTGACCTTCTCGGGATCGGTACCGGTCTCCTTCAGCCAGGCCAGTACCACCGAGGCGAAGGCCTCGTTGATCTCGACCAGGTCGATCACGTCGAGCGTCATCCCGGACTTCTTCAGGGCGTACGCGGTGGCCGGGATCGGGGCGGACAGCATGCGGATCGGGTCCTCGCCGCGTACGGAGAGGTGGTGGACGCGGGCCCTGGGGGTGAGACCGTGCTCCCGTACGGCCCGCTCCGACGCGATCAGCATGGCCGAGGCGCCATCGGAGATCTGTGACGAGAGGGCAGCGGTCAGCCGGCCGCCCTCCACCAACGGTTGCAGTCCCGCCATCTTCTGCGGGCTGGTGTCGCGGCGTGGGCCCTCGTCGTGGGTCACGTCGCCGTACGCGACCGTCTCCCGGTCGAAGCGGCCCTCGTCGATGGCCCGGATCGCCCGCCGGTGGGAGCGGAATGCGAACTCCTCCATGGCTTCCCGCGTGATGCCCCACTTGCGGGCGATCTCCTCGGCGCCGAGGAACTGGTTGACCGGCCGGTCACCGTAGCGGGCCCGCCAGCCCTCGGAACCGGCGAACGGGCCCTCGGTCAGCCCCAGCGGTTCGGCGGCCTGGCGGGTGGCGAAGGCGATGGGGACCTGCGACATGTTCTGCACGCCGCCGGCGACGACGAGATCCTGGGTGCCGGACAGGACGCCCTGGGCGGCGAAGTGCAGAGCCTGCTGCGAGGAGCCGCACTGGCGGTCGACGGTCACACCGGGCACCTCCTCCGGCAGCCCGGCGGCCAGCCAGCAGGTGCGCGCTATGTCACCGGCCTGCGGGCCGACGGTGTCGAGGCAGCCGAACACCACGTCCTCCACGGCGGCCGGGTCGGCACCGGAGCGTTCCATCAGCGCGGTCAGCACGTGTGCGCCGAGGTCGGCCGGGTGGACGGCGGACAGTCCGCCGCCCCGTCGGCCGACCGGGGTGCGCACCGCTTCGACGATGTAGGCCTCGGCCATGGCGTCTCCTCCTCTGAGTCTGCGACGTACGGGACTGCCTATGAGTCGTGCAGTGCGATGCCCTCCAGCACCATCGACAGGTACTGACGGGCGATCTCCTCGGGACTGTGGCGGCCGCCCGGCCGGTACCAGGACGCCGCGACCCAGACCGTGTCGCGCACGAAGCGGTAGGTGAGCCGTACGTCCAGGTCTGCACGGAAGACCTTGGCGGTCACGCCGCGCTCCAGCGTGCCCAGCCATGCCTTCTCGAACTTCTGCTGCGACTCGACGAGATAGGCGAAGTGCGGCTGGGTCCCGAGGTGTTTGGATTCCTTCTGGTAGATGGCGACCGCGGCGAGGTGCCGGTCGATCTCCCGGAAGGACTCGGTCACCAGGGCCTCGAGTGTTTCCCTGGGGCCGAGCCCGGCGCCGAGCACGGCGTCGTACCGCGCCCAGAGCTCGTCCAGGAAGCCGGAGAGGATCTCGTCCAGCATCGACTCCTTGGAATCGAAGTGGTAGTAGAGGCTGCCCGCCAGCATCCCCGCCGCGTCGGCGATCTTCCGGACGGTCGTGGCGTTGTAGCCCTGCGCGGCGAACACCTCGGCCGCGATGGCCAGGAGTTCCTCGCGCCGCTCGGGGGTGCTCACCGTGGTCTTCTTGTGGTCGCTGTCGCTGCTTTTCGGCACGGGTCCATTCTCGCCTCACGGGTGCTGGCTGCTGACCGACAGGACCTCGCCGGTCAGGTACGACGCGTAGCCGCTGGCCAGGAACACGATCACGTTGGCCACCTCCCACGGTTCGGCGCAGCGCCCGAAGGCCTCCCGTCCGGTCAGTTCCTCCAGCAGTTCGGGGGTGGTGACCTTGGCGAGGTGCGGGTGCATGGCCAGGCTCGGGGAGACGGCGTTCACCCGCACTCCGTAGGCGGCGGCCTCCACCGCGGCGCACCGGGTGAGGGCCATGACACCGGCCTTCGCGGCGGCGTAGTGGGCCTGTCCCCGCTGTGCGCGCCAGCCGATCACCGAGGCGTTGTTGACGACGACGCCGCCGGCGCCCGCGGCCTTCATGCGGCGCAGTGCGGCGCGTGTGCAGCGGAAGGTGCCGTTGAGTGTGACGTCGAGGACCTTGTTCCACTGCTCGTCGGTCATGTCGACGACATCGGTGGTGCCGCCGAGGCCCGCGTTGTTGACCACGATGTCCAAGCGTCCGTGGTGGTGCTCGGCGTGCTCGAACAGCGCGGTGACCTGGTCGTCGTCCGTGACGTCGCAGGGCAGTGCGGTGACACGGTCCGCGCCGAACTCGGCGGCCAGCTCCGCCCCGGCCTCCTTCAGGCGGCGGGCGTGGGCATCCGAGATCACGACCCGCGCCCCCTCCTCCAGCAGCCGCCGGGCGGTGGCGCCGCCGATCCCGGCACCGGCGGCGGCGGTGACCACGGCGGTGCGGCCGGTGAGCAGGTGGTGGCCGGGCAGGTACGGCGGTGGGACCGAGGTCATGGGCGTACCTCCTTGGGCAGGCCGAGGACGTGCTCGGCGATGACGTTCCGCTGTACCTCGCCAGGCGATGGGCGTGGGCCCGAGGTACGGCTCGACGGCCAGGCGAGGTGTTGGGCGGACGCCACGTGCTCCGGGCCCGGTCCGCCGCGGCCGCGCAGGGCGGCGAACTCGCCGGTGAGGCCGGCGCCCAGCCAGGCACGGACACCGGCGGGAACTCCTGCGCGGTGCTCATCGGCGGCTCCCGGCGGCTCTCGACGGCTGACCTCCCGCACGTTAACCTACCAAACACTTGTTAGGGAAGGAGTTGCGGATGCCCACTGCCCGTACCGCGCCCCCGGAGCCCGTCCGTTACGAGCGCCGCGGCGCCGTCGCCCTGGTGACGATGGACCGGCCCGAGTACCGCAACGCCCAGAACTCCGCGATGACCTACGCCCTGGACCGGGCCTTCTACCGCGCTGCGGACGACGACGAGGTGAGGGTCGTGGTCCTCGCCGGAGCAGGGAAGCACTTCTCCGCCGGTCACGACATCGGGACACCTGAGCGGGACGCGCACCTGCCGTTCGACCGCAAGGCCGGACTGTGGTGGGACCATTCGCAGAAATCGGGGGCCGAGGGCCGCTTCGCCCGCGAGTCCGAGGTGTACCTGGGCATGTGCCGGCGCTGGCGCGAACTGCCCAAGCCGGTCATCGCCTCGGTCCAGGGTGCGTGCGTGGCCGGCGGGCTGATGCTCGCCTGGGTCTGCGATCTGATCGTCGCCTCCGAGGACGCCTTCTTCGCCGACCCGGTGGTGCGCATGGGCATCCCTGGGGTCGAGTACTTCGCGCACCCGTGGGTGATGCCGCCACGGATCGCCAAGGAGTTCCTCTACACCGGCGAACGGATGAGCGCGCGGCGCGCCTATGAGGTCGGCATGGTCAACCGTGTCGTGCCTCGCGAGGAACTCACCTGGCGCACACTGGAGCTGGCGGAACGGATCGCGGCGATGCCCCGGATGGGACTGGCGCTGACGAAACGCGCCGTCAACCAGGCGGAGGACCTTCAGGGCCTGCACTCGGGGCTGGACTCGGTCTTCGGACTGCACCATCTCGCCCACGCCCACAACGCCGAGACCGGCGACGACTCGCTCGGCGGGATGGACGTGCGCGCGATGAAGGAGGCACGCCGCTGATGGACCTCGACTTCACCGCCGCCGAGGACGCCTTCCGCTCGGAGGCCAGGGACTGGCTCGCCGCCCGTGTACCGTCCGTCCCGCTGCCGTCGCTGGAGACCGCCGAGGGGTTCGCCGCGCACCGGGAGTGGGAGGGCGTGCTGTTCGCCGGCGGCTGGTCGGTCGTCTCCTGGCCCGAACAGTTCGGCGGCCGGGGCTCCTCCCCGCTGGAGTGGCTGATCTTCGAGGAGGAGTACTACCGGGCCGGCGCGCCCGGCCGGGTCTCCCAGAACGGCATCAGCCTCCTCGCCCCCACGCTCTTCGAGCACGGGTCCGACGAGCAGCGTGCGCGCGTTCTGCCGTCCATGGCGAGCGGTGAGGTGATCTGGGCGCAGGCCTGGTCCGAGCCGGAGGCCGGGTCCGACCTGGCCTCGCTGCGGTCCGTCGCTGTACGGACGGAGGGCGGCTGGCGCGTCAGCGGGCAGAAGACGTGGTCGTCCCGGGCGGCCTTCGCGGACCGGGCGTTCGGGCTGTTCCGCAGCGACCCGGATGCGGACCGGCCGCACCGGGGCCTTACGTACCTGATGTTCCCGTTGGACGCGGACGGGGTGACCGTGCGGCCCATCGGACGGCTGGACGGCAAGCCCGCCTTCGCCGAGCTGTTCCTCGACGACGTCTTCGTGCCGGACGAAGACGTCATCGGCGAGCCGGGACAGGGCTGGCGGGTCGCCATGAGCACCAGCGCCAACGAGCGCGGACTGACCCTGCGCAGCCCCGGGCGCTTCACCGCCGCGGCCGGCCGGCTGACCGACCTGTGGCGCTCCACCGGCGGATCCGCATATGGCCCCGACTCCGGATCCCGCCCTGGCTCCGAATCCTGCTCCGGCTTCGAATCCGGCTCCGGCTCCGGCTTCGAATCCGGCTCCGGCTTCGCATCCCGCTCCCGCTCCGGCTCCGATTCCCGCTCCGGCTCGAACCCCGGCCCCAACGACGCCGCGTTGCGCGACCGGGTCGCCGACGCGGTCATCGGTGCGCGCGCCTACCAGCTGTTCACCTACGCGCACGCCTCGCACATCGCCGCGGGTGGATCGATCGGCGCGGAGTCCAGCCTCAACAAGGTCTTCTGGTCCGAGCTGGACATCGCCCTGCACGAGACCGCCCTCGATCTGCTCGGCCCCTACGGCGAGCTGTCCGACGAGGCCGGCGAGGCCCCGGCCCACGGCAGCTGGGCTGACGGCTACACCTTCTCCCTGGCCGGGCCGATCTACGCCGGCACCAACGAGATCCAGCGCGACATCATCGCCGAGCGGCTGCTCGGTCTGCCCAAGGGGCGCCGGTGATGCGTTTCCTTCTCAGCGACGAGCAGCGGGAATTCGCCCGCACCCTGGACGGCATGCTGAGATCCGCCGGCACACCCGGCGTCGTACGGTCCTGGGCGTCCGGCGACCACGGACCCGGACGCGCCTTGTGGGCCAGGCTCGCGGAGGCCGGCGTCTTCGCCCTCGCGGTGCCGGAGGAGCATGAGGGCGTGGGGCCGCTGCCCCTCGAACTGGCCGTCGCCTTCGGTGAGCTGGGCCGTCATGCCGTGCCCGGTCCGCTGGCCGAGACGGCCGCCGCCGGTGCCCTGTTGGGCCGGCTCGGGGGCGATGCGGCCCACGTCTGGCTTCCGCAGCTCGCGTCCGGCAAGGCCGTGGCGTCCCTGTGTGTCCTGTGGCCCGGAGGCAGCCCATACGCGCTGGACGCCGACGCCGCGGACGCGGTGTTCGTCGTGGACGGCGACACCGTGCGGCTCGCGGACGCGCACGGCCCGATGCAGCCGTCGGCCGACCCGGCGCGCAGGCCGGCCCGCCCGCTCGGCGGAGTCGTGCTCGCACAGGGGCCCGCGGTGCCGGCGGCAGCCGCGTACGCTGCCGATGTGGCGGCGCTGGTCACGGCCGCGCAGGCCCTCGGGGTGGGACGGGCCCTGCTGGAGCGCACGGTGCAGTACGTGCGGCAGCGCACCCAGTTCGGAGTGGCCGTCGGCTCGTTCCAGGCGGTGAAGCATCGCCTGGCCGACACCCTCATCGCCCTGGAGTTCGCCCAGCCGCTCGTCCACGCCGCCGCCCTGGCCCTGACGGCGGACGACCCGGCGGCGGGCCGGGAGGTCGCCGCGGCGAAGGTGTCGGCCTGCGAAGCGGCCTACGCGGCGGCGCGTACGGCCCTGCAACTCCACGGTGCCGTCGGCTACACCGAGGAACTGGACCTGTCCCTGTGGATCCGCAAGGCCCGCCCCCTGCGCACCGCCTGGGGTACTCCTGCCGCATGCCGAGCGCGGGTACTGGCAGACTGACGCAGACGTAGTTGTGCGATGAAGCCGACGGCCCGCCCTCACACGGCAGTGGTGAGCCTGCCGAGCGTGGCGTGTGCTTCCGCCATGATCCTGTCGACGAGTTCGGCGCAGGACGGCAGGTCGTCGATCAGCCCCCCGACCTGGCCGCAGGCCATCACGCCCAGGTCGGTGCGGCCGTCGACCATCGCGGCCTTGAGCAGCATCGGGGTGTTGGCGGCCAGGAGGAGCTGGCCCCAGTGCAGTTCCTTGCCGTGCTTCATGGCCAGGCCGTCGCGCACCAGTCCGGCCCAGCTCATGCCCGACTCCCGTCTGAAGGCGGAGGCGTGCCGCAGGGCACGCAGCAGGCCGGCCGCGCGGCCGGAGCGCTCCAGCGCGTCCACCAGGTCGGTGCGCAGCATCCGGTGGGGCAGGCCGTCGACTCGGGTGGTGACGATGACGTCCTGGACACCCGCCGCTAGGTAGCGGGCCTTGACCGCTTGGGGGACGGTGCTGTCGGAGGTGAGCAGGAAGCGTGTGCCCATGGCCACGCCGGCGGCGCCGTAGGCCAGGGCCGCCACCAGTCCGCGTCCGTCCCGGAAGCCGCCGGCGGCGATCACGGGGATGTCCACGGCTTCCACGACCTGCGGCAGCAACACAGTGGTGGCGACGCTGCCGGTGTGACCGCCACCTTCGCCGCCCTGCACCAGCACGGCGTCGGCACCCCAGGCCGCGACCTTCTCGGCATGCCGCCGGGCGCCCACGGAGGGGATGACGACCACGCCCCCGTCCTTCAGACGGGCGATCAGCTCCGGCCGCGGCGCGAGGGCGAACGAGGCCACCTTCACGCCCTCGTCGAGGATGATCCGCACCCTCTCCCCCGCGTCCGAGGCGTCGGCCCGCAGGTTGACTCCGAAGGGCGCGTCGGTGCGGGACCTGACCTCGCGCACGGCCGAGCGGAGCTGCTCCGGGGTCATGGTGGCGGACCCGAGGATGCCCAGGGCTCCGGCGTTGGCGGCGGCGGAGACGAGGCGGGGTCCGGCCACCCACCCCATGCCCGTCTGCACGAGGGGGGTGCGGACCCCGACGAGTTCGGTGAGGGCCGTGGCGATGGCGGTGTCGCTCATGCGGGCACCTCACGGTCGCGGGTGCCCTTCGGGTCGATGACCTCCCGGAGGAGGCGCAGCTCCTCGGCGGTGGGCTCACGGGTGCACGGCACCTCGTCCGGGACGGTGAGGGCGAAGCCGGTGGCCTCCAGGATCTGCTCGACGGTGACCCCCGGGTGCCGCGAGCGCAGCCGCATCGAGTGGTCCGGGGTGGCGAAGTCGAAGACGCCCAGGTTGCTGACCACCTCCGGGACGTGGTGGAAGCGGGTGGCCGACGGGCCGGCCTCGGCCGCACGGTCGTACCCGACTCCGCACACCATGTCGACCTGCTCCACGAAGACGCGCGGGGAGTGCTTGGGCACCCAGTAGCTGGTCGGGTTGTTCAGGGTGTTGACGGGAGCGCCCCGGACGCCCAGCAGTTGCCGGGCGGGACGGGCCCAGTCGCCGATGCAGGAGATGTTCTGGTTGCCGTGGCGGTCGATCTGGCCGGCGCCCATCATCACGTGCCGCCGTCCCGTGGCCACGAGAGCCAGATGCTGACGGTAGGGCAGCCAGCCCTCGACCACCTGGGCGCGGGCACCGAGCGCCGGGACGTCGCCGATCAGCAGGGCCTCGCCGTCGGTGAGCAGCAGGTCGGGCGCGAACGTCAGCTTCGCCAGCCGGGCGCCGATGGCGGGGACGGTGCCCATGGGGCTTGCCAGAACCTCTCCGGCGTGGCGCCAGGCCTCCGCGCAGGCCACCACGCAGTACTCGGCGCGCGTCACGCCGGTCGTCGTCACACCGCTGCTCATGACTGCTGTTCCTCGTGGAAGGCCTTGACTGCGGCCTGGTACGCCTCTTCGTCGCCGGACAGGAACCGCTCGGTGAACCTCTGCCAGGCCTTCGAATCGCGGGCGGCCCGGACGTAGGCCCGCTGGAACGCCTCGTCGCGGTCGTGGTCCGGGACACAGGAGGTGAAGTGGGCTCCGTTCGGGGTCTGGACGACGCCGTTCACGAAGGCCCGTTTGACCAGCAGCGTCTGCGGGCCCGCTTCCTCGAGCAGGTCGGCGGTGTCGACGATCCGCTCGCAGGAGACGTAGGAGGCGGCAGCGGCCTGGCAGAAGAGGTCGTCGAAGTACGGGTCGGGTCCGAGGTACTGCGCGTTGCCCTGCGGGTCCGCCCGGTTGAGGTGGACGAGCGCGGCGTCCAGGCTCAGGGCGGGCACCGCGACGAGCTCCTCGGCGTCCTCGTAGGGCGAGGTGACGGTGCGCAGGTGCGGGTTGACCTTCATCACGTCGGAGCCGAGACCGGCCCGGACCGGCAGGAAGGGCAGCCGTTGCGCGGCGGCGGTCAGGCCCCACATGAACATCGCCTCGTCCAGCTCCACCAGGCCGAAGGCCCCGCGCTGCCGGGCGGCGGTGAAGTGCGGCTCCAGGGGGACGGAGTCAAGGGTGGCGAACGGGGCCACGAGGGTGCGGATCCGTCCCGCCCCGGCGAGCAGGCCGACGTCGGGACCGCCGTAGGACACCACGGTCAGGTCGGTGATGTCGGAGCGCAGCAGCGCGCGGACCAGGGCCATCGGCTTGCGGCGCGATCCCCAGCCGCCGATGCCCAGGGTCATGCCGGTACGGAGCCGACCGACCACTTGCTCGGCGGTCATCGTCTTGTCGCTCAACACGCCTCCCCCGTAGGCGACTTGGTTGACTTGGGTGACTGGGATGACGGGGATTGCTGGGATGGCTGGGGCGACACGAACGCCTCGCGGTACCGGTCCGACACGCCGCTGAGGTTGGCCTCGAACGTGAAGCCCTGCTCGAAACGGTAGCTGCGGCGGACGTCCACCGGGTCGATGCCGTTGATCGACGCCTTGGCGAAGCGGATGAGCAGCCCGTCCTTGGCGGCGATCTCCCTGGCCAGCTCCATCGCCGCGGCGTGCAGCTGCTCGCGCGGGACGACCCGCCAGACCGAGCCGTGGCGGTGCAGTTCGTCGGCCGTCACGGTGCGCGAGGTGTAGTAGAGCGTCCTCATCAGGTGCTGGGGCACCAGCCGGGCCAGGTGGGTGGCCGCTCCGAGCGCACCCCTGTCCAGCTCGGGCAGCCCGAAGGTCGCGTCGTCGCTCGCCACGATCGAGTCGGCGTTGCCGACCAGGCCGATACCGCCGCCCACACAGAAGCCCTGCACAGCGGCGACCACGGGGACCTCGCAGTCGTAGACCGCCGCGAACGCCTCGTAGCAGCCGCGGTTGGTGCCGACGAGCGCCGTGTACCCCTCGGTGCGCTGCATCTCCTTGATGTCGGCGCCGGCGTTGAACCCGCGCCCCCTCGCGGTGAGGACGACGCAGCGCACGCCGGGGTCGCAACCGGCCGCGCGCACCGCTGTGGCCAGGTCGTACCAGCCCTGTACAGGAACGGCGTTGACCGGTGGGAAGTCCACTGTGATGACGGCGATGCCCTCGTCGGGGCTTGTGGTGGAGACACCCATGAGCGGATCAGCTACCTTTCCACCAAACGTTTGTTAGGTATGAAGGTAGCAGCGGAGTACGCCTCGCGGGAGGTCCCCCATGGCAACGATCACCGACCTGAGCGGACGCGTCGCGGTGGTCACCGGCGGAACGAGGGGTGTGGGCGCGGGCATCGCCCGGGCCTTGCTGGAGGCGGGAGCCGAGGTGGTGACCTGCGCCCGGCGCCCGGCGGACCGGCCTGTCGAAGCGGGTGGGCGCACCGCCCGGTTCCTCCCGGTCGACCTGCGTGACGCGGACGCCGTCGGCGCCTTCTTCACGCACGTGGGGGGCGAGTACGGCAGGCTGGACGTCCTCGTCAACAACGCCGGGGGCACGCCGTACCGGATGCTGGAGGAAGGCGGGGCCCAACGGCACGCACGGGTGATCGAGTTGAACCTGCTCGCTCCCCTGACCACCTCCCTCGCCGCCCATGAGCAGATGCGCGCCCAGCCCGGCGGCGGGTCGATCGTCATGATCGGCAGTGTGAGCGGCAGTCGGCCGTCACCGGGCTCGGCGGCCTACGGCGCGGCCAAGGCGGGACTGGAGCAGCTGGCCCGCAGCATGGCAGTGGAATGGGCCCCGCTGGTCCGGGTCAACACCCTGGTCCTCGGCATGGTGCGCACCGAGCTGTCGTATCTGCACTACGGCGACGAGGACGGGGTCGCGGCCGTCGGCCGCACGGTGCCGCTCGGCCGGCTCGCCGACCCGGCCGAGGTGGGAGACGCCTGTGTCTTTCTCGCCTCCGAACGGGCGGCGTACATCAGCGGCGCGAGCCTGCTCGTCCACGGTGGTGGGGAGCGCCCGGTCTTCCTCGACGCCGCCACCACCGGCAACTGATCTGCGAGAGAAGGGACCCTGAGCATGTCCGGACTGTGCAGCGAACGTGTCGCGATCGTCACCGGGGCGGGGCGCGGACTCGGCCGGGCGCACGCCCTCGCCCTCGCCGCCGAGGGTGCGAGGGTCGTCGTGAACGACCTCGGTGCCGGCCTCGACGGGACCGGATCCGGGACGGCGCCCGCCCAGCTCGTCGTCGACGAGATCGCTGCCCGCGGCGGACAGGCGGTCGCCCACGGTGGGGACATCGCCACGACGGAGGGCGCCGCCTCGTTGATCCGCGCCGCCGTCGAGACCTACGGCCGCCTCGACACCCTGGTCAACAACGCCGGGTTCCTGCGCGACCGCATGCTGGTGAACCTCGGCGAGGACGACTGGGACGCCGTCATGCGCGTCCATCTCAAGGGGCACTTCCTTCCGCTGAAGCACGCGGCGGCCCACTGGCGCGCGGAAGCCAAGGCGGGCCGGGTCCCGGCGGCGCGGGTCGTCAACACCAGCAGTGGAGCGGGACTGTTGGGGAGCGTCGGCCAGGGCAACTACTCCGCGGCCAAGGCCGGGATCATCGGGCTGACCCTGGTCGCCGCCGCCGAGATGGGCCGATACGGCGTCCTGGTCAACGCCATCGCCCCGGCGGCGCGTACCCGGATGACCGAGGCGACGTTCGCCGAGACCATGGCGGCCCCTGACACCGGCTTCGACGCCATGGCTCCGGAGAACGTGTCCCCGCTCGTCGTGTGGCTCGGCTCCGCGGCCTCCGCCGGTGTGACGGGGCGGGTGTTCGGGGCGGAGGGCGGTCGCATCACGGTCATGGAGGGATGGCGCCCCGGCCCCACGGCGGACAAGGGCGCCCGCTGGTCTCCGGCCGAGGCCGGCGAGGCCGCGCTGAAGCTCCTCGCGGAGGCGACGACCCCGGAGCCGGTGTACGGGGCGCAGCGACCTCCGGGCGGATGAAGGGGCCCTTCGAGCAGCTGGCTCGACGCGGCGGTGAGCGTTCCCGGCGAAGCAGCCTGAACTCAGTAGTCGAGGTCGATGTAGTCGATGTCGTTGATGGCGACGTCCGACAGCCCCATTGCGCGGGCTCCTCCGTCCTGGAAACAGGTGGTCCTGAATCCGTCGGCGATGATCTGACGCAGTTGCTGGTCGGTGGCGCCGGCCTCGCGGGCGTCGAACAGCTGCTGGGCGTACGCCGGCGGGAGGTGCACGGTGAGGCGGCGGAAGCGGCCGTCGTCGGTTGTGCCGATCGGTGCCGTGTAGCCGAAGCCGGCTCTTGTCCTCCACCGTGATCCCGCGCCTGGTGGCGGCCTCTTCGCGCCGGCGTCTGCGGACCTGAGGCTGCCATCGGGACCGGACGGCGGCATCGATCCTCTGCTGGATCTCCTGCGGCGGGCGTTTGCGCTGACCCGTGCGGCAGCGCTCCACCGGCCGCCGGCTCACTTCCCGGCAGGGTGATCGCCGTGCAGGCAGTGCCGTTGAGGGGCCGGTGGTGCAGGAGGTGCGGACTGGGCCAACGGGCCGCGCGCGGGGCGAATTCACGCGATTCACACGACGAGCTCGGCACTCGTGATCGCCCTGACGGGTGCTAGCAGGGCCTCACGTACCACACGGGGGTCCAGTCATAGCTGGCCACGCTGAAGGGAGCGCCGAGGGTGGTGTGGATGACGTTGCGGTTCTGGTTCTTGAACAGTGCACGGGTACCGGGGGTCTGGTTGTTGTAGTAGGAGCCGTCGCCGGTCCAGTTCTGCAGCGCGTAGTCCTGACAGTGGTACAGCGCGAGTCGGTCACCCATGCCGAGTTCCTGACGGAACATACAGAAGTACGTGTAGTCGCACTCCCATTGTGCGGCGGCACGGCTTGCGGACGCCGTGCTCATCTCACGCACGTATCGCTCGCCGGGAACGGTGACCGTCAGCTTGGCACCGTCCGCCAGGGCAATCTCGTTCGCCGAGACCTGTCGTC
This sequence comes from Streptomyces cahuitamycinicus, assembly GCF_002891435.1. Lineage (GTDB taxonomy): Bacteria > Actinomycetota > Actinomycetes > Streptomycetales > Streptomycetaceae > Streptomyces > Streptomyces cahuitamycinicus. The sequence continues at coordinate 53,580 of NZ_POUC01000001.1, forward strand.
CGTCCTCGCGGGCAAGGTAGCGGTCCACCTTGGCCTGGAGAGCGTTGGCTTCGCCCCGACTGAGGCCGGCAGCGCGGGCCTGCTTGTCGAAGGCCGCCGGGGTCTGTGCCGTGTCCGCGGATGCCGGTCCCGCCAACCCGACGGCCAGAAGGGCCACGGCTGCAACTGCGAGGGACGCGTACCGCTTCAGTTCGGACATGCCATTCCTTACCTGAGGAGCAAGAGGGACAGGGGACTTGCCCGGGTGCCGGCCCAGCTCTCGTACAACCGGTTCATGATCGGGCTCGCGCGAGGACACCGGCCAGGGCGACGAACAGGCCGGGTGGGGTGCACACCCCGTGGTGAGTCCGGCGTGAAACGCGTCGTGGCTGGTGGGCCCCACGGTGATGCACTGCGGCATCTCCGGGAACGTAACCGCCCTGACCTACTGGTGTCTTCCTGACATCTGTCAGGAGGACACCAGTAGCGGCCCACGACGGCTTCCGACTCACCACGGGTGCCCATGACTCTCCACCGCCCGGTCGTATGCCCTGCTCCTGCCGGCGGGGCTTCCTGCATGTCCGCCCAGCACCGGCTGCGCCAAGAGCGGCAGCGAGGCGACGAGGCAGCCTGACGAGTGGTGGTCAACGGGTGCGGATCATTGGTGGTCGGCGTGTCAGGGCAGGTGTGACAGCAGTAGCTCGGTGAGACGTTCGGGCGTACGGAGTGGCAGGTAGTGGTCGGCGTCCGGGACCGTCTCGCCGCGGGCACCGGAGATGTCGGTGACAAGTCGTCCGGCGATCACCACGATCTCCGGGTGGTCGCGGTCACCGTGGATGACCAGCGTCGGCGCGAGGATGTCTGCCAGGTGTGGTTCGGCATCACGGCCCGGGGAGAGGACGCAGTGCTGTTCGTTCACGACTCGCCGCTTGGCGTTCGAGGCGACCATCGTCTCGATGAGCTCTCCTCCGGGAGCCGTACGGCCCATGGCTGCCCAGATCGTCAGTTCCAGCTCGGCCAGGGTGGCCGTATCACGCTTGCGCCGGGCCGTGGCATAGGCCGACAACTCAGGGCGCTGCGGCCAGACGTGACCGCTGACCGAGGCACCGACCAGGGCCAGCGCGGCGACCCGCTCCGGGTGGGCGAGGGCGAAATCGAGCGCGCTCTCCCCGCCCATACTCACCCCGACCAGCGCGGCTCGACGAAGCCCGAAGTGGTCAAGTACGGCGCCCAGATCCTCGACATCGCTGAACGGCTTGCTCGGAGGTGTGGCGCCTCCCAGCCCGCGGGCGTCGTAGCGGATCACGTCGTGGTGGCGGGCCAACTCGGGAACGACGGCGTCCCACAGGCGGGAGTCCATGCCGGCACCGTGCAGTAGCACAACCGGGCTTCCGGTGCCACCACGCTCAGCCCAAAGCCGACCGCCGTCCGGGGTGGGAATGCGGACTTCCCGTGGAGGCCCGTCAGATCGTTCGTCAGCGCTGGCTATCACGTGGCGATCATTTCAGAGCGTTCAACCGGGATGCCACGTTCGAAGAGGACGCCGGCCCGGCGGCGCGTGAGCCGGCGCCTTTGGCGACCTTCATGCGCAGCCGTGCAGATATTGCCTTGGGCTCCCGGCGCGGCGGTCGGCACCCGTCGTGGAATCACCCGCCGTGACAGCGGAGACTTTCGTCAACGTGTCTGAGTGCGTCTCGGCGAATCCCCGGGGGGCATGCGTTGCCCTGACATGTGTCAGGAGTTCAGCACCCGCCCCCTCGCTAGGGTCTGTCCACGGCGCTGCCCGCAAGGTCAGCACCTTCACTTTCGACGAGGGGGAACCCATGAGTCGCTCCATGGACCGCAGGACTCTTCTGAGGTCGGCCGGGTCCGCGGCGGTAGCGGGATCGCTGGGCGCGCTGGGTGCCGCTGCGCTCGCCACACCCGCGCACGCTGCATCCGCAACGATCAACACCGACCAGGTGATGGCCACCACCAATCGCGTGACCCACGCCCCCAACCAGCGCGGAACCATCGGCATCGAGCTCCGCTCCGGCCACTACAACGGCTACCAGTACGGCTGGGGACGGCTCGTCGGGTCCGGCTGGGATCTGCGGGGCTGGATCTGGCTCGACATCAGCAGGGACGGCGGCAGAACCTGGTCCTTCGCCGACGGCACCTATCTGTCGGACGGCACCGGCTATGCGCACACGTCCGGGTGGCTCACCCAGTCCGACCCGAACTACGTGTTCAGGGCCAGCTATGACAGCAACTTCAGGGCGGTCAACCCGTACCTCCAGAGCGGAATCTGGTAGCAGCCGTCCGGTCGGCGGCGGCTCCCGGTCGCAGGCCGCCATGGGGACCGTCCCGCCCGCAGCCGTGGGCCGCCGGCAGCGGTGACCTGTCAGGGGTGCACTGCTCCGGCGCCACGGTCGATCTCGGCAGCGCGGTTCTCCAGCGGTGCAGTCCACTTCACGGAGGCCTCGTCCGAAGTCGGCGTCCACTCCACCCACTCAAAGCTTTTCGAGCGAGACCGACTCGGTGCGTCCTTGCCGGCCGCACACCACCAACTCCACCCCAGGGGGAACATTTTGAAAGCACCCACGCGCAAGCTCTCGGCCCTCGTCACCGGAGTGGCACTCACCGCACTGGGCACCGTCTTCTCCGGCACGGCCGAGGCGGCCGATCCGTGCTGGTGGGGCGATGGCGGCATGCGCATGTACTGCAACAACGTCTCCGGGGCCACCGTCTACGCCACCCCCGACACCAGCCGTCCCGTCGGCAAGATGTACTCGAACCCGAGTTGGTTCGAGTGCCGCAGGGACACCGGTGCCTACGTCGGCGGCCCGCACCCGAACCGGTGGCTCTGGACGCAGGCCGACAACGGCAAGTGGGGCTGGATGAAGGACACGGACATCTACAGCGAGACCGACCCGGTGCCCACGCACATCGGCAACGGCATCCCCCAGCCCTGCTGACTCCGGCACCTCGACCGCCCGGCCGTCTGCGAGCGTCTCATCACACTCGGAGGCGGCCGACGCGCGCTCCGGGAGTGCACGTCGATCTGCCACCAGCTCTGGGCGATCTGGGCGCAGTTCGGCTGTATCAGCCCTGCGGCCTCGCGTCCCAGCCGCGGCGACGGCCTGCTCATTCAAGCGGACAGCACTGCCGCGAGGCCCTCTTGCAGATCCTTGACGAAATACCCGGGAACCTCCAGCGACGGGAAATGTCCCCCGTTTTCGGGTGACCTCCATCGGACAATCTGCCGGTACCGCTCCTGCGCCCAGGGGCGTGGGCACTTCTCGATGTCGCGGGGATACATAGTGATGGCTGACGGGACGTCGACCCGAAGTTCGGGGGATGCGACCAGGACGCAGGCGAGTGCGAGCCGCGACAGTTCACCACCGGAGAGCGAGCCGAGCAGGCGGTCGCGGGCGATCCCGGCCAGCCCGAGTCCGTGCATGGCGGCGTCGACGCGGGCGTCCGCCTGGTATCCGCCGCGTTCCTCGTACGCGATCAGCAGCTCACCGTCCGCGTCGAGATCCTCGTCCGACGCGTCGGCGAGCGACTCCTCTGCTGCACGGAGCCTTCGCTCCATAGCGCGAAGGTCGGTCAGGGCCAGGTCGACGGCGTCCTGCACGGTGCGGGAGGGATCGAGGTCGAGGGTCTGTGCGAGGTGGCCGGTGCCGCCGGGAAAGCTGACGGTGATCTCCCCCGTGTCCGGCCGCTCGGCAGCGGCGAGCAGCCGCAGCAGTGTGGACTTGCCGGCGCCGTTCTCGCCGATGACAGCGGCCTTCTCGCCTGGGCGGACGGTGAAGGAGACCTGATCGAGGACGGTTCGGGTGCCATAGGTCTTGGTGACGTCCGTGATCGACAGCTGGGTCACGGCAGCGGAGGCGACGGTGGGCAGGGTGAAACGGGCGCGGTCGCGCATATGACTTGTCCTGGTGGCATGCGAAGGGTCTACGGGCAGCAGAGACGGCGGCATCGACCGTGCCCGGACTCAGACGAAGAAGAGGAAAGCCATACCCCCACCGTAACAAGACGGACCGTCTCGCCTCAACTCGTTTGCGGCACGCCGGGCACGAGCGCGGCGACGAGGCCGACGTCGACCGGTCGATCGCGGCGATCGCGCGACCGGCGCGGGCGTCGTAACCCTGGTGACGCTGGCCTCTTCCACACCTTCCGTATCGAGTGATCGCACCCAATCGAAAAACTGTGCGTTTCGTGCTTTTCCGGACTTCATTTGAGATCTAACCTCAAGTACAGATGGCGGGCGATGGCCGGCCAGTCGACCACCGCCGCCTGTACGAGCGGAGGCGGAGATGAAAGCGTCGATACGACGGTCCGCGATCTTCGCGAGCGCGGCCGCTCTCGCGATAGCCGTGTGCGGCACGACGGGCACCGCCCAGGCCGAGCCGGGCGATGGTGAGCTCCAGTTCGGCTACGTCCTGCCGGAGACGGGACAGCTGGCCTATCTCGGCCCGCCGCAGATCGAGTCGCTGAAGTTCGCGATAGAGAAGATCAACGATGCCGGCGGGGTCCTGGGCAAGTCGGTGCCGACCGTGGTCTCCAGTGACGAGGCGGGCCAGGAGGCCGTTGCGGCACAGTCTGCGGACAGGGTCCTGGCGGCAGGCGTGGACGCCGTCATCGGCGCTGCGGCGTCCGGCATGTCGCTGGCGTTCATCGACCGGGTGACCGGTGCGGGCGTCGTGCAGTGCTCGGGGTCGAACACCGCGCCGACCTTCACCGACTACGAGGACGACGGCTTCTACTTCCGTACCGTCCCGAGCGACGCGTTGCAGGGGCCCATCCTGGCCGATGTCGTCCGCGACGACGGTCACGACCGGGTGGCTCTGGTCGCCCGGGCGGATGACTACGGGCGCGGCCTGATGGAGGCCACCCGCGAGACGCTGGAAGAGCGCGGTGCGACGGTGACGCTGGCCGAGACCTACGACCCGAAGGCGACCAACTTCGACCAAGTCGTCCAGCAGGTGGAGAACTCCAGGCCGGATGCCGCCGTGGTGATCGCCTTCGAGGAGGGCACCCAGATTCTGCAGGGCATGATCGAGTCCGGACTCGGGCCCGACCAGATCGGCGTCTACGGCGCCGACGGACTGCGCAGCGAGGAACTGCCCTCGCTGGTCGCCCCGGGCCAGCCCGAGAGGCTCTCCGGGATGAAGGGGACCGCGCCGGCCTCGGCGTCGAACGAGCAGTACGTGAAGGACCTCCAGGAATTCGCGCCGGATCTGAAGGAGCTGCAGTTCGCACCGCAGGTGTTCGACTGCGCGACGACGATCGCGCTCGCCGCAGAGAAGGCGGAGTCCGACGATCCCGGCGACTACGTCAAGGAGATGAACGGGATCACCAAGGACGGCGAGAAGTGCAACTCCTTCGCCGCCTGCAAGGAGCTGCTCGCCGACGGCAGGGACATCGACTACGACGGTGTGAGCGGTCCGCTCGACTTCACCGACAAGGGCGAACCGGGCCAGGCGTCGATCGAGGTGTACGGCTACGACGACGAAGGAAAGCTGCAGACCCTGCGTACCGAGACCAGCAGGGCCGAGGAGTGACGAGGAGGACCGACAGCGGGAATCAGCGCACGCGGGCGAGTGTGCCGAGGTAGAGCTCGATTACCTTCTCGTCGTGCAGGAGGGCCGTGCCCGTGCCGGAGTACGCGTTGCGGCCCTGGTCGAGGACGTAGCCGCGGTCGCAGAGCTGCAAGCACCTGCGGGCGTTCTGCTCGACCATGAGCACGGCGACACCCGCACTGTTGATCATTCTGCACCGGTCGAAGACGTGGTCCTGGTGCAGTGGTGACAGGCCGGCCGACGGCTCGTCGAGCAGCAGCAGCTGCGGCTCCATCATCAGGGCCCGGGCCATCGCGAGCATCTGGCGCTCGCCGCCCGACATGGCGCCGGCCTTCTGCTTGCGGCGGTCGGCCAGCAGGGGGAAGAGTTCCTCGACCGCCGCGACCCGCCGCGTGTGGTCCTTGGGCCGTAGATAGACGCCCATCCGCAGGTTCTCCTCGACGGTCAGTGTGGGGAACACGTTCTGCAGCTGCGGCACATAGCCCACGCCCCTCCGGACCAGCTCGTGCGCGGGCTGTCCTGTCACGTCCTCGCCGCGCAGCCGCACCGTCCCGCCGCGTACCCGAAGCAGCCCGAAGACGGCCTTGACCAGGGTCGACTTGCCGGCGCCGTTGGGGCCGATCACGCCGACCACCTCGCCCGGCCGCACCTCGACGCTGCATCCGCGCAGTACATCGACGCCCGGCACGTAGCCGGCGACGATCTCGTCGGCCGCCAGCACCGGTACCTGCTCCTCTGCGGACATGGCTACTCCTCCTCGCCCTGGTCGTCGGTCGCCTCCGGTTCGCCTTGTTCGTCGGTCGCCTCCGGCTCGTCGTGCCGCTTGCCCAGGTAGGCGTCCACGACGGCGGCGTTCCGGCCGATCGTGTGCGGTGGGCCCTCGGCCACCAGGCGGCCGTCGGCCATGACGGCCACCCAGTCGCTGATGCCCATCACCACGTCCATGTCGTGCTCGACGAAGCACACCGTCAGCCCCTCGTCCCGCAGCCGCGTGATGTGTCCGAGCAGCGACTGGACCAGCGCGGGGTTCACCCCGGCCATCGGTTCGTCGAGCAGGAGCATCACCGGCCGGGTCATGAGCGCGCGGGCCAGTTCCAGCAGTTTGCGCTGCCCGCCGGAGAGCGTGCCGGCGAAGTCGTCGCGCAGGGGCCCGAGCCGGAACCGGTCCAGCAGTTCGTCGGCCCGGCGCTCGGACTCCCGCTCCTGCCCGCGCCACAGCGGTCGCAGCAGGGCGGGCAGGGCCCCTTCGCCGCGTTGCCCGGGTGCGGCGAGCAGCAGGTTCTCCAGCACAGTGAGCCGGGCGAGCGCTCTGGAGAGCTGGAACGTTCGGACCAGTCCCCGGCGCGCCACCCGGTGTGCCGGGGAGCCGGTGAGCGGCCGCCCCTCGAACGACCATCGGCCGCCGTCGGCCCGGTCGAACCCGCTCACCACGTTGAACAACGTGGTCTTTCCGGCGCCGTTGGGGCCGATGAGCGCTGTGATGACGCCACGCTGCACCTCAAGGTGCTCGACCCGCACGGCGACCAGACCGCCGAAGGTGCGGGTCACCTGGTCGAGGATCAGCAGGGGATCGGGCTTGCGCACCCCCGGCTCGGGATCGATCGCGGAGAGCCGGCCCGGGTGGGGCACGACCGGGTCAGCGGCCACTGAGCAGCATCTCCTTCCGGCTGCCGAGGATGCCCTGTGGCCGGAACGCGACCAGCAGGACGAGGGCGACCCCGACCAGGGCGAAGCGCACCGCGCCTACCTCCGAGGTGCTGATGAGGTCCGGCGAGATGTACTCCGCGCCGATGGCCTGGCGCAGCGCGCTGTCGAGGAAGCTGAGGACGAACCAGAACAGGATCGAGCCGACGACCGGCCCGAGGATCCGCCCGGCGCCCCCGAGTACGAGCAGCGTGTACAGGAAGAACGTGACGCCCGGGTCATAGTTGTCCGGGTTCACGGACTGCACCTGGATGGCCTGCATCATGCCCGCGACCGCCCCGATGACGCCGCCCAGCGCGAGGCTTTGCATCTTGTAGGCGTAGACGTTCTTGCCGAGGCTGCGCGCGGCGATCTCGTCCTCCCGGATCGACCGGATCACCCGGCCCCAGGGACTGTGGATCAGCAGGGCGAGCAGGCCTCCGACCACGAGCACCAGCGCCCATCCGACGATCATCACCCAGAGGTCGCGGGAGCTGAACCTCACGAGCCACACGCCGTAGGTGCCGGGCTCGATGGGGCTGAGTGCGTAGAAGTCGTTGGCGAAGCGCTGCAGTCCGAACACCCCGCCGGTGACCGGCTCGGCCCAGCTGGACCGGTAGAAGAGCCGTAGCGTCTCGCCCGCCGCGATCGTGGTGATCGCCAGGTAGTCGGCGCGCAGTCGCAGGGTGGGCAGGCCGAGCAGCAGGGCCAGCACGACCGCGCAGGCCATTCCGCCCAGGACGCCGAGCCACATCGGGCCGTCGTACGTCGACACGGTGATGGCCAGTCCGTAGCCGCCGACCAGCATGAAGCCGACCTGGCCGAAGTTCAGCAGGCCGGTGTAACCGAAGTGCAGGTTCAGTCCCATCGCGGCGAGCGCGTAGACGGCGGCGATGGGGCCGATTCCCGAACGCAGGGCGTCGGAGACGATGGCCGAGAAGTCCATGGCACACCCCTCACCCGACGCGTTCGGCCCGGCCGAGGATGCCCTGCGGCCGGACGAGGAGGACGAGGATGAGGACGAGCAGCGCCCACGCGTACTGCAGGTCGACCGGGAACCACAGGGTGGACATCTGGGCGACGATGCCGATGACGAGGCTGCCGACCATCGCACCGTAGGCGGAGCCGAGGCCGCCCAGGATGACCCCCGCGAACATGAGCAGCAGGAGCTTGAAGCCCATGTCCCAGGTGACGATCTCCACCAGGCCGAAGAAGACCCCGCCGAGCGCGGCCAGTCCGCCGCCGAGCATCCACACGAACAGCACCACCCGCTGGACGTCGATGCCCGACGCCTCGGCGAGGTCGCGGTTGGCGGAGACGGCCCGGACGGCCGTGCCGATCCGTGTCTTCTGCAGGAGCGCGGCGACGCCGAGAAGCACCAGCACGGCGAGCAGGGTGACGGTGAGGTCCCGCGGGGTGATACCGGCCGGACCCAGGTCGATCGTGCTCTGGATGTCGTACTGCGCGTAGGAGGCGGGACGGGTTCCGTACAGCACGAGGACGACGTGGCGCAGCAGCAGCGAGAGTCCGATGGTGACGATGAACATGTTGATCAGCCCGGTGCCCCGGGCCCGCAGCGGGCGCCAGATGCCGCGATCGACCGCGCCGCCCAGCAGGGCGCCGAAGACCACCGCGGCGAGGGCTGCGGGGATCAGATGCCACCCGGGACCGGCCGGGGAGACGTTGAGGAAGAAGGCGAAGGTGGCGCCGATGGTGACGAACTCACCGTGCGCGAAGTTGATCAGGTGGATGGTGCCGAAGATCAGCGAGAGTCCCACCGATGTGATCGCGATGATCACTCCGAACTGGATACCGTCGATCAGCGCCTGCAGGGCGCGCGCGGCGAACGTGGGCCCGCGCGGGACTTCCTCACCCTGTGCCTGCGCGGAGGTCGCGGGCACCATCACGAGGACCAGGGCGAGGACCGGTACGAGCATCCGCTGATGACGCATGATGGTTCCGGTATGTCACGGACATCCCCAATGAGCTCAGTGTAGATACAGGTCGGGGCGGTGACACAGGCAGCGGGCCACAGATGTGTCCCATGGGAAGCAGGGGGTGCGGGATGGGCGACAGCGGCAGCCTCGCCGGTGCCTACAGCGACGACAGCGTGCTCTTCCGGGTCCTGAAGCACCTCGGCTGGGGCGACCTGGCCAACATCGGCTACTTCACGCTGCCCACCCTTCCGGTCGCGGCCCTGGCGGGGCCGGTGTTCTTCCAGCGCCGTCTGGCCCGCCGGTCGCTGGGACTGCTGAATGCCCGGCCCGGGCAGCTCGTCCTGGATGCCGGGTGCGGTCGCGGTGACACCACGGCGCGGCTCGGCGCCGCCGGATGCCGGGCACTGGGGGTGGACATCCAGCCCTCGCAGATCGACCGGGCCCGTCGCCGCTTCGGCAGCCGCTCAGGCGCGCGCTTCGCCGTCGCCGACGCGACGGCTCTGCCACGGCAGGCGGCGGACATTCCGCTCCAGGACGGCTCCTTCGATTGCGTGCACTGCCTGGAAGCCGCCTTTCACTTCGGCCATGAAGGCCGTGAGTCGTTCCTGAGCGACAGCTTCCGACTGCTGCGCCCCGGCGGGCGGCTCGTCCTCGTGGACGTCACGTCCCGCATGGATCAGCCGATGGAGACCCTCGACCCGAACGGCCTCGTACGCCGCACCTGGCGCTTCGACGACATCGAACCGTGCGAGCGGTACCCACTGATGGCATCCGCCGCCGGCTTCGGCACGTACCGGATCCTCGACTGGACGACTCCCGTGCTCCACAGGGCGGCCGAACTCTCCGCCCTGTTCGCCCGCTTCGCGTCCACCCGGGCCGGCCGACGGGCCCTGTGCGTGCGGTGGCCCGGCCTGAGGGAGCTCGACGCCCGCGAGTGGGACGAGGTCATCGCCGTCGTCCGGGCTCACCAGGCCATCGGGCGCGTCACGCGCTACACGGCGTACGTCTTCGGTAAACCCGCCCGGGAAACCGGGCGGGGCGCTCGCCGTACGGTGGGGAGGGCGGGAGGCTGCTCCAGCACGACGTGGACACCCATTGCGTCATGGGACCGAGCGCACGCCAAGGACGCACTGAGCGGCAGCAGGAGCACCTGGGACCGGAACGGACGCGCCAACGCATCGGGTTCAGCCGCCCGGGTGGCCTCTTGACCGATCATCGTGCTCGCTGCCCCGGAACGACGGGCGACGCGACGTCCGACGCGGTGGCGCGAACCGTACCCAGGCTTCTTTGATCGCTCCGGGGGCTTCCTTGATCGCTCCGGGCCGGAACACCGATGGCCCGCTTCTCGCCTCGCGGGATGCACGGCGCTCCCGTAGGGTCTCGATGCCGTTACGGCAGGACGCACTGACGGCCCTTCACGACCGCGCGGACCAAGTGCCCGGAGAGCCCTCATGTCAGGACAGTTCGAAGCGACCACAGAGATCGACCGGCCCATCGAGGCAGTGTTCGACTACCTCGCCGACGGGCGCAACGACCCACAGTTCAGCCCCCGTGTGCTGAGGATCGAGCGGGTTCCGCAGACGCCGACCGTCGTGGGAACGGTCTTCCGCAGCACGGTCAAGGACGCCGGGGTGAAGACGGCCAGGGAGCTCCGTATCACCGAGCTCGAAGCCCCGGCGCGGATGCGGTGGACCGAGGTGTCCAAGAACAGCGTGGCGGTGACCGAGGGCGGTTACGACCTGGAGCCGCTGGCCGACGGCAGGACGCGGGTCCGTCTCCACAACGTTCTGGAGGGCCACGGACTCGGCAAGCTGCTCGTCGGCCTGGCGCTCACCGCCGCCCGCAAGGACGCGCCCGCCTTCGCGGCCCGGATCAAGGCAGCGGCCGAGGCGGCGATCCCGCCGCGTTGACCGAGTCCGGGCGGGACGGCCAGGTCGGTGAGGTAGCCGTCCACGGCGTCCTCCATGCACGGTCCGCTGGTGACGTTGCCTGGCCGTGGCCCTCGTAGGTGAGGAGCCTGCCGCCCACGGGTAGCCGGTGGCGGGGTCGTGCAACGCGTTGGACACCAGGACCGGCGGGGCACCGCGTGCGTCCAGGCGGTGCTGCGGGTCGGCGGTCGGCGCTCCCACGACGGTTCTGCCCCTTGACCGCATGGATGCTCCTCGTGAAGAGAGTGCTCGTGTCAGGTGTGCGGACAACGCGGCGGCACTCCTCGCCGAGGTACCCGGAGGCTTGGATCCGGTCATGGAGTCTGCGCGATAACCGGTGGCGGGCCATGGCGACCGTTGCTACTCTCCCGGAGGCCGTGCGAGAGAACGAGGAGGTGGTACCCGTGAACGCAGTGTCGACATGGGTGCTCCCCTCCGGGGTCACGGTCGGGCGATAGGTCGTCCGGGAGCGCCGTTCACGCGCCCTCCCGAAAGGCACGACCGTGCAATTCACTTCCGAACAGCGCCTCGACGACGGGGTCCTCGAGCGCGAATTCACCCTCGACGAGATCCCCGGCACCCTGTGGACGCCTGGATCCGCACAGGCCCCACTGGTCCTGATGGCCCACAACAACGGCCTCCCCAAGGCGCAGCCCCGGCTGGTGGCCCGGGCCCGGTACACCGCGGCGCGCGGCTACGCGGTGGCCACCATCGACGCCGCCGGGTGCGGTGACCGTCCCCGTTCCGCCGCGGACGAGCAAGCCCGTGCCGAGCTCCGGCGGGCGTTGCACACCGGCGAGCCGGCCGACGAGATCTTCGAGTCATTCATCGGCCCGCTGGTCGAGAACGCGGTCCCGGAATGGCTGACCACTCTGGACGCCCTCCTCGAACTGCCCGGGATCGGCGGCCCGGTCGGGTACTCCGGGGGATGGACCGCCCTCGGCATTCGGCTGGCGGTGGTCGAACCGCGCATCGCGGCCGCAGGCTTCTTCGCCGGGGGGTACGTGCCCCGTGCCCAGCGCGAGGAGGCCCGGCAGGTCACCGTTCCGCTGCTGTTCCTGCTGCAGTGGGACGACGAGGGGAACCCTCGGCAACGGGCCCTGGACCTGTTCGACGCCTTCGGCAGCAAGGAGAAGACGCTGCACGCCAATCCGGGAGGGCACACCGGCACCCCGTGGTTCGAGCTGGAGGACGGATGCCGTTTCCTGGACCGACACCTGAAGTGAGGCCGGGCCGTCGGGTGAGCAGCACGCGGTAGGTGGTGCGTCCGGGATGCCGTCATCGGGAACAGGTCCCGGCACTTCTCGATGGCGGCGGCCGGCAGGTGCACAACCTGCGCGATCGCGAAGACGACGTCGGGCGGGGTCTGGGCCGGTGAGGAGTGCGGGACGCTGGAGCGGTCCCGCGGCCCGGCCTCGCCGGTACTGGTCGTAGCGGTTCTTCCACTTGGACAGGCAGGCGCGGGAGACGCCGGCCTCGGCGGCCGTGTGGGCGATCGGTCAGCTGCCATGTGGGCGATCAGACGGCTGCGGCAGCGTTCGATGAGCCTTCGGCGTCCCTCATGTTCAGGAGGGTGTTCGCATGTGTCACGGGAACATCTCGGCGCTACGGGCGGCCGCGACCACAGTGCGAAAGGGGAATGTGATGAGCAGTGTGATGGCAACCAGGAGCCCGCTTGCCCACAGCGGCCCGAGGCTGCCGACCGCGGTACTGAGGGTGGTTGCGGCGATGAGGGGGCCGATGGCGGCGCCGACGTTGAGTGCCGCGGTCGCATACGACCCGGCCATGGTGGGGGCTTCCGCGGCCTCGTAGAGGACCCGTGTGATCAGGGTGCTGCCCAGCGCGAACGACAGGGCGCCCTGCACGAACACGAGGGTGAACAGGGCGACCGGCTCGTTGGCCAGCACCGCCAGGACCGGCCAGCCGATGAGCAGCAGCGGGCCGCCGACCGCGATGACCAGACCGGGACGCTGGTCGGACAGCCGGCCGGCGACGGTGACCCCGGCGAAGGAACCGGCGCCGAAGAGCACCAGAACGACAGAGATCCACAACTCGCCCAGCCCGGCGGTGTCGGTCACGACGGGGGCGAGGAAGGTAAAGCTGCCGAACGTGGCTGCGTTCACCAGCGCGCCGAGCAGCATCATCAGCATCAATGGCGGCCTTGTGAGCTGGGCGAGCTCTGCTTGCAATGCCGGCCCGCCAGTCGCCTCTTCTTGCACACGGCCGGCCGGTATTGCCTGCACGATGCCGAGAGCGGCTGGCAGGCAGAGAGCGGCGACAGCCCAGAATGTGGCCCGCCAGCCGAGCACCGTGCCGAGTACCGACCCGCCGGGGACACCGGCGATCGTGGCCACCGTCGTGCCCGACAGCAGCACGGCCAGCGCACGTCCCTTCTTGTCGGGTGAGACCAGTGTGGCTGCAGCCGTCAGAGCGACGGCGAGGAACCCTGCGTTCGCGAGCGCGGCGACGACCCGGGTGGCGAACAGGACCGGGAAGCTGGTGGTGATGGCGCCCACGGCGTGAGCTGCCGCGAAAGTGAGGATGAACGCGAGAAGGCTGGAGCGCCTGGGCCAGTTGCGGGCAAGCGCGGCCACAAGGGGAGCACCGACGACCATGCCGACCGCGAAGGCCGAGGTGAGCGTGCCTGCTGTCCCGACTGTGACGTCGAGATCCGAGGCGATGTCCGGCAGGAGGCCGGCGAGCATGAACTCCGAGGTGCCCATGGCGAAGACCGCTATGGCAAGCAGATACAGCGGGAGAGGCATCGAGTGGCTCCGGGGTGAGAGAAGCACGAGAAGGTCATCTCGTCACCGCGGCCAGCCCTACGGACATACTCGCGCCCGGCCGCAGAATGCGGCGCGACGACAGGGCTACGAGCTCAGTGGTTCAGGGGGCTGACGGCGTGACCGAAAGCCCCCACCCTGTCTGACTCAGGACTCGACATGGCCCGCACGGTACCCGACTGATGCACGCCAAGGCACCTTGGTTTCACCGGCCTTGGCGTGCTTGCGGTTCGGTTCGAGGCGACGGTTCAGGTCGCGGCGAGTCATCAGTGGCTGTGAACCCTCAGCCTGCCGTCGTGCGGATGCCACAGCAGGAAAGGACGGCCCTGCGATCATTACGGAGGAAGGACGCATTTCTTGGCACAGGGCGGAGCGGCGTGTATGAGGTTGCACCTTCCGTAGCGGCATGTGGTCCGGTGGACTTACGTCCCGATGCCTTGAGGAAAGGTCCCTGCTCGTGCATTCGTCCTTCATGCCACCCCGCAAGGTCAAGATCGGTGACGCGGCGGCCTTCGCCGGCATCACGCCACGGGCGATTCGCCATTACCACGAGATCGGGCTGCTCCCCGAGCCTGAGCGGGGCGGCGATGACCGCCGCCGCTACGGGTACGAGGACATGATCCGCCTGCTGTGGATCAGGAAGACGGCCGACGCCGGGATCGCCCTGGACGACATCCGTGACGCCTTCACCACCGGCACGGCCTCCGCCGGTGCGGACAGCGGAGAAGGTATCGCGGGCATCCTGGAGCGGCTGGAGGAAACCCTCGCCGAGCAGGAGGCGGAATTGCGGCGGCAACGGACCGCCGTGCAGCGGATGCGCACCCAAGGCAGCCGGATGGGCCTGCTCTCCGACTTCGTCACCGAACGCCTCAAGGGCCTGCCCGAGGGCTCCCTGCGTCAGACGGACCTGGACAGTCTGCTGGTCACTGAGCGGATCTTCGGCCCGCTCGGCGCGGCCGTCCAGGCCACCCGCTTCGTCGCCCTGGCCACGCATCCCACTCTGCGGGAGGAATCCGACCGCATCGACGACGCCGAGGAGGCACTCGATGACAGCGTCGCCGTCGATGATCCACGGGTGGCTCAAGTGGCCGTCGAGCGGCACGCCTTCGAAAGCGCCCTCCAGACCGTCATCGAGGAGTCCGGCCTGGATGAGGACGACGATGCCCTCTTCGACGCCTGGGACACTCTGCACGCCACTACCGCCGATGACGGCGAGGACGAGGCCGACCTCAGCTCAGGCAGGCGGGAGGCTGACTCCATGAGCGCGTTCGAAGCCGTCGGCAAGATGCCGTACGACTTCTCCCAAGCCCGCCTGCGCTGTATGGAACTGGTCGAAGAACTCTTCGCCCAGGACTCACCCGCTACCTGTGACACGGCCTAGCCGCTCCGGCCAGGGGCCCGATGCCGGCTTGCGTACGACCATGTCACCGCGGTCATCAGGACCGGGACGGCGACCAGCGGAGCGAATGCGAGGCCCCAGACGGTCTGTGCCGTGCCGCTCGACATGTACGTCCGGCTCTCGACGGTGAAGGCGATCACGAGCTGCCACAGTGCCACCAGGACCAGGACGGCCGACGCGGTCCAGGCCAGCGCGGCAAGGGTCCTGGGCCGCAGCGGCCGCCACCGGTCGCTGACGAGGAGCAGCGGGAACAGGGCGGCCAGCTCGGTGAAGACGGAGAGGCTGACGACGTACGCGATCCCCCATCCCGGAATGTCGTACGCGTCCCTCAGGACCTGGTCGCTGTAGCCGACATAGATCCCGGACGCCATGGCGATGCGCCACAGGCCGGACGGGACGGCGCACAGCGCCATGGCATGGGCGGCGCGGCGGGCCCAGACGGGCGCGGCGGGGACAGAAGCGGTGGCTGCGGTCATGACCACATGCTGTCCAGGACCACGGCAGCCGCGCGTCGTGCGCAGCGGCGGTCCGTCCTCCGCCGTGCGGCGGAGGACGGACCCACCGAGGTACCGGAGTGCACCGGCCGCCGTCGTGTCAGGAGGGTCGGCGCCGGTCTCCGGACGGCGATCGCGCTCGGACATCGGCGTGTTGACGGACCTCGTGGAGGGGACCGCGGGGTCGGCCACCATGATGCGTAACCTATAGGTTACGCTTCTGGTGTGGACGCACTGAGCGAGGTAGCCGACGCCATCGCCGATCCCGTGCGCCGGGAGATCCTGATGATGTTGCGCGCCACCCCGCTGACGGCAGGCGACATCGCTGCCCGGTTCGCCATCAGCCGGCCCGCGGTCAGCCGCCATCTGCGCGTACTGCGGGAGAGCGGCCTGGTCGAGGACCAGCAGATCGGACGCCATCGGCGCTACTCGCTCGTCCGCTCCCCGCTGAATGACCTCGCCGCCTGGCTCACTCAATTCGACGCCCAGCGTGTCGGCTGGTCGCAGCGTCTTGCGGCGTTGGAGACCGAGGTCTACCGCACCCGCCGGGACCGCAGTCGGGCTGAGCACACCGACGATCGGCACACCGCACGCCACGCCGAGGAGGACACGGCATGACCCTTGAGCCCACCGGACGAGTCATCCCCACGCCTACGGGGTACGACCTCGTCCTCACCCGCACCTACCGCGCCCCCGCCGACGACGTCTGGGCGAGTGTCACCGAGCCGGAGCGCGCTGCCCGCTGGTTCGGCCCGTGGCGCGGCCAGGCGGCGCCCGGCAGCACTGTCGAGGTGCAATTGGCCTTCGAGGAGTCGGCGCCCTGGTGCCCACTCCGGATCGAAGCCTGCGAACCACCGCGCCGACTCGCCGTCTCGATGGAGGACGAGGCCGGCTCCTGGTCGATGGAGCTGCTGCTGGCCGAATCCGACGGCACCACCGAACTCCGCCTGGTCCAGCATCTCGCCTCGACAGAGCACCTCGGCGAGACCGGCCCGGGCTGGGAGTACTACCTGGACATGCTCACCGCCGCGCGCACGGGCGGGCCACGGCCTGACTTCGAGGACTACTACCCGGCACAGAAGGCGTACTTCGAGTCCCTGGCCTGAGCCTGACGGTTCACCTCGACGCTTGACCGTCGCGGCGTACGTCATCACGGAGGCCGTCCCGCCAAACCCTGGCGGGCTGACGGGCTCGGCCGGCTGTCGGAGCGGCCTGAACAGCGTGCGCCAAGGGTTCGACGGCGCTGAGGGTTCGACGGCGCCGAGGAGAGAAGTCATGAGTGGGTGGGCTGGGGTTGGCTGGAATCTGGCCTTCTGGGTCGCCGCTGTGCTGGTGGCATGCAATTACCGTGATGCCGCATGGCGGATCCACAGCTTCATCACGAACACATCGGGCAGCAATCGGCTCCTGACACCAGTGGTGATCAGGTTCACCTGCGGTGCTCTGGCCACCGTTCGATGGTGAGCCTGGCGGCTGGCATCTGGCCGTAGACCTGCAAACACCCGGCGGTGCGGGTGCCTCCGACGTGAGCGGACCCCGGCAGGGGAAGCCGGCAGGCTGCTGTCCGGTCGGGCAAGGATCTGGGAGGCAGGCCGGAAAGGAGCGGCCGGAGCCGCAGGAAGGCCGGAGGCGCCGGGATACTTCCGTCCCCGCCATACCGGAATCCCGCCTTGCTAACCGGACACATGTCCGCTACCTTCGCGGTAACGGACAGCTATCCGGTTCGGCTGCCTGTCGTCGCGGTACACCTGCGGCCGCCGACGCCACAGACGTACGCCACCCCGGCCCCCGCCCGCTCACGGAAGATCCCCTTGCCATGAAACTGCTCATCCTCGGTGCGACCGGGCCCACGGGTCGCCATGTCGTCGACCTGGCCCTGCGGTCCGGCGACTCGGTCACAACCCTCGTACGCGACCCATCGGCTCTGGGCGACCTGACCGAGAAGGTCACGCCGTTCACCGGCGACGCCACCTCGCACCGCGACATCGTCGCCGCCGCGGCCGGGCAGGACGCGATCGTCTCCGCGCTCGGCAGAGGCAGCTCGGTGCGCGCCGACGGCCTCTTCACGCAGGCTTCGGCGGCAGTGATCGGCGCGGCCAAGGAAGCGGGTATCTCCCGCCTGGTGTGGCTGTCGTCGTTCGGCGTCGGTGAGACGTTCGACCGGTCGAGCGCCGCCCAGAAGACGATCTTCCGCACCCTGCTGCGGTCGATCTACGCGGACAAGCGGATCGCGGACGACCGCATCCGCTCCAGCGGGCTGGACTGGACCGTGGTCTACCCGACCCGGCTGACCCACGGACCCGCCAAGGGCACGTACAGCGCGGATGACCGTTTGCCGATGAAGGGCAACCCGACCATCAGCCGCGCGGACGTGGCCGCCTTCATGCACCAGGCGGCACACGGCAGCGAGTGGCTCCACCGCAGCCCCGTGATCAGCGACTGACGCCTGCGTCCCAGCCGGCCTTCCAGTCATTGGCCTGCCGCGCACCACCCCCTTGGCGGCCCATCCCTATGACAGTCGTTATAGAGGCGGGTACACTGCCGTTCATAACGACTGTCATAGGAGGACGCCGTGACCATCATCACCGTGAACACGCCCAAGGGGCGCCTGAGCCTGGCGCAGCGCCGAGAGCTGGCCGAGACGCTGACGGACGCGGTACTGGTGCCCGAGGTGGGCCGGTTCGCTCCGGCCGCGCGGCCCGGTTTCCAGGTGCACTTCGTCGAACGCGAGCGGGACATGATGGCCATCGGCGGCAAGCTACTGGCGGACGCCGACCCCGGACTCGACGTCATGGTGATCGATCTCGCGGTCATGGACGCGGCCTGGCAGCCGGAGGTGCGGGCCGAGGTCATCGAGCGCGTGCTGGCCGCGCTGGCGGCGGCCTGCGGTCTCGACAAGCCGGCCCCGGGCTGGTGGGTCAACTTCCGGGTGATCGACGAGGGCAGCTGGGGCTCGTCCGGCGGTGTGCTGTCGATCCTGCCGCTGCTTCAGAGCGGAGTGTTCACGGAGGAGCGGGTCATGGCGGTCCGTGCCGCACTGGGCGCCTGAACTCCGGGCTGTCGAGCGCGAGCCCGGGTCAGTCCTCGACCGCGGCGAGGATGAGCGTCCGCAACTGCTCGGCGGTGCGATCGAGGGGCTCGGTGCTGCGCTTGGCACGGCACATGGCCACCGTTCCCTCGACGGCCGCGACGATGAGCGTCGCGAGGTTCGCCGCCCGCTCAGGCTCGGCACCGTGCTCACGCAGGGAGTCGGCGAGCAGTCCCTCCCATGTGGTGAAGACGTCGGCGGCCGCCGCGAGGGCGGCGGACGTCCGGCCGGCGGCCGGCTCCTCGATGGAGACCGCGAGGACGGGGCAACCGGCCCGGAAATCGCTGTCGACGACGATCTTGCGCCACAGAGCGAGGAAGGCCTGCAGACCGGCGACCGGACCGGCCTGCAACTCCTTGCGCAGGCTGCGCGCGGTCCACTCGCCGGTGTAGCGCACGGCCTCGGTGACCAACTGCTGCTTGCCCTCGGGGAAGTAGTGGTACGTCGAACCCAGCGGCGCCCTGGCGTGCTTGGCCGTCTCGCGAATGCTCGTCGCGTTCAGACCACGCCTACTGATCATGTCTGCCGCACCCGCCACGATCCGATCGCGCGCCGACGGACTGGACTCGCTCACCCGGAACCCCTCCCGAACTTTGCTATAACGATTGTCATAGCCTACGCCATCGTCTCCTTCAGCGACTTCACAACCCTGCCGCGTCATCGAGACGGACCGACAAACGTCCCTCAAGCCCGTCCTCGTCCGGGCGGACGGCTGACCACACCACCCGGACCTCGCCCCCCACGCCCGGAGAAGCCCGATGCACATACCCCTCGCCGAACCGCCCGCAGCTGCGGGAGCCGAGCACCTGGAGCAGCAGCAGGCGGCCATCACCCGCCTGGGACACGAACTGCGCGCCTTGGTGGAAGCCACGGTCCGCACCGCCGCCTCGGCCGACACCCTCCACCGCGTGGCGGACGGCGTCCGTCACGTCACCGGCCAGCTGACCGGGCGACGGCGCGCCCGAACGGAGATCCCCGAAGTGGACGGGTTCCCCGGGGGACCAAGGATGTACAGCCCCGTTGTCGGAGCAGGCAGCCCGCTGGCCCCGCCCGTGCGCATCACGCCCACCGATGACGGCCTGATCGGTCACTGCACGCTGGGCATCGCCCACGAAGGCCCGCCCGGCTACGGCCACGGCGGCATGAGCGCCATGCTCCTGGACGAACTCATGGGCCAGGCCTGCACCGCCGCCGGAACGCCCGGTCTGACCGTCTCCCTCCAGATGCGCTACCACCAGCCCATCCCGCTGGAGACACCCCTGCGCATCGTCGGACGCGTCACCGGCACGGACAAGCGCAAGATCTTCGCGGCCGGGACCATCACCACCCAGGCGGACCCTTCCACAGACCTGGTCACAGCGGACGCTGTCTTCATCACCCCCGACCCCGACCGGACCCGCGCACTGTTCCCCGGCCTCGAGGAAGAGGCATGACAGCGCACCCAGCGCTGGAAGGTCGTACGCGCGACTCCGGCCCCGACGAAACGGTTGACGCATGCAGACGGAGATCCGGGCCGCCGCGATCCGCGGCATCGATCGTCTGATCGACGACCTCGGTGGCGACGGGGAGGCGCTACTGGCCGAGTTCGGTGTTTCGCCCTCCGATCTGAACTCCGAGCAAGGCCTGTTGCCGACGGTGACGGCAGGGCGGATCCTGCGAAGGGCCACGAGGAGATTCAACTGCCCGGATCTCGGCTGCGCCTGGCGGCGTACCAGGACATGTCGATGCTCGGCCCGCTGGCTCTGGCGGTGGGGAACTGCGACACCGTCGGAGAGGGGCTGGACTGCGCGTCGCGGTTCCTGTACGTGCACAACCAGGGCATTCGTCTGTCGCGGACGCAGGATCCCGAACACTACGCGGGGGTGGGGGCCGTCGAATACCGGATGCTGCATCCGGACATCCCGTACGAGCCGCAGACGATCGACGCCGGTCTGGGGCTGCTGCACCGCAATCTCATCACCATGAGCGGGGGGTACGAGCTGCTCGGGGTCCACCTGCCCCATCCCCCGCTCGCGGACGAGTCGGTGTACACCGACTTCTTCGGCGCGCCGGTCCGCTTCGACACCGGTCGCGCCCTGCTGCGGGTGCCCACGAAGCTCTTCGCACAGCCGATGTCGACGCCGGTCAATCCCGAACTGCGGCGGATGGTCGTGGAGTACCTGGAGGCGCACTACACCGATCCGCGTGAGAGCGTCGTGACCACGGTGCGGTCGGCGGTCAACCGCGCCCTGGGCACGGTCCCGGCGCGGATCGATCTGATCGCCAAGTGGCTGCACATGCACCCGCGCACGTTGCAGCGCCGACTCGCGCAGGAGGGCACCTCGTTCCAGGCGATCGTGGACGACGTCCGCAAGAACGCGGCGCACCGGCTGCTGACGGGGACCGACATGCCGTTCTCCCAGATCGCGTCACTGGTGGAGCTGGCCGGACAGGCTGCCCTCACGCGTGCGGCGCGCCGCTGGTTCGGCAGGACCCCGACACAGGTTCGCCGTGACGCCAGGTGCGCATCCACCGCATCGCATGTCGCGCGGAGTTAAATTTGTCGCCCAGGGCAAAGCGGCGTCTTCGGGGCGCTTCCATACTCGGGTGCCATGACCAGTACCCCCCGCCCCGCCTCACTGCCCGGTCATGTCGACGTACTGATCGTCGGCGCGGGCATCTCCGGGATCGACGCCGCGTTCCGAGTGCAGTCACAGTGCCCCGATCGCTCGTACGCCGTGCTGGAGGCCCGCGAGTCCCTGGGCGGGACGTGGGATCTGTTCCGGTATCCGGGAGTCCGTGCGGACTCCGACATCTACTCGCTCAGTTTTCCTTTCCAGCCCTGGACCGGTGAGAACTCCATGGCCGACGGGGACGAGATCCTCGACTACCTGCGGCGCACCGTGGAACGGTTCGGCATCGACCGCCACATCCACAGCGCCACGAAGGTGGTCGCGGCCGACTGGTCCGGCGAGACGGCCCGTTGGAGTGTGACCGTCGAGCAGCACGGGGGTGAGGACGGGCCGCGGCGGTCCACCGTGACCTGCTCGTTCCTCTACCTGTGCACCGGCTACTACGACTACGAGCGCGGGCACGACCCGCAGTTCCCGGGCATCGAGTCCTTCGCCGGGACGGTGGTGCGTCCGCAGTTCTGGCCCGAGGGGCTCGAGCACACGGACAAGCGTGTCGTCGTGATCGGCAGCGGCGCCACCGCGATCACCATCGTCCCCGCGATGGCCCGCGACGCGGCCAAGGTGACCATGCTGCAGCGCACACCGACCTGGATCAGCGCGTTGCCGCTGCGCGACCGGTTCGCCGCCCGCGTCCGACGGCGGCTGCCCGCCGGGCCGGCGCACCGGGTCATCAGGGCACGCAACGCCGCCTTCTCCAACGGCTTCTACCACTACTGCCGGCGCTTCCCGGACCGCGCGCGGACGCTGCTGACCAAGGCCGCCACGCGACGGATCGGCGAGGAGGCGGTGCGCGAGCACTTCACCCCGTCGTACGCGCCGTGGGACCAGAGGGTGTGCATCACGGCCGACGCGGACCTGTTCAAGGCGATCAAGCGCGAGGAGGTCGAGGTGGTCACCGATCACATCGACCGCTTCGTCGCGGAGGGCGTGCGGCTGCGGTCGGGCAGAGTGTTGCCGGCCGACATCGTGGTGACGGCGACCGGGCTGCGCATGCTGGCGTTCGGCCACGTCGCGGTGAGCGTCGACGGCGAGCCGGTCGAGCCCTCACGTCACCTGCTGTGGCGGGGCACCATGCTCAGCGACGTGCCGAACTTCGCGCTCTGCTTCGGCTACGTCAACCTGTCCTGGACCATGCGGGCGGATCTCACGGCGCGGCTGCTGTGCCGCATCCTCAATCACATGCGCCGCGCGGACCTCGCCGCGGTCACCCCGCCCGCGGAGCGTGGCGTCCGGGAGCAGCCCATGATCGAGCTGGCGTCCGGCTACGTCCAGCGGGGCGTCCAGGGCTTCCCCCGGCAGGGCCACCGCACCCCGTGGCGGATGCACCAGACGTATCTGCTGGACACCCTCGACATCGCACGTGCGAGCCTCGGCCGCGAGTTGCACGGCGTGCCTCGCGCATCGGTGCGGCCGGCCGGCGACGACACCCGGCCGGGAGGCTGACCATGGCGGATCTGGACGGAGTGTACGACGAGCGTTTCGCGGAGGTGGCCGCGCGACTGTCCGAGAACCTGGACGCGGGCGACGAACTCGGCGCCTCGATCGCGGTCACGGTCGACGGAGAGCCGGTGGTCGACCTGTGGGGTGGGTGGGCCGACCAGGGCCGTACGACGTCGTGGCGGCGCGACACGATCACCAACGTCTGGTCGTGCACGAAGACGGTCACGTCCCTGGCGGCACTGCTCCTGGTCGAGCGTGAGCTGCTCGACGTCGACGCCCCGGTGGCCCGGTACTGGCCGGAGTTCGCCGCGCGCGGCAAGGAGGGCGTGCTGGTCCGGCACCTGCTGTCGCACAGCTCCGGCGTCTCGGGGTGGGACCGGCCGGTGACCGTCGCGCACGTCTGCGACGTGCCGACGTCGACGGCCCGGCTGGCCGAGCAGGCGCCGTGGTGGGCCCCGGGCACGGCGTCCGGGTACCACCTGCTGAACTACGGGCATCTGGTGGGCGAGTTGGTCCGGCGGGTCGACGGGCGCAGCCTGGGCCGGTTCGTCGCCGAGGACATCGCCGGTCCGCTCGGCGCCGACTTCCACATCGGCCTGCGGGACTCCGAGTTCGGCAGGGTCGCCGATGTCGTACCGCCGCCGTTCCGGTCGAGTGATCTCGCCGGCGCCGATCCGGACGGTGTGGCGATGAAGACCTTCACCGGTCCCCTGGGGGGTGCCGAGGAGTCGTGGCGTCCCGAGTGGCGTCGCGCCGAGATCGGCGCGGCGAGCGGCCATGGCAACGCCCGGTCGCTCGCCAGGATTCACTCCGTCATCGCCTGCGGCGGGACGCTCGACGGCGTGCGCCTGCTGTCGCCGCGCACCATCGACCTCATTTTCCGCCGGCAGACGGACGGGCCGGACTTCGTGCTCGGAGCGCACCTGCGCTTCGGCATCGGGTTCGGACTGCCGTCCCCGGCGGTGCCGTATCTCCCACCGGGACGGATTTGTTTCTGGACCGGGTGGGGTGGATCGGTGGTGGTGATCGACACCGAACGCCGGGCAGCGATCTCGTACGTCATGAACAGCATGGGCACCGGGCTGCTCGGCAGCGACCGCACGTACCAGTACGTCAATGCCGCCTTCGCTGCCCTGGACTGAAGAGGCGCCGATGGCGCATCGGCCGCCGAACCGAGATGCGACCAGTCGCTGTGACCAGCGGCCCGCACATCTGACATGATTATAACGAGTGTCATATCGAGAGAGGTGTACCCATGTCCGAGCCGGTGGTCCTGGTGGCGACGATGGTCGCGAAGCCGGGTCAAGAAGAGCTGATCGAGAAGACGTTGACGGCGGCGCTGCCCGCGGTGCACGCCGAACCCGGGTGCCTGCTCTACGCGCTGCACCGCAAGTCAGGCACGACCGGCGAGTTCGTCGTGATCGAGAAGTGGGCCTCACGCGAGGCGCTGGGCGCGCACATGAAGGGCGCCGCCATGCGCGAGATCGGTATCGCCCTGGCGCGGGCACTGGCCGGGCCCCCGGACATGGTCTTCCTGGACGCCCTGCCCGCCGGCGACCGGGACGCCGGCGCCGTCTGACCGACCACGAGACGGGGCCGACGGGCGACACCGGTCGGCCCGGTCCGGGGACCCCATGCAACCGAGGAGCTTTCCCATGAACAGTCTGATGTTCGTCGCGCCCGGGCAGCTGCGCTTCGACGAGGTCGACGCCCCCACCATCGTCGAGGGCACGGACGCGCTCGTGCGGCCGCTCGCGGCGACGACGTGCGATCTCGACCACCATGTCATCGACGACAAGACGCCGTTCTCCGGATTCGGCCCGTTCCCCATCGGCCACGAGTGTGTGGGCACGGTGGCCGAGGTCGGCCCCGACTGCACGGACGTCGCGGTCGGTGACGTCGTCGGCGTCGCATGGCACATCGCGTGCGGCACCTGCGCGCAGTGCAGGCTCGGACACCCCGCCCGCTGTCTCCTCCACGGCGACGCCCAGTACGGCCTGCCCGTGAACGGGGCATGGGGCGGGACGTTCGACGAACTCATCCGCGTCCCCTACGCGGACTTCAACCTCGCCAGACTGCCCGCCGGGGTCGACCCCGTGCACCTGGCCTCGATCGGCGACAATCTCGCCCTCGGCTGGGAGACGGTGATGCCGACCGTGGCCGGGATCTCCGACCCGAAGATCGCGGTCTTCGGTGGAACCGGCTCCATCGGCCTGTACTGCGTCGACGTCGCGGTCCACAGTGCCGGCGCCCGCACCGTCTACTACGACGACGATCCGGTCAGGATGAAGGTCGCCGAGCAGCTCGGCGCGGAGGTTCACAACATCCACGGCAAACGCGAAAAGGACTTCCACCTCGCCGTGGACGCCAGCTGTAACCCCGAACGGCTGCGCAAGGCACTGCTGTCGGTCATGCCGGAGGGCCACGTCAACAGCGTCGGCATCTACTTCGACGACGTCCAGCTACCCATGCTCGCGCTGTACCAGCGCGGAGTCCACTTCCACAACGGCAAGGGCCACGCGCGGCCGAACATGACGCCGACCCTGGAGGCGGTGGCCGCGGGCACCCTCCACCCGGAGCTGGTCACCAGTGGGATCTACGGCTGGGACGAGATCCCCGACGTGCTGACCTCCGGCCGCGCCGGCCACAAACCGGTCTTCGTGCTGGAGAAGTGAGAGGAGCCCCGACCGGACGGGGGAATCACGGCCGGGGCGGTGCGGAGGTGGGCACGGAGGGCGGTCGCCTCGCGGCGAATGGCTCCACAGGGCTTCAGCCGAACGATCGTTCCTGTGGGCGAATGGTGAGGCCCGGGGACACCGTCCCATCCCACCCACGGTTCGTTCAACGGGCAACCAGGTGCTGTTGTTCCGTACTCCGCTCACGTCCGCAGTGAGGCCCCCCCGAGCGCTCGGCTGCGGGAACCTGCGTCGGCCAACAACGCGCAGCATCGCTCCGGGGCCGGGACGGGCCGGGTATGGATCACGGGCCTCCCGTGGGCCTGGTCCAGACTCGTCGGTCAAGATTCGGTCTCGCTTGCGCCAGCCATGCACGACAGCGGGTTACCACCGGTAAGTTCCGGCCCTCCACCCCCCGTTGTCAGGAGCTCCGGTTCATGCGCCGACTTCTAGCCTCCATCGTGGTGGCGTCAGCCGCGATCGGCGGGTTCATCACGAACACGTCCCCCGCCGCTGCCGCCGACCCCGCGTCCGGATCCTTCAGCGTCCTCGCCTACAACGTCGCGGGCCTGCCGGAGAGCATCTCCAGCGCACCCACCCCCCGCGAACCCGCCACCACGGAAATCGGCCGGCGGATCGCGCCGTACGACGTGGTCAACGTCCAGGAGGACTTCAACTACCACGCCTTTCTCTACGCCGGCGACACGGCCCACGCCTACCGCACCCCCACCAGCGGGGGCGCGGGCATCGGCAGCGGTCTCAACACCCTGTCGAAGCTCCCGTACGACACCGACGACTTCGAGCGGGTGCGCTGGAAGTCCTGCCAGTTCGACTCCGGTGACTGCCTCACGCCCAAGGGGTTCACGTTCATCCGTCAGCGTCTCGCCGAGGGCGTGTACGTGGACTTCTACAACCTGCACACCAACGCCGGCACGAACCCCGGCGACCTGGCCTCGCGGGCGGACAACCTCAACCAGCTGACGGCTTTCATCAAGACCCACTCGGCCGGGAACGCGGTCGTCGTCATGGGCGACACCAACACCCGCTACACGCGCTCCGGCGACACCATCGCCGAGTTCGCCGCCGCCAACGGTCTGACCGACCCCTGGGTCCAGCTCATCCGCGGCGGCACACCGCCCGCCAAGGGCAGCGACGCCCTGGTCTGCGACCAGACCGGCCCAACCGTGCCCAATACCTGCGAAGTCGTGGACAAGGTCCTGTACCGCGACAGCAAACTCGTGTCACTCAACGCCACCTCCTACAACAACGAGCACTCCAGGTTCCTCACCGACGACGGGCTCATGCTGTCCGACCACGACCCGATCAAGGTGGACTTCTCCTGGTCGCGCGCCGCGGACTTCCAGCTCAGCGAACAGTTCGGCGGGCCCCACGGCGACCACTACACCGACATCGACGCCGTACCCGCGGGTGCCCGCCCGGTCAGCCTCTCGCTGCGCAGCGGCACCCGCGTCGACGGCGTCGGCATGACGCTCGGCAACGGCAAGGTCCTCAGTCACGGCGGAACCGGCGGCACGGCGTCGTCTCTGGATCTGGGAAGCGGGGAGTACGTCGCTTCCGCCCAGTTGTGCCGGGGCCAGAAGGACGGCCGGACGCGGATCTTCTCCGCCAGGTTCACCACGAACCTCGGCAGGAGTCTGTCCGGCGGGAGCACCACGTCCGACTGCGTGACGCGCACAGCGCCGTCGGGATGGCAGATCGCCGGGTTCCACGGGCGGGCCGGGGGCGAGGTCGACAAGCTGGGCTTCATCTACACGAAGCGCTGACGCGCTCCTGCGCCTGCC
Source organism: Streptomyces cahuitamycinicus (assembly GCF_002891435.1). Classification (GTDB taxonomy): domain Bacteria; phylum Actinomycetota; class Actinomycetes; order Streptomycetales; family Streptomycetaceae; genus Streptomyces; species Streptomyces cahuitamycinicus. The sequence continues at coordinate 81,030 of NZ_POUC01000001.1, forward strand.
GACGCGAGCGCCTGCCCGCGGTCGGCGGCGACGGCTTCCCACCGGCTGTCGCCGCCGTCCGGTGGGAGGCTCCGTGCGGTGGAGGCTTCGTGCGGTGGAGGCTTCGTGCGGTGGAGGCTTCGTGCGGTGGGGCAGAGCCGGCTTGTGGTGCCCGGCACGCCTGCGGACCGCCGTGCTCAGGAGGGCCGAAGGCCCGGCGCTGTTCGGGACGTCGTGCCCTGCGTGTCCTTGATCAATCCGGAGCGGCGTCAACTACTTGTCCGGGTGGGGTGATTGATGCGCCGCCAACCCTTCCCTTGTCATGCCCTCATCTGAGATCTTGCGTCGACCCATTCAGCCCACGGCCCGGTCGGCGCCCCCATGCCCCGGGCTCTCGGAGGATGCTGTGACAACCCCCCGCATATCCCAGCGCCGTCTCAGACGGCCGCTGCTGTCCGTCGCCGCGGTCGGAGCCGCCCTCGCGCTGGCCACGCCCGCCGGCGCGGCCGACGTCGACACCGGCCTTCCGTCGGGCCCGGCCACGGCCCGCGCCGCCACACTCGCCCAGACCGCCGCCGGATGGGCCGCCGGCACCCGCTCCTACCTCGTCATCACCGCTCCCGGTGACACCTCGGCCGCACGCAACGCCGTGACGGCGAACGGCGGTTCGGTCTTCGCGCACTACGACACGATCGGTGTGGTGGTCGCGCACTCCTCCTCCGCCGACTTCGCCACCGCGATGCGCTCCGTCGCGGGCGTGCAGAAGGTGGGCGCGACGCGCACCTCAGACGTTCCCGCGGACGCCTACTCCCCCACCCTGCCGGGTGCTCCCGCACAGTCGCCCACCACGCTCACCGAGACCGCGCGGTGGGACATGACCAGGATCAACGCCGACAAGGCCTGGGCCGTAAGCACCGGCTCGCCTGCCGTCACGGTGGGTGTTCTCGACACCGGAGTGGACGAACGGCACCAGGACATCGCGCCCAACTTCGACGCGGCGGACTCCGTCTCCTGCGCCTACGGCAAGGCCGACACCCGCGCCGGTGCCTGGCGTGACGTCGGCACCCACGGCACACACGTCGCGGGAACCGTCGCGGCCGCGAAGAACGGCAAGGGAGTGGTCGGCGTCGCGCCGGGCGTGAAGATCGCCTCCGTGCGCATCGCCGAGCCGAGCACCAGCATGTTCTTCGCCGAGAACACCATCTGCGGGTTCATGTGGGCCGGTGACCGCGGCTTCGACGTCACCAACAACAGCTACTACACCGACCCGTGGATGTTCAACTGCCCCGACGATCCCGACCAGGCCGCCATCATCGAGGGTGTGCGCCGGGCGCAGGAGTACGCGGAGGGCAAGGGCTCCCTCCAGGTCGCCGCAGCGGGCAACTCCAACTACGACCTGGCGAACAAGCGCACCGACAGCTCCAGCCCGAACGACTCCACCCCCGTCAACCGCACCATCACGAACGCCTGCGTCGACATCCCGACGGAACTGCCGGGCGTCGTGACCGTCGCGGCGATGGGCAACGGGAACATCAGGGCGTCCTACTCCAACTTCGGCCGGGACGTCATCGACGTGGCGGCCCCGGGCGGTGACGGCGCCTCCGGCGTCTACTCCACGCTCCCCGGTGGCAAGTACGGGAACATGAACGGCACCTCGATGGCCTCACCGCATGTGGCCGGTGTCGCCGCGCTTCTGAAGAGTGCAGACCCGGCCGCCACCCCCGCCGATCTCCGCGCGCGGCTGGGAGTCCAGGCCACGGACACGGCGTGCCCGTCCGACAGCCGCTGCACCGGCACCACTGCCAAGAACGCCTTCTTCGGGGAGGGCCAGGTCGACGCGCTGAAGGCCGTCGGTGGCACCGGGCCGCAGCCCGGCCGCTACTTCGAGAACACCACCGACGTCACGGTCGCCGACAACGCCACGGTCGACTCACCGATCACCGTGACCGGCGTGACGGGCAACGCCCCGGCCGCGCTGAAGGTCGGCGTGGACGTCAAGCACACGTACCGCGGCGACCTGGTGCTGTCCCTCGTCGCCCCCGACGGATCGGTCTACTCCCTCGAGGACTTCGCCAACGGCGACGGCGCGGACAACGTGGTCAAGACGTACACCGTCGACGCCTCGTCGGAGACCGCGTCCGGTACATGGAAACTGCGCGTCCGCGACATCGCCTCGCAGGACACGGGGCGGATCGACGCCTGGAACCTCACCTTCTAGCAGCTGCGTCGCACCGGGCGGGTACGCGCTTCGCGGCCGGGCGGGTACCCGCCCGGCCGCGAGGCCGACCGCGTGCGTGCGTCACCGGGTGCCTGACCGGGACAGGCTGTAGCCGAAGGGCCGGCAGGGCGGTAGGGCCGCCCTGGCCTGCGTGGTCCGGCTCGTGGTCGGAGCGCACGTCAGGGCGTGTCCCCGGAGTGGTGGAAGCGGCAGCTCACCCCCGGACCGGGTGTGCGGGAGCCGCCGGGCACCGGCTCGTACAGTGCCCGGCCGCCGGGGAACCGTCCCAGCTCGGTGGGCAGAGCCGCTCCTTCGTCGAACTCCTCCGCCCGCCAACTCGTGATGTCCAGCAGCAGTCCGTCCAGCGGCCCGCCCACCAGTTCGGCGTATGTCTGCCCGCGGCGCGGGCCCGGGTCGGGGTCGTCGTGGTCGTGGCCGTAGACCCGGCCGCGCAGCAACTGCTCTTCATCACGGTCCATGCGTTCACCCTCGCAGCCACCACTGACAGTGCCCGGTTCGGAGGACCGGGAGGGGTCCTGTCCCACTTCTCCGTGCCGCCCGCCGCTCGATCTCCCCTTCCCTCACCTCACCTCACCTCACCTCACCGACCGGGAACGAGAGACGCTCGACCTGATCTCCCCCGGCCTGGACAACGCATCCATCGCCCGCCGCCTGCGCCTCTCCGAGAAGACCATCCGCAACGGGGTCAGCGACGTTCTGGCCAAACTGCACGCCCGGTCACGCACCGAGGCGGCGGCCCTGGCGCGGGACGCGGGCCTGGGACATCCCCGGAGCTCCACGCAGGGCTCCTCAGGGTGAGTGCCGGCCCGCGCTCGAGTGCCGGCGGGTCACCGTCGTGAAGCACACGGAGAACAGGGGTCCGGGCTCCGGTCAGCTCGACAGTTCCATGAGGCGGTGCATCAAGCGCTGTTCCTTGTCGGCTGCCTCATGCACGATCTTCGACGCGCTGTGGAGGGATTCCCGCGACGACGCTTCTCCCGCCTCTTTCAGAAGTCCGGCCACCTCGGTCCACTTCTTCGACACTTCTCGGTAGGCGTCCGAGATCTTATGGAACTCGCCGGTGCCGGTGATTTCGGCGGTCTCCGCCAGGAATTCCGCCCACATCATGCGGAACAGGCCACCACCGGTCCCGGCATCCTCCATGATCGTGCAGATCTCGGGAAGGCTGTCGGCGGGAGAGTCGAGGTCGTCGAGCCACTGCGGCATCAGGTCGGCGACTTTGTGCATTCCTTTGAATCCGAAGTTGGAGATCGGCGGATTCAAGAACTTCTCCGCCGCCGATTTGACGCCTTTACGGGCGGCTTCACCCAGGTCGGGAAGGCCGCCCTTCGGGATATCCATCGTGAAGGCGCGATTGCGCGAACTCATCGGTCCCCGGGCGTTTCGCGCGGTCGCGAGGGATTCGCCGGAGGCCCATTGCAGACCGAGCGGCTGCGTCTCGACCAGGGCGAAACGGTCGTCGTCGTACCCGACGCAGGCTACATAGTGGGCCGCGAACCGGAAGTCGTCGGTGGAGTAGTCGAGGAAGTAGCGGTCGAGCTTGAGACCGACGACCGTTCCGGAATCAAGCTCGGCCAGCAGGTGTTCCCGCGCCCGGTTCACCGACGACGTCTCGTGCACGGACAGGCGCAGGTTCAGCGCAGTCGCGAGGTTTTCGGACAGTGTGTCGGGCTTGATGCGGCCACCGACGAACGGTGTCGGCATCTGCTTCGTCCGCCAGTAGATGAATGACAAACCACCGGCGAGCCCGAAGACGAGTGACTCCGACAAGTCGATCTCTCGCTGCCGCAACAAGTTGACGAGGGTGGTCGACTCGCAGTGGTTACCGACGTACGGATCTTCCTCTAAAAGCGACACTTGTTCTTGTCTCCCTTCCTTCGCGTAGAGCGTAGCGCAACCGCCCGAAGTACGATTGCGGGCGCCCAGATCAGGGAGGTGTCCACTCGTTCAGATTCGCGAAACCAGGAAGTTGCCGAGGAACAGGTGATCCATATCCGTCTTCAAGAAGCAGGACAGAGCATCCGCGGGCGAGCAGACGATGGGTTCGCCGGCGACGTTGAACGAGGTGTTGATCAGACAGGGAATCCCGGTCAGTTCCGTGAACTCACGCAGGAGTTCGGCGAGCAGCGGATTGCTCTGCTCGGTGACCGTCTGGATCCGCGAGGTGGCGTCGACGTGGCAGGCGCCCTGGATCTTGTCCCGGTACTCGGGGCGCACCGGAACCACGAAGGTCATGTAGGGCGAGGACGTCTTCTTGCCGAGCTCGAAGACGTCGGCCGCGAGGTGCTCCAGGACTACGGGGGCGAAGGGCCGGAACTGCTCGCGGTGCTTGATGCGTTCGTTGATGATGTCCTTGATGTCGGGGAACCTCGGGTTGGCGAGGATGCTGCGGTTGCCCAGGGCGCGCGGCCCGTACTCCATACGCCCCTGGAACCACCCGATGACGCACCGCTCCCGCATCAGGTGTGCGGCCTCCCGCGGCACGTCCGCAGGGTCCAGCTCTCGCCAGACGACCTGGTCGGCGTACTGCTTCAGGGCCGCCTGGATCTCCTGGGCGTCGTAACTCGGGCCCAGGTAGGGCGATGTGCTGATCCGGGGTGGTGTGCCGGCCCGGCCGCTGGCGAACAGTGCGGCCCCGATGGCCACGCCGACGTCGCTGGCGCCGAAGCTGACGTCCATCCCGGTGAAGCGTGAACGCTCCAGCAGCTTGCTGTTGTTGACGCAGTTCAGGGCCAGTCCACCCTCGAAGATCACTCGGGGGAGGTCACTGCGGGTTTCGAGCGTCCGGATCTGGCCGGCGGTCACCGTTTCGAGCATGTACTGTGCCGCACTGGCCACGCGTACGCGGTAGTCGAATTCTTCCCGGCATTCGGCGTCTCCGCCGAAGACGCGGTCGAAGAGTTCGTAGTAGGCGGGTACCGCGTTCGCCGGGTAGGGAATCCGGTAGGTGCCGTCGGGGCGCATCTCCACGACGTGCTCCAGGAACGGATTCGGCTCGGGCGGCGCGCCATAGCCGGCCAGCCCCATCACCTTGTACTCGTCGTTGTTCGGGACGAATCCGAGGTAGCGCGTCACCACGGAGAAGAGCATCGCCAGGGAATGCCGCGAGTCGATGGTCATGTCGTCGAAGATCTTCACCTCGCCGTCGCGCACCTCGCCCATGATCGACGACAGCCATTCGGCGCGGCCGTCGCTGACGAGGAACGCGGCGTCCCCGCCGCCCGACAGGTGGTATCCCGTCATCAGATGGGCCATGTGGTGCGGGACCCGGACCAGCTTCTCCGGGGCCGGCCTGTGACCGGTGTGCTCAAGGAAGTCGGCTTCGGTCGCGGCCTCGCTGAACATCGCCGCATGGGTCTCCGCCAGACGCCCAAGGCGCGCGAACTTCTGCTCGACGGTCGCTGCGCGGTCCTCGGTGATCTCGGCGATCATCTTGTTCACCACGTCCTGGGAGAACTGCCAGGAGAAGGCGAACGTGTCGACGTCGTCGAAGGATATCCCGGCCGATTCCAGGCACCAGCGCATCGCGTTGGCCGGGAAGCTCGACGTCTTCTTCTCCCGGTTGAGCCGTTCTTCCTCGACGGCGGCGACCAGTTCCCCGTCGATGACGAGGGCGGCGGACGAGTCATGGCCGTACAACAGGTGACGGTCGATGCCGGTGGCGCGAAAGAGGCGTCCGAAGATTTCCGCAGACTTGCCGAATCCGTTGTAGCCCAGAACGATCATTTGAGGAGCTCCTTTCGCTATGGCCAGATCGTGAGGTAGTCCGAGATCACGGCGGACCGCCGGAAGCCCGGGTCGAGGACCGCGCCGGTCAGATCGGCACCGCTGAGGTCCGCGCCGTCCAGGTTCGCTCCCACGAGGCGGCAGCCGTTCAGCTCGGCCAGGATGAGGTACGCCTCGCACAGGTCGGCGCCTTCGAGATTCGCGCCCCTCAGGTCGGCGGAGATCAGGTACGACTCGGTCAGCACCGCGTCGGTGAAGTCCGCGTCGGCCAGCTCCGCGCCCTGCAGGTCGGCGCCGTGCAGCACCGCCTTGCGCAGGTCGGGCCGGAAGGGGCCCTGCGACCGGCGCCGGCGGGCGTGCTCGTTCCATCGTGCCGGGCCCTGGAGCAGTACGGTCTCGTCCTCGGTGGGCATGTCTCGACCTCGCGTCTACACAGTGGTGAGGGCGGTGAGCGCCCGCTTCTCGACGTCCATCGCGGACCGCGCCGTGTCCGCCACCGCGTCCACGAGCGATGTGAGATCGTCGCGCGCGGTGGCGGTCCCGGCGGCCAGCAGTGCGGATCCCAGCTTCGACCAGAGCCGGCCGCTGTCCAGGAACTGCTCTGCCGCATCGGCGTAGCGGGCCTCGCCGGTGGTGTCGGCGACCCTGTTCAGGTAGCGGCCGATCATCGGCCGGAACAGTCCGCCGCCGGTGCCGAAGGACTCGATCTGCCGTCCTAGGTGCAGCAGTTGACGCGCCAGTGCGTCGGTCCGCACCACGTGCCCGGCCAGGTCCACGTCCTCGACCTCGCCGCGTTTGGACTCCGGCCAGGACGCCGCCGTCGTCGCCAGCAGCTTCATCCCGGGTATGCCGAGATTCCGGCTGCCCGGCTTGAGGACCTCGCGGCACAGGGTGCGTACCGCCACGGGACCGACGCGGTCCAGCTGCGGAGTGCGCCGCGGCACGCCGAAGACGTACACCTTCCGGTCCGGGTTCAGCGGCGGCGAGTCGCGGCTGGACCGTGCCGCCTGCAACTCGGCCGCGCTCACGGAGACGGGTTCGTCGAACGCCGGGTCCGACACCTCGAAGGCATCGGCCCCGAGCGGGCGGACGACGTTGACGAAGTACCCGCCGAAGGAGGTACGCCCCTGAAGACCCCAGTACGGAAGCAGGCCGAGGTCCACCCGGGTCATGACGGCCGGCGCCGACTCCAGCAGCTTGGCCAGACCCGCACCGGACCTCGGTGTGTGGGTGGCGACCTCGACGCCCATCAGCCGTGCCGCCCGGAGCGGCATGATCGCCTGCTTGCCGACGACGATGTCCGGCGCGTTGCCGTTCGCCGGGAAGAACGAGAACCCGAAACCCCCGTCCAGCCCGAACACGATCTCCTCGTCCACGTCGTATCCGCCGGCCGCGAGAACGGCGCGTTGGCAGGCCGACTCGCAGTGGAGGCCCCGCCGGTGGACGTAGCGGCCGGTCGCGCTCATCGCGTCACCCCTGTCCCAGTTCCATCAAGGACCGCCGCAGCCGCGGGTCCATCTTCTCCACCGCGTACCGGAACGTGTCGCGGGGCATCTCGGTGTGCCAGGTGCGCAGGAACTCGGCCACCTCGTCGGGATGGACCCCGGCGGTGACCTTGAGCAGCCAGCCCGAGCCCTTCTGCACGTAGACGTCGTCGTCGTGCATCAGCCGGACGCAGTTGTCGAAGACGTGCGACAACGGCAGCTCGAAGACCGTACGGCCCACCGTGCGCCGGACGAACTTCACGACGGCCACGTTCGCCGCGCGCCTGGCCCACGGCGAGGACGAGGCGACCCAGTCCCGCGTCCGCGGGATCAGCTCCAGGTGCCCGAGGAAGAACGGGTACAGCAGCTTCAGGCACATGTCGTCGCACTGCGCCCAGTTGGACACGTACGTCTGCAACCAGTGCTCGCAGCGGTCCGGCAACTCGGCACCGAGTCCGGTCCTGGCGACCTTGTGCAGGACCGCGAAGCCCAGCAGCACCTCCTCGTGGTACTCGGCGCGCGCCAGCACCTCCTCCGCCAGGAGCAGCCGCGTCGCCGCGGGAGTGTCGCGCCGCTCGCGGAAGTAGCCGTCGGCGATCTCGACGACCGCGGCATTGGCGACCCCGAGCGCCCGGATCTCGTGCGGGAAGTACCGCTGCATGCGGACCGCGAAGTCCGGGTCGGCCCGGGCCGCGAGGGTCTTCGCGAGTTCGTCCGCGGCGGATGGAACATGGATCACGGGGTGCCGATCGTGAGTTTCAGCGGCTGGGCCGGGAGCGGCTTCGGCGCACGTTCCAGCCGGGGCTTGCCTTGCATGACGTACTCGTACTCCTGTTGCATGTCGGCCACGGCCTGGATGGTCTCCTTCGAACGGTCCGTCAGATTCTGCCCGCCCAGGCCCCACCACAGGTACCAGTTCTTGTGGCTCAGATAGGCGTTGCGGACGAAGTCCAGCGTGTCCCCGTCGGCGAGGATCGCCGGCTCCACGTAGAAGGCGGGGACGAACGTTCCCTGGCCCTCGCGCAGGATCCCGGCCTTGTACGCCTGGCGCTGGAGTTTGGTGCCGCTCAGGATCCGGATGCCGAGGTTGGCGTAGATCTGGGCCGGGTTGAGGTACCGCTCGGTGAAGCGGATCGACTCCCTGAGTGCCTGCGGGGTCTCCCCCGGCCCGCCGAGGAAGATGCAGTGGGTGTGCTCGATCGGGCTGGCCGTGAACAGGCGATCGATCTCCAGGACCCGGGCCATGTCGAAGCCCTTCATCAGGTCCGCCAGTGCCTCGTCGGTGAGTGCGTCGGTGCCGAGGTCCACCCGGATGCAGCCGGCCGCGTGCAGCAGCTTCACGAACTCCGGCGTGACCGCGTTCGGCGTCAGCTGGCAGTACCAGGGGACGTCGAGCTTGGCGCGGATCATCTCCTCGCAGACCTCTGCGGCGTACTCCATCGGGTAGTTGAAGGTCGCGTCGACGATCTCGAACTCCCGGACGGCGGGGTTCTCCGCCATGGCCCGCTGGATCTCGCCGACGACCTCGGCCGGGTCCTTGAACCGGTCGCCCTTGCCCTCGGTCTTGCGGATGATGCAGTAGGAGCAGAACAGTTTGCAGCCCCGTTTGGTCTGCAGCGTCTCGATGGCCGGCTGGTGGTCGCGGGTGAGGTCGGAGGCCGCCGAGACGCCCTCCTCGAAGTACCTGGGGTCGTACACGGACCGGTCGGGCTCCAGCGCGCCCAGGTCGAACGCCTGACTCGACTGGTTCTGGCAGAACTTGCCGTCGTCGTCGAGGTAGCAGAGCCCCGAGATCGACTCCAGGCGCCCGCCGGACTCCAGGTAGTCCAGCAGCTGGACGATGCCGGCCTCGCCCTCACCCGCGATGCCGTAGTCCGGCTGGGCGTACTCGAAGAACGACAACGGCTCGACGGAGAAGCCGGACCCGCCGAGGACGACCTTGGCGCTGGTGTACTTGCGGACGCACTGGACGATCTTCTCGGTCATCGGGCCGAAGAAGACCGGATCGATGAACGTCAGGTTGTCCAGGTTGCGTACGGCGACGCCGACGACGTCGTACGTTCCCGTGGTCAGCTTCTCCCGGACCGCCTTGAGCTCCCGGGACTCCCAGAGCAGGTCCAGGACGTCGACGTGGTGCCCGGCGTGCTTGAGCGCGGCGCTGATGTAGGCCATGCCGATGGGCAGCGCCGGCCGCGGTACCCGGATCTTGTTGGTGGAGATGAGCAGTACGCGCATGGGCCTTCACTCTCGTCAGGACTGCCAGTACGTCGCCGGCTGCAGATCGCCGCTCAGGGTGGCCTTGGTGCGGTAGCGGCGCATACGGTCCAGGTCGACCTCGACGACGCCGACACCGGGCTCCTTACCGAGGTCCACCATCCGTTCGTCGCCGTCGACGAAGTCGAATCGTTCGGCTTCGAGGAACAGCGGATCGGCCAGGATCTGGCTGCGCCCCATGTAGCCGAATCCGGCGTACAGGTTGTTGCCGATGCCGGACGCGAACGCGACGATGCATTCGGCGTCCACCGCCCTGACCGGCAGCCGCATGTTCGCCACGTACGCGAACATCTCCGGCACGAGTGCGGAGCACACGATGATGTCGACCCCGCGGCGGCAGTACTCCCGCGCGACCTCCGGGAAGTTGATGTCGTAGCCCTGCATCAGACCGATGCGCCCGAACTCGACGTCGAAGACCGGGTACTGCGATCCGCCGGAGAGGTAGCGGGCCTCCAGTTCGTGACAGTGCACGCGCCGGTACTGGCCGAGCATCGTTCCCTCGGGGCCGCACAGGACCGAGGTGCTGTAGTACCTGCCGTCGTCTCCGCGCTCCAGCAGGCCGGCCACGAGGTGCACGCCTGCCTGCTTCGCCTGCTCGCACAGGAACTCGGTCTCCGGCCCCGGGACGGGCACCGACACGTCGGCCACTTCGAGGATGTTGCCGGACGTGGAGAACGCCTCGGGCAGGCAGATCAGGTCCGCGCCCTGCTCGACGGCCTCCCGGATGTAGTGCTCGGCGCGGCGCAGGTTCTGGGCCGGCTTGCCGAGCTTCGACTCCATCTGGACTACGGCGATCTTCGTCCCGGGCATCACGTGCTCACCGGTTCGAGGGGACGCGAGGAGATCACCAGGCCGAGGTCCTCCTCGACCACCTGCCAGTTGGCGAGTCCGGCCTCCCGGAGCAGCTCGGCCGCCTCGTCGCGCGTGTAGGCGGCCTGCAGCGACCGCATGAACTCGTCGCCGCCCTCCTTCACGAACTGGAGGATGAAGGTGATGTGCCCCTCCTCGGCGTGCCGGTTCATGTCCTCGATGATCACGACGCCGTCGGGCTTGCAGATGCGGGCGCATTCCTTCAGCGTCTCGACCGGCCGGCGCCAGCGGTGCAGCGAGGAGAACGAGAAGACGATGTCGGCGGAGTCGTCCGGGAAGGGCAGCCGGTTCAGCTTGGCCATCTCGAACTCCACGTCGCCGGCGCTGTTCGCCCACACGGCCAGCGTCAGGTTGTCCTCGGCGACGTCGACGAGGTTCTGGTTCTCCTCGACCCCGGACACGGCCAGGTCCGGCAGTTGGCCGGCCACGTGCAGGGACAGCAGGCCGGTGTTGAAGCCGACCTCGACGAGGTCGGTCATCCCCTCGCGGACATGGGCCAGGATGCGGTCGCTGGGCCGCTTGTAGGCCATCAGCGCGGAGCGGCGCATGCCGAGGTCGTAGAAGCGCACCTTGTCGATGTCGTCGTGCGGGGACGCCTGCGGCACTCGGTCGGTCAGGTTCAGCAGTCGGGTTTCAGTGGTGGTCACAGCCGGCCTCCTCGTTCGTGGGCCGCGTGGTGAGCTGCAGAGGAATCGGCTGGCTGGAGATGAAGTTGGAGATGTCCGCTCCCAGGTGCTGCGGGTAGCGCCGGTACTCCGGCGAGTAGAACGCCTTGGAGATGTTGTCCAGGTAGTACCAGCCCTTCGGGCCGGTCACCTCGATGCCGTTCTCGTCGGCGGTGACCAGTTCCTTCTCGATCAGGTCGTCGATCTCGGCGCGGAACATCTCCATGAAGTCGACGCCGTGGATCCGGCGGAAGCGCTCCCGGTTGACCCGCCCGGCCTTGACGCCGAGGACCATCGAGCGCCGGATCGCCTCCGACTTGGTGATGTGCTTGCCCATCGAGATCGGCAGCCGTCCCTCCATCACCGTCTGGATGTAGCGGCCGATGTCGGGCTCGTTGAAGTACCAGTGGTCGCGCAGGTGCCCGGTGGCGGTCGGGCCGAGCGGGATGATGGGGATGTCCTCGCTCCACGACGTCTCGCCGTACTTCGGCTGGAAGCCGGGTTTGGCGAAGCAGTCGCCGTAGTAGCCCAGGAAGCCGTTCTTGGAGAGCTTCTCCGCGGCGAACAGGAACATGTCGTCGACCACGGCCTTCTCCGGGACCGGCGGCAGCTTCCTGCGCTTGGTGGAGATCTGCGCGAACTCCATGTACGTGTAGAACGAGATGCAGGTGACCCCGAGTTCGATGGCGACGTCGAGGCTGTGCTCCCAGCTCTCCATCGTCTGCCCGTTGATGCCGTGCATCAGGTCGATGTTGATGTTCTCGAACCCGCACCGGCGCAGCAGCCGGATGCTCTCCTTGAGCATCTCAGGGTCGTTGGGGCGGCCGATGTTCTTGAGTTCCTCCGGCACGAAGGTCTGCACCCCGAGGCTGATGCGCCGTATGCCGCGTTCCAGCAGGACGGTGGCCTTGCGCTCGGTGATGTCGACCGGGGTGGTCTCGATGGAGAAGTCCGCGCCCTCCTCGACGTTCAGGCTGCTGAACATGTGGCCGAGCAGGTCGTCGAGTTGCGGGGCGGTCAGCGCGGTAGGGGTGCCGCCGCCGATGTAGCCGAGGGTGATGACGTGGTCCTGGATGTAGGGTCGCTCGGCGTAGTTGGTGATCTCGGTCTTCAGCGCGTCCAGGTAGGTGCGGGTCAGGTCCCGGTCGGTCTGGTGCTTGATGTACGGGCAGCTGAAGCAGAGCCGGTTGCAGAACGGGATGTGGACGTACACGCCCATGGGCTTGCGGGCGAACACCTCCTCCTCGTTCACCGGCACGTGCTTCGTCGGGTACTGCCGCACCCACTCGCTGTCGCGCTCCGGGTACTCCTTCCAGAACGGCATGCTCGTGGTCGTGGTGGTGATGCTCATGCGATGTCCTCCGGTTCGACTTGGTCGACGATGGAACGGACGACGTCCGCCAGAGTGGGCTGGAAGTAGGACGCGGAGCGCAGTGCGAGCCCGGCGGTGTGGGCCCGGGCGACGACCTCGGCCAGCGTGGCTTGGTGGTCGCCTTCGGACAGGTCGAGCCGCACGCCCTGGTCGACGGCGCGGACGGACCGGACCGGGCCGCCGGCCTGCGCCTCCTGCCCGGCCCAGTCGTGCAGCCGCGTGAGGTGCTCCTCGGTGAAGGCCTCGAGGATCAGGCTGGAGCGCTCGCCCCACCGGGTGACGGCGTCTAGCGAGGCGTCCTTGATCTGGCGGCCCTGGTGGAGCACCACGACCGAGTCGGCCAGCGCGAGGAGTTCGTCGCGGTGATGGCTGGCGAACAGCACGCCGACGCCGTCCTTCTTCAGGTTCCCCAGCAGCTCCAGCAGCGTCTCGCGGGCCGTCGGGTCCAGGCCGGTGGTCGGCTCGTCGAGGATCAGCAGGTCGGGCCGGTGTGCCACGGCGCAGATGACGTGCAGCTTGCGCTGGCTGCCGCCGGAGAGACTGCGCACGTACTGGTGGCGGTACTGCTCCAGGTCGGCCAGGGCGATCAGCTCCTCGTACCGGGCGGGGTCGGCCCGACGGAGTTTGAGCTGGTGCTTGACGTACGTCTCCACGCTGACGCCGTCCGGGAGGTCCTTGGCTTGCTGGACGTACCCGATGTGGCGGCCGACCTGCCCCCAGCGGCGGGGCGGGGTACCGCAGATCCGCACCTCGCCGCCGGACGGGCGCAGCAGCCCGGCGATGAGCCGGATCAGTGTGGTCTTGCCGGCGCCGTTGGTGCCGATGATGGCCACGCCCTCGCCGGCCTCGACCGAGAAGGTGATGGAGCGCAGGGCGAAGCCGGGGCTCACCCGGTGGTCGAGCCGGGAAACCGACAGGACCGGCGCCGCGGTGCTCGTGGTGTCAGCCATGGCCGATCCTCCTGCGGAAGGCCCATGCGGCGATGCCGAGGGCCAGGAACGAGTACGCCACCGCCAGCACCGACGCCCCGGTGGCCGAGACGTCCGGCGAGGTGGCGGCGCGGAAGACGTCGACGTGCACGGAGAGGGGGAGCCTCTCGAAGACGTCGCCGAGCTTTCCGAGGTTGTCGAGCGGGAAGAAGATCCCGGCGAAGTACATGAGCGGGATGACGATGATGTTCACGACGGCCGGGAAGGAGATCTCGTTGGTGTACGTCGCGATGAGGATCCCGAGCCCGGCGAAGGCCGTGCACGCGGTGAAGAAGCCCAGCAGGAACAGCGGCACGGACTCGATGCGGGCGTCGAAGACCCCGACGCCGAGCAGGAGCACCAGCACGAACTGGAAGAGGCACTTGAGCACCACGCCGATGATCCGCGCGAGCAGAAACCCCGAGTACGACAGGGGCGAGAGGATCAGGTCCTCGATCGTGCGGCGGTTGCGGTCGATGATGACCGTGTAGCCGACGGTGTAGGTGCAGCTGAACATGATGCCGGCGCCGATGATGCCGGGGAAGACGAAGCCGAAGTAGTTGGCGGCCGTCGGTGCGGGGCTCACCATCTGGTCGGTCGCCGCGCCGAAGGCCAGCACCATCGACACCGACGTCAGCAGCGTCGAGACCGCGAACAGGCGGTTGTCGAAGAACTGCCGCATGTCCATGACGACGAGCCCGAGAACGTCGCCGAGCCAGCCGGACTCCTGCTGGATACGCGTTGCCCTCATCAGGCGCGCCCCCCGTGGATCGTGGTCCAGGTCGAGCGCAGGTCGTCGTGGAACGGCAGGCCGGCGCGCACCTTGCGCCGCTGCCGCCAGTGCACGTCCGCGTCGATCACCGTTTCCTGACTGCCCGGGGCGGCCTCGGCGAGGATGTCCGCGTCCTGGTCCTCCCGGGCGTCCTGCACCAGACCGTCGACGATCATGCTGCGGCCGACGTAGGTCATGTTCGCGAAGCGGTTCTCGCCGACCCCGCTGGCGAACACCAGCGCGCACTCGTTGTCGGCGGCCCGTGCGCGGCACAGGGAGCGCACCGGGTGCGAGAACGGCCCGAAGAGGTTCGCCACGCAGACGACAAGGTCGGCGTCCTGGGCGAGGTACTGGCGGCTCGCCTCCGGGAACCGCAGGTCGTAGCTCACCTGCAGGCCGATCCGCCCGACAGGCGTGTCGATCACCTCGCCGGGTGAGCCGGTGGAGATGTACTCGGACTCGCCCGCCCAGACGCAGGCGCGGTGGTACCAGCCGAGCGGGTCGCCGGCGGGGCCGACGAGCACGGCGGCGTCGAAGAGGTCCCGCCCGCTCGACAGCAGCACGCCCGCGGCGATGTGCATGCCGAGGGTGCGGGCCTGCTCGGCGAGGAACTCGACGACGGGGCCGTCCTCGGCGGTCGCGTCCGTGCGCAGCGTGGGGAAGTTCAGGCCGGTGGCGAACGTCGCCGGCAGGCACGCCAGGTCGGCCTCGCGTTCTCGCGCGGTGGACAGCAGCTTGGCGGCTCGCGCCAGGTTCTCGTCCCGCTGCCCGGGCTCGATCCGCATCTGCAGGGCGGCGAGCCGGGTCCGGGCGCCACGGAAGAGGCTCATCGCGGCGCCGCCTCTGCGGTGGCTTCCTTGCATGCCCGCTCCAGCACCGGAAGGAACTCGTCCACCATCTCGGGGGTCACGTGCCGGGTGACGACCAGGCGCAGGGTTTCGCCGAAGCGCTTCGAGGTGGAGACGATCCAGCCCCTCGACTCCAGCAGCTGCGAGACCCGGACCGCGTGCGCCATCCTGACCACCACGATGTTCAGCTGCGGTTCGGTGAACAACTCGTGCCCGGCCGCGCGCAACCCGTCCACCAGGTACTGCGTGACCTCGTAGTTCGTGCGGGTGAGGTCGCGGAAGCCGTCCCGCCCCAGGTGTTCCAGCACCGCGTAGGTCGATACCGCGGCGGACCCGGGGCGGGTGCCGAGGAGGGTGTTGTGCACCGGCGTGTCGATGAAGAACGAGTCGACGGCGAAGCGTCCGGCGTCCTGGGCGCCCCGGAACAGGATCGCTCCGGCCGGGACGTTGGCCAGTCCGTACTTGTGCGGGTCGATGGTGATCGAGTCGACACCGTCGACGCTGAAGTCGAACTGCGGGAGGTCGTGGCCGAGTTCACGGGCGAAGGGGATGATGAAGCCGCCGGTGGCCGCGTCCACGTGCAGGTGCACGTCCCGTCCCGCCACCACGGGTCCGATCTCGTCGACCGCGTCGACCACACCGAACTCGCTGCTGCCCGCGGTCGCGACGACCGCGACGGTGTGCTCGCCGATGCGCCGGGCCACCTCGTCGGCCGGCAACCGCAGGGAGACGTCGACCGGCACGACGACCGGGGTCAGCCCCAGCAGGCCGAAGATCTTGGTGAAGGAGAAGTGCACGGTGCTGCTGACGACCACCTCGGGCCGGCCGGTCAGCCGTCCCCGGGCGCGCGCCGACTCGCGGGCCACCAGCAGCGCGATCAGGTTCGCCTCGGTGCCTCCGGACACCAGGCCCCCCGACCCGCCCGGGTTGCCCATCAGATCGAGCAGCAGCCGGACGACCTCGCGTTCGATCCGCTTGGTGCCGCGGAAGATGCGCACGTCGCCGAGGTTGGTGTGCGCAGCGGCCGACGCCATCTCCACTCCCAGGGGATGGGGTTCGGTGCAGATGGAATTGAGCACCCGGTTCCACGGCACGTCGTCCGCCAGCTCCGTCGCGATCCGTCGTCGGACGTCGGAGGCGGGAGCGCCGGAGGTACGCATCTCAACTCACCTGCGCCGTGAGGCCGGTGTACAGCTCCGTCCGGCGCGCCCAAAGCCCGAACCAGAGAGTCTGCTGGAAGCGCAGGTCGGGTTCGCGCAGATGCCGGATCCTCGCTACGTCCCAGGGCGCCTCGATGACGCCCTCGTCGGTGCCGGCCTCGGCGACGAACCCCTCGGGCGCCGCCACGGCGCTGCCTCCACCGCAGCGTTCGCTCAGCGAGCCGGCGAAGGCGACGGCGACGGTGTTGAGGGTGGCGATGCCCCACACCGCTGCGCGCTGCGCGGCCTGCTGAGTGCCGTCGAGGGACCCTGCCACCAACAGCAGTTCCGCGCCGGTCAGGCATGCGATGCGCGGCGGTTCGACCAGCCAGAAGTCGGGGCCGAGGAGCACCCCGACGTGGCCGAACGGCGTCTCGACGACCGGGAAGTCGTCGCCGGTGCCGGTCGTCCCGTCGGGCAGGACGGGCCGCTCCACCCGGGTGCACTCCGCGCCGCTCGGATCCAGCAGCCTGGCCACCTGCGTCAGCCCGCCGCCCGGCCGTTCCTCCGCCCACGAGCCGGTGAACACGTAGGTACCGCGGGTCCGCGCCAGTGCCGTCAGGCGGTCCAGGCACCGCTCACGCAGTGGCCGGGGCAGCGCGGGGCCCATGTCGCCGGTGGTGAAGGCGTTCTCGGGGAGGACGACGAACGATGCCTCGTCGGTCACCCGGCTGTCGAGATCGTCGAGTACGGCGGCGGCGGTCGCCTCGGGGG
>NZ_POUC01000200.1 GCF_002891435.1 Streptomyces cahuitamycinicus
GTCCAGCCGCCCTTGCCGCCCCAGCGCCCCGCTCCCGCCCGCATCGACCAGGTCCGCGCCGAACTCGACGAGCTCAGCGACTACCTGCGCCGGCACGAGGGTGAAGGCCACCGGGACGGCAGACACGAGGGCGGACGGTGACAGCGGCGGCAGGACGGGTCGTCGCCGGCCGCTACGAGCTGTCCACCGTCCTGGGGCAGGGCGGCATGGGCCAGGTGTGGACGGCGTACGACCAGCGGCTCGACCGGCGCGTGGCGGTGAAGCTGCTGCGCCCGGACAAGGTGGCCGGACAGGACGCGGAGGAACTGCGCCGCCGTTTCGTGCGCGAGTGCAGGGTGACCGCGCAGGTCGACCACCCCGGCCTGGTCACCGTGCACGACGCGGGCAGCGAGGGCGAGGAGCTGTTCCTCGTCATGCAGTACATCGACGGCGTCGACCTCGCCGGACACCTCGCCGAGCACGAGCCGTACCCCTGGCAGTGGGCGGTCGCGGTCGCCGCGCAGTTGTGCGCCGTGCTGAGCGCCGTGCACGCCGTGCCGATCGTCCACCGCGACCTCAAGCCGCGCAACGTGATGGTGAAGCAGGACGGCACGGTCACCGTCCTGGACCTGGGCGTCGCCTCCGTCATGGACGCGGACACCACGCGCCTCACCCACACCGGCACCCCGATCGGCTCGCCCGCCTACATGGCCCCGGAGCAGGCCATGGGCGGCGCGGTCGGCCCCTACACGGACCTGTACGCGCTCGGCGTGGTCCTGCACGAACTGCTCAGCGGTGACGTGCCCTTCTCCGGCTCCACGGCCCTCGGCGTCCTGCACCGGCACCTGTACGAGCCCCCACTGCCCGTACGCCGCGTCCGTCCCGAAGTCCCCGAGGCACTGGAGGCCCTCGTCCTGCGCCTCCTCGCCAAGGACCCGCAGCACCGGCCCGCCTCCGCGCAGGAGGTGTACGAGCACCTGGAGCCGCTCCTGCCCGCGCGCGGGACGCCCACCGGAGCGGCCCTGGATCCCATGCGCCCGTTCCTGCGCCCGCACGCCCCCTGGCCGGATCGTGCGCGCACCCCCGCTCCCCAGCCCACTCCCGCCGCACCCGTCACCGATACGCCGGGGCAGACGGACATCGCCCGCGCCGTGGACGAGGTCAAACGGCTCCTCGGCGAGGGCCGCGTCACCCAGGCCGTCGACATCCTCGGAGCGATCCTGCCCGCCGCCGCCGAACAGCACGGCGCGCACTCCCCGGTCGTGCGCACCCTGCGCAAGCAGTACGCGGCGACGCTCCTGGACGACGGCCAGTACCGGCGCGCCCTGCCCGAACTGCGCCGTCTCGCCGACGAACGCGCCGCCGAGGCGGGCCAGTCCGACCCGCAGGCCCTGCGCCACCGCTACGAGGCCGCCCAGTGCCTCGAACAGCTGGGCGAACCGGCCGCGGCGCTCGCCGAGTACCGGGCGGTGCTGCCGTACTACGAGAACCAGTACGTCGCCGCCGGCGGCCCGGAGCTGGCGCACGACGTCCGCCGCCGTATCGGGCATCTCCTGCTCGCCCTCGGCGACCGGGGCGCCGCCCACGACACCCTGGCCCGCCTCCTGCACGACGTGGAGCGCACCCACGGCCCCGGGCACCCGCTGGGCGCGGAGATCCGCAGGACGCTGCAGTGGCTGGGGCAGGTCCGCGGCTGACGACCGCCCCGCGGCCGCGGCGGAGGCGCGGCGGTGCCGGAAGTCCCGGTGAATCGTTGGTCGAATGGGTTGGCCAGAGCTTGGCCACTGCCTACCATCGATCATCGCAAGACCTTGTGCACCGTCGCACAATCTCCTCGGGAGGCTCCCCTTGCACCGCCGCCGTCGTACCGCGCTCGTCCTCACCGCCGCGATCGCCGCCGCGGCGCCCCTGCTCACCGCCTGCGGAAACGACGCGCATCCCGGCGCGGCAGCCGTGGTGGGCGGCCAGCGGATCACCGTCTCCCAGCTCGACGAGCGGGTCGGCGAGGTACGCGCGGCCCAGCGGGCGGCCGTGCAGGACGAGGCCCAGTACCAGCAGGCCATCGCCAGAACCGGCACGCTCACGCGCGACACCCTGCAGACCATGGTCCTGGACCGGGTGCTGCACCGCGCCGCCGAGGACGCCGGCGTGACCGTCTCCCGCAAGGACATCCAGGCGATGCGGTCCGGCCTGGAACAGCAGGCCGGCGGCGCCAAGGCGCTGGAGAGGACCTGGCTCCAGCAGTACGGCATCCCTCCGCAGCGCCTCGACGAGAACCTCCGCCTCCAGCTGGAGGCGCAGAAGCTCGCCGAGAAGCTCGGCACGGACACCGGCCGCCCCGAGTTCTGGAAGGCCCTCTCCGACGCCTCCAAGGACCTGAACATCGACCTCAACCCCCGCTACGGCACCTGGGACGTCCAGAAGAGCAGCCGCGCGGACGCCAAGACGCCGTGGGTGCGGGACGTCACGGCGGCACAGAACCAGCAGGGCATGTAGGGCCCTGCGGTTCGGCGCACCCGTCGGGCCCTTCAGCCCGTCCACATCCAGGCCCTGTGGATAACTTCGGGTGCTGTCGGCGGCGTGGGATAGCTTCGAACCGTGAACGCCAACAGCCCCGAAGCCACCCCGGGCCCCGAGCGGACCGCTCCCGACGCGGCCGCCGCCCCCGGCCGCATCGTCCTGCTCACCACCAGCCACCGCGTCGCCCCCGGCCTGCTCTCCTGGCCCGCCTGGCAGGCACTGCACGCGGCGGACCGGGTGCTGTGCGCGGACGGCGCCCATCCGCAGCTGCCGTATCTGCGTGAGGCGGGGATACGGGTCGACGAGGAGTCCCCCACCGCGCAGGAACTGGTCGACGCCTGCTCCGGCGGCCGCACGGTGGTCGTGGTGGCCACGGGCGAGGGCGAACCGGCCCTGACGGACGGCCTGGCCCGCCTTGCCGGAACCGGCCGTATCGCCATGCCCCAGCTGGAGCTGCTGCCCGCCTCCTACGACCTCCCGGGCGCCCGTCTCCTCGACCTCGTCCAGGTCATGGACCGCATCCGCGCCGAGTGCCCCTGGTCTTCCCAGCAGACCCACAAGGGCCTGGCCAAGTACGGCATCGAAGAGGCGTACGAACTCGTCGAGGCGATCGAGGAGGGCGACCGCGACGAACTGCGCGAGGAACTCGGCGACGTCCTGCTCCAGGTCGTGTTCCACGCCCGCATCGCCGAAGAAGCCCGCCCGGAGGAAGGGGAGACCCCCTTCTCCATCGACGACGTGGCCGGCGGCATCGTCGCCAAGCTGATCCACCGCCACCCGCACGTCTTCGGTGACGCGACGGCCACGACCCCCGAGGAGGTCAAGGAGCACTGGCTGCGCACCAAAGCGGTCGAGAAGCAGCGGACCTCGATCACCGAGGGCATACCCCTCGGCCAGCCCGGCCTGGCCCTCGCCGCCAAGCTGGCCGCCCGCGCCCGCACCGCGAACCTGGACGTACCGCTCCCACCCGCCGAAGGCATCGGCTACGAGCTCCTGGCCCTGGCGGTCCGCGCCGAGTCGGAGGGCGTCGACCCGGAGGCGGCACTGAGAGCGGCGGCCCGCGCCTACCGGGACGCGATCAGGAATGCCGAGGGCTGAGCGGCCGGGGGGAGCAGACGGGGCTCCCGGAGGCCGGAAGCCGGAGCCGGACGTCGGAACCCGCTGGCCGGCAGCCAGAGCCGGAGCCGGATGTCGGATGTCGGAAGCCAGACGTCGGAGGCCGGAAGCCGGATGTCGGAAGCCGGAAGCCGAAGTCGGAGTCGAAAACCGGAAGCCGGAGCCGGAGCCGGAAGCCGGAGCCGGAAGCCGGAGTCGAAAACCGGAGCCGGAACGATGGCAGCGGACCCAAGCCCAGCCGAAACGGAGGCCAGCGCGCTCCCACAAGCCGGATACGGTCGAGACGTGACCGACCAGCCCCAGCCCCAGCCCAGCACACCCGCGACCGCTCCCGACCTCTTCACCTGGGAGTTCGCGAGCGACCCCTACCCGGCGTACGCCTGGCTCCGCGAGCACAGCCCCGTCCACCGGACGCGGCTCCCCAGCGGTGTGGAGGCCTGGCTGGTCACGCGCTACGCCGATGCCAAGCAGACGCTCGCCGACAGCCGGCTCTCCAAGAACCCCGCGCATCACGACGAACCGGCGCACGCCAAGGGCAAGACCGGGATCCCGGGGGAGCGCAAGGCCGAGCTGATGACGCATCTGCTCAACATCGACCCGCCGGACCACACCCGGCTGCGCCGGCTGGTGTCCAGGGCGTTCACCCCACGCCGGGTCGCCGAGTTCGCGCCACGGGTGCAGGAGCTCACCGACACCCTCATCGACGGGTTCGCGCGGAAGGGGTCCGCCGACCTGATCCACGAGTTCGCCTTCCCGCTCCCCATCTACGCCATCTGCGACCTGCTCGGCGTCCCGCGCGAGGATCAGGACGACTTCCGCGACTGGGCGGGCATGATGATCCGCCACCAGGGCGGGCCCCGGGGCGGTGTGGCGCGGTCCGTGAAGAAGATGCGCGGCTACCTCGCCGACCTCATCCACCGCAAACGCGAGGTGCTGCCCGCCGAGCCCGCCCCCGGCGAGGACCTCATCTCCGGTCTCATCCGCGCCTCCGACCACGGCGAGCACCTCACCGAGAACGAGGTGGCGGCCATGGCTTTCATCCTGCTGTTCGCCGGTTTCGAGACCACCGTGAACCTGATCGGCAACGGCACCTACGCCCTGCTCACCCACCCCGGGCAGCGCGCACGGCTCCAGGCGTCCCTCGCCGCCGGGGAGACCGGCCTCCTGGAGACCGGCGTCGAGGAACTCCTGCGCTACGACGGCCCCGTCGAACTCGCCACCTGGCGCTTCGCCACGCAGCCCCTCACCCTCGCCGGGCAACGCATCGAGGCGGGCGACCCCGTCCTGGTGGTCCTGGCCGCCGCGGACCGCGACCCGGAGCGGTTCGCCGATCCGGACGCGCTGGACCTCTCCCGCCGCGACAACCAGCACCTCGGGTACGGCCACGGCATCCACTACTGCCTCGGAGCCCCGCTCGCCCGGCTGGAGGGCCAGACCGCGCTCGCCACGCTCCTGACCCGCCTCCCGGACCTCCGGCTCGCGGCGGATCCGGCCGAGCTCAGATGGCGTGGCGGCCTCATCATGCGAGGGCTGCGCACCCTGCCGGTGGAGTTCGCGCCCGCCGGAAGTGACGAAACATCAGACCTGTGATCTTCACGTGATCTGCGCGGCATGAACTTGTGACAAGTGATCGACTGCCGATACGTTCACCCATCAACGCGGCGGGGAATCACGCCGCCTCGGTCACTGCTGTCTCGCGAAAGGTCTCCGTATGCTCTCCGGGAACGGTCGGCACCGCCGCCCCCGCCAGGCTCCGGCTCTCCTCCTGGCGGCCGGAGTGACCGGCTCCGCCATCGCGATCCCGCTCCTCGGGGCCTCCGGTGCCAGTGCGGCCGACGGCACGACCTGGGACCGGGTCGCGGACTGCGAGAGTGGCGGCGCCTGGAGCCAGAACAGCGGCAACGGCTATTACGGCGGCCTGCAGTTGTCCCAGGAGGACTGGGAGAAGCACGGCGGCCTCGACTACGCCGCGAGCGCCGATCTGGCCAGCCGCTCCCAGCAGATAGCCGTGGCCGAGAGAATCCTTGCCGACCAGGGGGTCGGCGCGTGGCGTACCTGCGGGCTGCTCTCGGGGCTCGAGCAGGGCAAGGGGTCGGAATCATCCGGCTCGTCCGAATCGTCCGGCGAGGTGGACTCACCCGGATTGCTCGATTCGCTGGGCTCATCCCCTTCTGAGGATCCTTCTTCATCTCCGTCGCCCGATGCGTCGTCGCCTTCGAAGGACGAGACCGCCAAGAGCGACAAGTCGCCCGAATCCGAGGGCTCGTCGCAGGAGCGGCAGCCCGAGGACTCTCCGTCGGCCACCTCCGGGGACGGCAAGTCGGGCGACTCACGGCAGGGTGACGACTCCTCGGCGTCGTCCGGCACCGGCTCCGGCCGCCATCGCGGTCCCAGTGCGGAGGAAACCCGCGCGCCCGAGGGTGACCGTACGGAGAAGTCCACGGGGCGTCACTCCGGGTCCGCCGACGAGAGTTCCGGCTACGCGTCCGAAGGTGCCTACATCGTGGGTGTCGGCGACAGTCTCTGGTCCATCGCCGACGCCCTGCGGGTCAGCGGCGGATGGCACGCGCTCTACGAGGGCAACGAGAACGCGGTCGGCACCGACCCGAACCTCATCCACCCCGGTCAGACGCTCACGGTCGAGGGCGAAGCGGACGAGAGGTAGCTGTTCGGGCAGTGCGGAAACGGGGGTCGAACTCACCCCGAAACCGGGTGAGTTCACGTCACCTTTCGCGCCGAATGTCCCGTATAAGCCCGGTGAGAGATAGATCTCAGAAGCCCTGATCGTCTTTGAAATTCCGTGGATCGCGTGTCTACGGTCGTGACCGCTCGTCACCGCGAGCCCCGGCTGCCGCAACGCCGAATCCTGCCAGCGGCCGTACGGGAACAGTCGTCGCGTCAAGCGCCGTAGGCAGGAGCGGGGGACCCAAGGTAAGTGCCCTACCGGCCGGTTGTGCCGGAAGGGCTTGGGGTGAAGCCGTGTCCCGGGAGGGGCGCGGCCGGGCAACTCAACCGGCCCGAACCCGACAGCTCACCTCGTAGGCGTCGGTGAGGGGATCTCTCCATGCTGTTTTCCGGCAAGGGCACGCACCGCCGTCCGTCCAAGGCCTCTCGGGTCATCGCCATCGCCGGTGTCACCGGTGCCGCCGTCGCCGCCCCGCTGATGGCGGCCGGCAACGCTTCCGCCGCCACCGCCTCCGAGTGGGACGCCGTCGCCCAGTGCGAGTCCGGCGGCAACTGGTCCATCAACACCGGCAACGGCTACTACGGCGGTCTGCAGTTCTCCGCCTCCACCTGGTCCGGCTACGGCGGCAGCAAGTACGCCTCCACCGCCGACCAGGCCACCAAGGCCCAGCAGATCGAGATCGCCGAGAAGGTCCTCGCGGGCCAGGGCAAGGGCGCCTGGCCGGTCTGCGGCAAGGGCCTGTCGAGCGCCGGCTACACCGGCGGCGGCTCCGCCGACGACTCCGGCAGCTCCTCGCAGAGCCAGCAGAGCACCGAGACCCGCCAGACCGAGCAGCAGCCCGCCTCCCGCTCCGACGAGCGTCCGGCTGCCAAGAAGACCGTCACCACCCCGACCGGCAAGAAGGTCAAGAAGGGCGACGGCGAGTACAAGGTCGTCAAGGGCGACACCCTCAGCTCGATCGCCGCGGACAAGAAGGTCAAGGGCGGCTGGGAGAAGCTGTACCAGCTGAACAAGGACATCGTCGACGATGCCAACCTCATCTACGTGGGCCAGCAGCTGCACCTGAAGTAGGCAGCGGCCCCACCGGCCCGCCCAGGGCCACGGGCTCCCCGCTCCGGTGCGTCATCCCCCGTACGCGCCGGAGCGGGGTTTTTTCTGCCCGACTTCGCGAAACGGCTTTGTTCCGTTCGGAAACAATTTGCTCTCGGTTCTGTCCATGGGGTGGGCGACCCGGTGGCCGATCGGCCGGAGCCGGTTAGGCTCATGTCGCGAGCCACCACGGCCCGCACCTCGCCGGGTCCACGTGACCCGCGTACCCGCGTCACATAAGAAGGAGATGCTCGTGCCGTCCATCGACGTCGTCGTAGCCCGGGAAATCCTGGACTCCCGAGGCAACCCCACGGTCGAGGTCGAGGTCGGCCTCGACGACGGCAGCACGGGTCGTGCCGCCGTCCCGTCCGGCGCCTCCACGGGCGCCTTCGAGGCCATCGAGCTCCGCGACGGCGACTCGAACCGCTACCTCGGCAAGGGTGTGGAGAAAGCCGTCCTCGCGGTCATCGAGCAGATCGGTCCGGAGCTGGTCGGCTACGACGCCACCGAGCAGCGCCTGATCGACCAGGCCATGTTCGACCTGGACGCCACCGACAACAAGGGCTCCCTCGGCGCCAACGCCATCCTCGGCGTCTCCCTCGCCGTCGCCCACGCCGCCTCCGAGGCCAGCGACCTGCCGCTGTTCCGCTACCTGGGCGGCCCGAACGCGCACCTGCTGCCGGTGCCGATGATGAACATCCTGAACGGCGGCTCGCACGCCGACTCCAACGTGGACATCCAGGAGTTCATGATCGCCCCGATCGGCGCGGAGTCCTTCTCCGAGGCCCTGCGCTGGGGCGCCGAGGTCTACCACACGCTGAAGAAGGTCCTGAAGTCCAAGGGCCTGGCCACCGGCCTCGGCGACGAGGGCGGCTTCGCCCCGAACCTCGGCTCCAACCGCGAGGCCCTCGACCTCATCCTCGAGGCCGTGAAGGAAGCCGGTTACACCCCCGGCGAGCAGATCGCCCTGGCGCTCGACGTCGCCGCGTCCGAGTTCTACAAGGACGGCGTCTACACCTTCGAGGGCAAGGAGCGCTCGGCGGCCGAGATGACCGAGTACTACGCGGAGCTCGTCGACGCGTACCCGCTCGTCTCCATCGAGGACCCGCTGTTCGAGGACGACTGGGACGGCTGGAAGGCCCTGACCGACAAGCTCGGCGACAAGGTCCAGATCGTCGGCGACGACCTGTTCGTCACCAACCCCGAGCGCCTCGCCCGCGGCATCGAGGAGGGTGCGGCCAACGCGCTCCTGGTCAAGGTCAACCAGATCGGTTCGCTGACCGAGACCCTGGACGCCGTCGAGCTGGCCCAGCGCAACGGCTTCAAGTGCATGATGTCCCACCGCTCCGGCGAGACCGAGGACGTCACGATCGCCGACCTGGCCGTCGCCACCAACTGCGGCCAGATCAAGACCGGCGCCCCGGCCCGCTCCGAGCGCGTCGCCAAGTACAACCAGCTGCTGCGCATCGAGGAGATCCTCGACGACGCCGCGGTCTATGCCGGCCGCAGCGCGTTCCCGCGCTTCAAGGGCTGACCGCGAAAGGCCTGACCCGTAAGAGGCAGCGTCGTACGTACGTCCCCGTACCCGGTCCCGTACCGTGTCCGGGGACGTACGCGCGTATGACGGTGGAGCGGAGGCGGACACATGGCCGTGAAGGACCGGGACCGGTTCTCCACCGCGACCAGGATCCGGTTGCTCGGCGAGCAGACCGCGGCCCGGGTGTACCGCTCCCAGACCAAGCGCCAGGCCCGCCGCTCGCGGCTGACCGGCCGGGCGGCGCTGCTCGCTCTGGTGATGTGCTCGCTGATCGTGGCCCTGGCCTACCCGATGCGCGAGTACGTCTCGCAGCGCGCCGAGATCGACGACCTCCAGCGCGAACAGCGGCAGGCCCGTGAGCGCGTCGAACGACTGCGCGACCAGAAGGCGCGCTGGCAGGACGACGCGTACGCCGAGCAACAGATCCGGAAGCGGTTGCACTACGTCATGCCGGGGGAGACGGGCTTCATCGTCATCGACCCGCACGCGGCGAAGCAGTCGCGCACCGACCTGGGGGCGGCGGACCGCCCTTGGTACTCCAACGTCTGGGACGGCGTCGACAAGTCCGACGCCTCCGGCCAGTGACCTGACCTCCCAGCCGGCGATCAGAGAAAGACAGCCTGAAGACAGTCATGGAAACGCCCCCGCCGACCACCCCGCGCACCGAGCCCACCGACGCGGACGTCGAGGCCTTCAAGCAGCAGCTCGGCCGGCCCCCGCGCGGTCTGCGCGCGATCGCCCACCGCTGCCCGTGCGGACAGCCGGACGTCGTCGAGACGGCCCCGCGGCTGCCGGACGGGACGCCGTTCCCCACGCTGTACTACCTGACGTGCCCGCGCGCCGCCTCGGCGATCGGCACGCTGGAGGCCAACGGCGTGATGAAGGAGATGACCGAGCGGCTGGCCTCGGATCCGGAACTGGCGGCGGCGTACCGGGCCGCGCACGAGGACTACATCCGGCGGCGCGACGAGATCGAGGAGCTGAAGAACTTCCCGAGCGCGGGCGGCATGCCGGACCGGGTGAAGTGCCTGCACGTGCTGGTGGGTCACTCGCTCGCCGCGGGCCCGGGGGTGAATCCGCTCGGCGACGAGGCGATCACGATGCTGCCCGAGTGGTGGCGCAAGGGGCCGTGCGTGACGACCGCCGAAGGGGACGCCCAGTGACCCGTGTCGCCGCCGTGGACTGCGGTACGAACTCCATCCGGCTCCTGGTGGCCGACGTCGACCCGGCCACCGGTGAGCTCGTCGAGCTGGACCGCCGGATGACGATCGTGCGGCTCGGGCAGGGTGTCGACCGGACCGGCCGGCTCGCTCCCGAGGCGCTGCAGCGGACCTTCGCGGCGTGCCGCGAGTACGCCGGGATCATCAAGGAGCACGGGGCGGAGCGGCTGCGGTTCGTGGCGACCTCGGCCTCCCGGGACGCCGAGAACCGGGACGAGTTCGTGCGCGGTGTGCTGGACATCCTGGGCGTCGAGCCCGAGGTGATCTCCGGGGACCAGGAGGCGGCGTTCTCCTTCACCGGCGCCACCGAGGAGCTCGCGGGAAAGGACCACCTCCCGAAGCCCTACCTGGTGGTGGACATCGGGGGCGGCTCGACCGAGTTCGTCGTGGGCGACGACCGGGTCCGGGCGGCCCGCTCGGTGGACATCGGCTGTGTCCGCATGACCGAGCGGCACCTGGTCAGGGACGGGGCGGTGAGTGACCCGCCGTCAGCGGAGCAGATCGCGGCGATGCGGGCCGACATCGAGGCCGCGCTCGACCTCGCCGAGGAGACGGTCCCGCTGCGCGAGGCGCGGACGCTGGTCGGCCTGGCCGGTTCGGTGACGACCGTTTCGGCGATCGCCCAGAAGCTGCCCGCGTACGACTCGCAGGCCATCCACCACTCACGCGTCTCCCGCGAGCAGGTCCGCGAAATCACCGAGTGGCTGCTGCGCTCCACCCACGCCGAGCGCGCGGCCGTGCCCGCCATGCACCCGGGCCGGGTCGACGTGATCGGGGCGGGGGCCCTCGTACTGCTGTCGATCATGGAGCGGATCGACGCGCAGGAGGTTGTCGTGAGCGAGCACGACATCCTCGACGGCATCGGCTGGTCTCTGGCCTGACCGCCTACAGGTTGCGGTACACGTCCCGCCGGTCGCCTACCTTGACGACGAGGATGACGAGCTCACCATCGTTGACCTGGTAGGCGACCCTGTAGCTGCCGACCCTGAGCCGGTAGAGCCCTGACGGGCCGGTGAGCTTCTTGACATCGGCGTCCTCGCGGTACGGATCGTCGCCGAGCGCGGTCAACGCGGTCAGGATACGCATGGCATCGTGCCGGCTGATGGCCCGAAGCTGCCGCTGTGCAGCGGCAGTGAACCGGAAGGCGTACTTCACGCGGCGCCTTCACCGCGCTCGCTGAACAGGTCCGCCAGCAGCTCGGCCATGGAAACGGTGGGCCCGCCGTCGGCCAGAACTGCTTCCGCCTCCCGGGCCAGCATCACGTCGGCCGCCTCCTCCAGCGCTTCGAAGTCGCTGATCGGCACGACCGCGGCTACTGGGGCGCCGTTGCGCGTTATGACGGTCGGAGTGCCTTCCTCGGCGCGGTTGATGTGTTCCGCGAGGTGTGCGCGTGCTTCCCTGACGGTCACGGTGTTGTCGGCCATGAAAATAGTGTACGCAGTTCCGTGTACACCGGCCAGGTGTGGACGTTCGCCGCGCACGGAGACGTGTTCATCGGAATCCCTCGACGGCATCGCACGGTCGGTCGCAGCTCGCTTCTGAGCAGGCATGGATCACGAATGAGCGTGTCCCGGGGGCCCGCGCGACCCCCGGGCGACAGTCCGTCGGAAAAGTTCGTGAAGTTCTTCACAAGGAATTCGGCCCTCCCGGGCGAAGAGAGGGGTCCCGTTGACCCGTCCGGGGGCTGAACAGGCCTTTGAACACGTTCAGAAGCATGGTATGGAGGCCTCCGGAAAGAGGCTCGAGCCCACCTTCCGGAGGTCCTCACGGAGGCTCATCGGGCGCAGAGAGGCAGCTCACGCGCCATTGACAATGTTCCGTGGTGCACACAGCGGCTCGGTTGTCACCATGACATGGATCACGCGAGCGGCGGAGGATAACACATACCCCGACCGAGCTTGTGAAGGGGCGCACGAGCCACCCCCCTGAGACGGGTGGATACTCGATGGCATGAGCACCACGGAGCGTCCCAGGATCCTCGTAGTAGGCGGTGGGTACGTAGGCCTGTACGCAGCTCGGCGTATCCAGAAGAAGATGCGCTACGGCGAGGCGACCGTCACGGTCGTCGACCCCCGGTCGTACATGACCTACCAGCCCTTCCTCCCCGAAGCCGCCGCCGGCAACATCTCCCCGCGCCACGTCGTCGTCCCGCTGCGACGCGTGCTGCCCAAGGCGGAGGTCCTCACCGGCCGGGTCACCACCATCGACCAGGACCGCAAGGTCGCCACGGTCTCCCCGCTGGTCGGCGAGGCCTACGAGCTTCCCTTCGACTACCTGGTGATCGCGCTCGGCGCGGTCTCCCGCACCTTCCCGATCCCCGGCCTCGCCGAACAGGGCATCGGCATGAAGGGCGTCGAGGAGGCCATCGGCCTGCGCAACCACGTCCTGGAGCAGCTGGACAAGGCCGACTCCACCACCGACGAGGAGATCCGCCGCAAGGCGCTCACCTTCGTCTTCGTGGGCGGCGGTTTCGCCGGTGCCGAGACCATCGGCGAGGTCGAGGACATGGCCCGCGACGCGGCCAAGTACTACAAGAACGTGTCCCGTGAGGACATGCGCTTCATCCTGGTCGACGCCGCCGACAAGATCCTCCCCGAGGTCGGTCCCAAGCTCGGCAAGTACGGCAAGGAGCACCTCGAGGGCCGCGGCGTCGAGGTCTACCTGTCCACCTCCATGGACTCCTGCGTCGACGGCCACGTGGTGCTGAAGAACGGCCTCGAGGTCGACTCCAGCACGATCGTCTGGACCGCCGGCGTCAAGCCGAACCCGGCCCTGGCCCGCTACGGCCTGCCCCTCGGCCCCCGCGGTCACGTCGACTGCGAGCCGACCCTCCAGGTCAAGGGCACCGACTACATCTGGGCCGCCGGCGACAACGCCCAGGTCCCGGACCTCGTCGGCCGCAAGGCCGGCAACGAGAACGCCTGGTGCCCGCCGAACGCCCAGCACGCGCTGCGCCAGGCCAAGGTCCTCGGCGACAACGTCGTGTCCGGCATGCGGGGCTTCCCGCAGAAGGACTACGCCCACGCCAACAAGGGCGCGGTGGCCGGTCTCGGCCTCCACAAGGGCGTCGCGATGATCGTCATGGGCAAGATGAAGATCAAGCTCAAGGGCCGTCTCGCCTGGTACATGCACCGTGGCTACCACGGCCTGGCGATGCCGACCTGGAACCGCAAGATCCGCGTCTTCGCCGACTGGACCCTGGCGATGTTCCTCAAGCGCGAGGTCGTCTCGCTCGGCGCTATGGAGACGCCGCGCGAGGAGTTCTACGAGGCCGCCAAGCCGGCCCCGGTCGCCGCCGCGCCGAAGGAGAAGACCGAGGAGAAGGCCAAGGCCTCCTGACCTCCGGCCGGTCATCCGCCTGACGAAGGGCCTCCCGCCATCCGTGGTGCGGGAGGCCCTTCGGCGTGTTTTGCCCAGACGTGACGCGTGCCGGGGACTGCGCCGAAGCTCCGCAGGTGTTTACGTGGTGTCGGACTTTCCGGGATTTTCGCCGTCACGGAGGTGTACACCATGGCAGACGCCGCTACGCGGCTGCAGGGCCTCTTCACACAGATGCTGGGAGCACCGCTCCCGGTGCGCATCCGCGCCTGGGACGGTTCGCAGGCCGGCCCGCCGGGTGCGCCGACCCTCGTCGTACGCAACCGCCGGGCGTTGCGCCGTCTGCTGTGGAAGCCGGGCGAACT
The DNA here is from genome assembly GCF_002891435.1 of Streptomyces cahuitamycinicus. Lineage (GTDB taxonomy): Bacteria > Actinomycetota > Actinomycetes > Streptomycetales > Streptomycetaceae > Streptomyces > Streptomyces cahuitamycinicus. The sequence goes on from NZ_POUC01000200.1 coordinate 13,831, forward strand.
GGGCCTGGCCCGCGCCTGGGTGGCGGGGGACCTCGACATCGAGGGCGACTTCTACGCGACCCTCGGTCTGCTGTCGGGTCTGATCTGGGAGCGCGACGACGACGCCCGCACCCTCGCCCAGGCCTGCCTCTTATACACATCTGACGCTGCCGACGAACTC
>NZ_POUC01000201.1 GCF_002891435.1 Streptomyces cahuitamycinicus
CCGTGTAAGGGGCCCGGGGGCGGGCCAGCACCTCGTCCGCCGCGCCGAGTTCGGTGAGACGCCCGGCGTACATGACCAGCACCCGGTCCGCGTGGCCGCCGACGACGTCCATGTCGTGCGTCACCAGGACCAGCGCGGCCCCGACGGCCTCCCGCTGCTCCGCCAGCAGCCGCAGCACCTGGTCGCGCCGCTCCTCGTCGAGAGCCGTGGTGGGCTCGTCGGCGACGACCACGTCCGGTTCGTTGATCGTCGCCATGGCGATCACCGCGCGCTGCCGCATGCCGCCGGAGTACTCGTGCGGGTACGCCCGTGCCCTGCGGGCCGCGTCGGGGATGCCGACCCGGTCCAGGGCCGCGACCGCCCGGGCCCGCGCCTCCTTGCGGGACACCCCGGCCACCGACCGTACGGCGGCGGCCAGTTGGTCGCCGACCGGGTGCACGGGGGACAGCGCCGACAGGGCGTCCTGGGGGACCAGGGAGATGCGGCGGCCGCGGTGGGCCGAGAGATCCGGGTGGATCGTCCCGCTCGTGGTCGCGCCGCGCGGCAGCATGCCGAGGAGGGCGCGGGCCGTGAGGGACTTGCCCGCTCCCGACTCCCCGACGATCGCCAGCACTTCGCGCGGACGGACGTCGAAGGACAGGCCGCGCACGGCCTCGACCCCGTCGAAGGTGATCCGCAGCTCGCGCACCGACAGCAGTGGCTCAGACTCCAACGGGGGCCTCCTTTGTGACCGGAGCGGGGGTGACACGCCGTGTCCTGCGGCCTCGGCCTCGCGCGAGCGCGGCCCCCGACACCGCGAGACCGGCCAGCAGGGCCAGCGCCACCGCCGGGGCGAGGGCCGCCCACGGGGCGCGTTCCACGTAGGCGCGGGACTCGTCGAGCAGCAGCCCCCACTCGGGGGCGGGCGGCTGGGCGCCCAGACCCAGGAAGCCCAGTGAGGCCAGGGCGAGGGCGATGCCCGGCAGCCGCAGCAGGGCGTGCCGGGCGACCGGGGCGGCCACGGACGGCAGGACGTGCCGGGTGAGGATCCACAACGGGCTCGCCCCGATCGCCCGTTGGGCGGTGAGGAACGCCGACGCGCGCACCTCCTGCACCAGAGCCGCCGCGTGCGATGACAGGGCCGGCCAGGAGATCAGCGCGACCGCGAGGGCCGCACCGCCGGTGCCGGGCCCGACGGCCGCCGCGACGAGGATGCCGACGATCACCGGGGGCAGGGCGTTGGCGATGTCCGCCGCGCCCTCCGCGATCCGCGGCAGGAACCCCAGCGCCAGCGAGACCAGCAGGCTCAGCAGGCAGACGGCCGCCGCCGTGCCGACCGTGGAGGCGGCGCCGTGGCCCAGCCGTGCGAGCACGTCACGGCCGAGGCCGTCGGTGCCGAGCGGGTGCGCCCACGAGGGTGCGGCCAGCCTCGCCGTGGTGTTCACCGCGTACGGGTCGCGCAGCAGACCCCAGCCGATGGTCACGGCGAGGACGGCGAACAGCGTCGCCGGGACCGCGCGATGCGCCCGTACCGGCCGTGCCGGGGGCAGTGCCAGCGAGGCGTCCCGCAGGGCCGGGCCCAGCAGCCGCCGCCGGGCGAGCGCCGCCAGCGCGCCCGTGACCAGCCCGAGCGCGAGCAGCGCGAGCACCGCGCCCTGGAGCAGCGGCAGGTCCTGCGACTTGGCCGCGCCGAGCGCGGTACGCCCGATGCCCGGCACCGCGAAGACCGTCTCCACGGCGACCGCGCCCCCGGTGAGCCCCACGGCGACCATCCCGAGCTGCGGGACCAGCGGCGGCAGGACGCGCCGCAGCGCCGCCCCCGCGATCCGCGCCCGGCTCACCCCGGCGGCCCGCCACAGCTCGACCCACCGCTCGTCGAGCACGGCGGGCAGCGCGTCCGCGACCAGACGGCCGAGCAGGCCGCCGCCGGGTACGCCGAGGGCGACGGCGGGCAGGACCATGTTCTCCGGCCCCACCCAGCCCGACGTCGGCAGCCACCCCAGCCAGACGCCGAAGAGCAGCAGCACGACCGTGGCCAGCAGGAACTCGGGTATGGCGACCAGCATCGCGGCCCACGCCCCGGCCGAGGCCCGGCCCCGCACCAGCACCGGCGCGACCAGGGCGCACGCGAGCAGCAGTGCCAGGCCGAGCGAAACGCCCATCAGCGCCAGTGACACCTGGAGCCCGGAGAGCACGGAGGGCAGGACCTCGGTACCCGACACCCAGGAGATGCCGAGGTCGCCGTGCAGCAGGTCCGAGGCCCAGTGGCCGAGCAGGGACAGGGGTCCGGCGTCCAGACCGAGGTCCCGCCGTACGGAGTCCAGGGCTTCCTCGGTCGGGTCCTGCTCGGCGGAGCGGGCCCGCAGCACGGCCAGTGCCGGGTCCCGGCCGGAGAGCCAGGGCAGCAGGCCGACGGCGGCCAGGACGGCGATGAGGCAGAGCAGCCGGGTGAGCGTGGCGGCGTCCGCCAACCGCCTTGTGCGGAGTCTCACTTGACGTAGGTGTCGGCCGTGACCAGCTCCCGCTCACGCGGGTCGTGGGCGGCGCCGGTGACGCCCGCGGCATCGCCCTGGATCACCCGCTCGTGCAGCATCGGCACGGCCGCGTCGGTGCCGAGCACGGCGGCCTCGGCGGCGATGACCGCGGCCCGGCGCGGGTCACCGGTCCTGGTCTCGCCCGCCTTCTCCAAGGCCTTGTCGACGGCCGGGTCGGCGAGCTGGGCGATGTTGAAGGAGCCGTCGGAGGCGAAGTCGCTGTAGAGGTAGGCGGCCGGGTCGCCGGAGTCGAGGACGGTGGCGCGGGAGAGGATGAAAGCGTCGAACTCGCCCGCCAGCGCGTCGGACTCGATGTTGGCGTACTCGCGCACGTCGAGCTTCACCTTGAACCCGGCCTTCTGCAGCTGCTGCTGCAGCGCCGCGGCGACCTCGGGCAGCTCGGCGCGGTCGGTGAAGGTGCCGAGGGTGATCGTCCGGTCGGCCGGGTCGCCCGCCGCGGCCCGCTTCACCGGCTTGCGCAGCTCCGCCGCCCACGGCAGGGCGGGGCCGAGCAGACCCTCGGCGACATCGGCGCGCCCCTCGTACACGCCCTTCACGATCGACTCGGCGTCGATCGCCTCACGGGCCGCCGCCCGCAGCCCGGCGTCCTTGAACACGCCCTTCTCGGTGTTGAGGTACAGGGTGTTGGTGCGCGGCATGGGCACCTCGGTGATCAGGTCCTGATCCAGTACCGCCGCCTGCGAGACCGGGACCGCCTCGACGATGTCGGCCTCGCCACTGCGCAGGGAGGCCGCGCGGGCGGTGCCGTCGGGCACGAACCGCACGTCGATCCCGGGGGCCTTGGCCTTCTTCCCCCAGTAGCGGTCGTAGCGGTCCAGCTCGGCCGAGGAGGTGCCGTTGACCTTCGTCAGCTCGAAGGGCCCGGTGCCCGCGCCGACGGGGTCGACGGTCTTCCCCCGGTAGGCCTTGGCGGCCAGGATCGACAGCTGCGGGGAACTGAGCCGCTGCGGGACCAGGGGGTCCTCGGTGGCGGTGGTGACGGTGACCTTGTCGCCGTCGGCCTTCGCGGTCAGGTCCACGCCGTCGAGGATGCGCGGCTTGGGGGAGGCCGCGGCGGCCGTGTTGAGGGAGTTGACCACGGCTTCGGCGGTGAGCTCGGTGCCGTCGTGGAAGGTGACCTCATCGCGCAGGGTGAAGGTCCAGCTCGGGCCGGACTGGGTCCACTCGGTGGCGAGCGCGGGCTCGGCGTCCCCGTCGGTGTCCAGCTTGACCAGGGTCTCCGCCGTCGACCAGCGCGACAGTTTGAAGGCGTCGTCCGACAGTGGGGACAGGGCCGAGCGCGGTGGCAGCATCATGGCGACGCGTATCCGCTTGCCTCCCGCCCCGGAGTCGTCCGCGGCCGGCTGCCCGCCGGCGAAACAGCCGGTGAGCAGGGCGGAGGCAGCGGTCAGGGCGGTGAGGGGGACGAGACGAGCGGGGACGCGCACGGGACACCTCGGTCAAGGCATGGTCAAACAACGGTCAATGGTTGAATGCGCCACGACCGTAGCACGATGACAATCGTTTTCAGGAGTGGGGTCTCGATCACCCGGCCCGGTCCGCCTCGGACAGAGGGTGTTCGGCGAACCGGACGGAAGCACGCGCTCAGCGCCCGGGCGGCGATGGGCGGCGTCCGCCCGGGAGGTGCCGGGCTCTCACCCGGGTGCCGGACTCTCACCCGGGTGCCGGACTCTCACCCGGGTGCCGGACTCTCACCCGGGCGGCCCCGTGGCCGTGCCGTGTGCGAGCCGGGCCCCCTTCAGCGCCATGTGCAGCAGCAGCCGGTCCTCGCCGTCGTCCAGGTCGAGGCCGGTCAGCTTCTCGATCCGGGACAGGCGGTAGTACAGGGTCTGGCGGTGGATGCCCAGCTCGGCGGCGGCCCGGGCGGCCTGGCCGGCGCAGTCCAGGTAGACCTCGGCGGTGCGGGCGAGTTCGCGGTGAGCGGGGGAGAGCAGCACTTGTACGGCGGGGTCGTGCGCCACCTCCGGCGGCAGGGCGGTGAGCAGCCGGAAAGGCCCGATCGCGGACCACTCGGCGATCGGCCCGAGCCGGGGCTCCGCGAGCGCCGCCCGAGCGGCGGCCGAGGCCTCCCGCCAGGCGAGCCCCAGCTCGGCGATACCGGAGCGGGGCGTGGCGAGACCGGCGACGGGACCGCGCGAGGCGCCCCCGGCCGGCCCGTGCGCGACCGGCCCCCCGGCCCTGCGCGACGTGCCGGTGGATGCCCCGCTCGCGACGCCGGGGGCCGGTGCGCCCGCGGTGGTGTCGGTGGGTTGTCTCCTCGCGCCGTGGCTGCCGGGCCCTGCGTCGGCCCGTTGTTCACCCGCAGCGCGGGCATCCGCCCCACGGGTGACCGCCCCGCGTGCAGCCGCACCGCCCGGGGATGAGCTGCCCGGGGGCGAGCCGCCCGGGGCCGCGGCCGTCCCTGGCGGAGGTCCCCCCGGCCCGCCGCCGCTCGCACGTCCCCGCTCCAGCAACCGTCCCGCCGCGTTCGTCGCCGGTGTCAGCACGTCCGTCGAGCGCAGGCGCATCAGAACCGCCACGCAACTCTCGGCGGCCCCCCACGGCAACGTGCACAGTGCTGTCGCGCCCGGCATCGTGCGGACCGACGGCGCGTCGTCCGGGTCGGCCGAGGGCCAGGGGGCAACGCATACCACCGTGTGGGGGCCGTCGGCGCGGGAGCCGAGGGCGGTACGGAGCTCCCCGATCGCCATGTCGCTCTGCCAGCCGGACTCGGCCGTGAGCACCGCCCGCAGTTCGCGGCTGAGGTCGGCACCGTGCTGGGCCTCGTCCGCGAGCAGCGCGCCGATCCGGGCCGTGACCCGCATGGCGGCGGACAGCCGGTGTTCGCTCGGGCCGGGATCGTCGTCGAGCATCCAGACGTAGCCGTGCACCACGCCCCGGTGCCGGACGGGGAGACAGATCCGGCCCCGGTAGACCCCGGCCTCCGGTGTCGGAGGGATGCGGACCGGGCCCGTCGCCCGGGTGATGCCGAAGCCCTCGAACCAGGCCCGGACCGCCGCTGTCGAGCGCCGGGTGAGGATCGAGCGGGTGCGCACCGGGTCCAGGGCCGACGGATCGAGGTCGCCCTCACTGTCGTACGCCCCGAAGGCGATCAGCTCGAAGTCCCGGTTCTCCAAGGTCGCGGGCGCTCCGAGCAGCTCCGAGATCTCGTCGACCAGCTCCTCGTAGTCACCCCTGTGTTCCGACGTCACCCGGGCATTGTCGCGCACTTCCCGGACCCCTTCATACATCTGTCTGAGATCTGCGGCACGAATGCGTGACAGCTGTCGATGGCCGACGATCGGAGGGATCCTTAGGTTTCACGGTGGTTCTCCGTGCCGTACCCGACGCTTCATCCGCGAGGGGTCCGGCCCTCACGTTGCTTGTGCTCTGGAGGTGCCCCGTGCTGGGTCCCGTGATTCTCGCCGCGTCACGCAGCGACCGGATGCGACGCCTGGTCTCGGCGGCCCCGGTGACCAAGCAGGTCGTCGACCGCTTCATCCCGGGCGAGGACGTCGACGACATCGTCCCCGTCGTCCGGGACCTCGCGGACAACGGCCTCGAACTGACGATGGACGTCGTCGGCGAGGACATCACCACCCCCGCGCAGGCCGCCGCCGCCCGGGACGCCTACCTGGAGCTCGTCGACCGCCTCAAGCCGCTGGAGCTCGGCCCCCGCGCCGAGATGTCGGTGAAGCTGTCGATGTTCGGGCAGGCCCTCCCGTCGCCCACCACCGCCCTGTTCGAAGGGCCCTCCGGGCCCACCCGCACCTTCCAGGACGGCCACGAGCTGGCCCTGAAGAACGTCCGCCCGGTTGTCGAGGCCGCCGCCGAGATCGGTACCACCGTCACGCTCGACGCCGAGGACCACACCACCCTCGACTCGATGTTCGCCATCCACGACGAACTGCGGAAGGACTTCCCGCAGACCGGCTGCGTCATCCAGGCCTACCTCTTCCGCACCGAGGACGACGCCCGCCGCCTCGCCGCGAACGGCAGCCGGGTCCGCCTGGTCAAGGGCGCGTACAAGGAGCCCGCCTCGGTCGCGTATCAGGACAAACATGAGATCGACCGGGCATACGTGCGCATTCTGCGGACGTTGATGGAGGGTAAGGGGTACCCGATGATCGGGTCCCACGACCCGCGCCTGATCGCGATCGGCCAGGAACTCGCCCACCAGGCCGGGCGCAAGCTCGACGAGTACGAGTTCCAGATGCTCTACGGCATCCGCACCGACGAGCACCTGAGGCTGGCCTCCGAGGGCCACCGGATGCGCGTGTACACCGCGTACGGCACCGACTGGTACGGCTACTTCATGCGGCGCCTCGCGGAGAAGCCGGCGAACCTGCGCTTCTTCGCCAGGAGTGTGATCACACGTGGCTGATGGAACGAGGCTGTGCTGCGGCCCCTGCTGGGGGTCCGGGGGTCGTCCCCCGGGAAGGCACAGCATGCGGCGCCTCGCGGAGAAGCCGGCGAGCCTGCGCTTTTTCGCGCGAAGCATGATCACCAAGGGCTGAGAGCCCTTCGAGGGCCATGAGCCCGCCAAGGGCCGAGACCGACACACCGCTCAGTAAGGAGTTACGGACAACATGGACGCTGTGACCCAGGTCCCCACCCCCGTCAACGAGCCGGTGCACGGCTACGCCCCCGGCTCGCCCGAGCGGGCCCGCCTGGAGGCCCGGCTGAAGGAGCTGGCCGACAACCCCGTCGACCTGCCCTGCACCATCGGCGGCGAGAAGCGGATGGGCGGCGGCGAGGCCTTCAAGGTCGTCCAGCCGCACAACCACCGGGCCGTGCTCGGCACGTACCGCAACGCCACGCAGGCGGACGCCCAGGACGCCATCGACGCGGCCCTGGCCGCCGCGCCCGCCTGGCGTGCGATGTCCTTCGACGACCGCGCGGCGATCATCCTGCGCGCCGCCGAGCTGCTGTCCGGACCGTGGCGCGAGACGCTCGCCGCCTCCACCATGCTCGGCCAGTCCAAGACCGCCCAGCAGGCCGAGATCGACACGCCCTGCGAGCTGATCGACTTCTGGCGGTTCAACGTCTCCTACGCCCGCAACCTGCTGGCCGAGCAGCCGCCGGCCAACTCTCCGGGTGTGTGGAACCGGCTGGACCACCGCCCGCTGGAGGGCTTCGTCTACGCGGTCACGCCCTTCAACTTCACCGCGATCGCGGGCAACCTGCCGACGGCCCCGGCCCTGATGGGCAACGTCGTCGTCTGGAAGCCGTCCCCGACGCAGACCCACGCCGCCGTGCTGCTCATGCAGCTCCTGGAGGAGGCGGGCCTGCCCAAGGGCGTCATCAACCTCGTCACCGGCGACGGCATCGAGGTCTCGAAGGTCGCCCTGGAGCACCGCGACCTCGCCGGCATCCACTTCACCGGCTCGACCCCCACCTTCCAGTACCTGTGGAAGACGGTCGGCGCCAACATCGAGAAGTACCGCACCTACCCCCGCCTCGTCGGCGAGACCGGCGGCAAGGACTTCCTCGTCGCCCACCCGTCGGCCGACCCGGCGATCCTGAAGACGGCGTTCACCCGCGGTGCCTTCGAGTTCCAGGGCCAGAAGTGCAGCGCCACGTCCCGGGCTTACATCCCCGCCTCGATCTGGAACTCCGGCTTCAAGGAGGAGCTCGCCGCCGAGGTCGACGGCATCAAGATGGGCGACGTCACGGACCTGTCGAACTTCATCGGCGCCGTCATCGACGAGCGTGCCTTCGCCAAGAACAAGGCCGCCATCGACCGCGCCAAGGAGGACGCCTCCTGCACGATCGTCGCGGGCGGCAGCTACGACGACTCCGTGGGCTACTTCGTCCGCCCGACCGTCATCGAGTGCACCGACCCGGAGAACGAGGTCTTCCGCACCGAGTACTTCGGCCCGATCATCGCCGTACACGTCTACGAGGACGACAAGTACGACGAGATGCTGACGCAGATGGAGTCCGTCTCCGACTACGCGCTGACCGGCTCGGTCATCGCGAACGACCGCGCGGCGGCGGCCTACACGGCGGACAAGCTGCGCTACGCCGCCGGCAACTTCTACATCAACGACAAGTCGACCGGTGCCGTCGTCGGCCAGCAGCCCTTCGGCGGTGGCCGCGCCTCCGGCACCAACGACAAGGCCGGCGCCCCGCAGAACCTGATGCGCTGGACCCTGACCCGCGCCATCAAGGAGACGCTGGTCCCGCCGACCGACTACACCTACCCGCACATGGGCTGACACCCAGCCGCACCTAGGGGCCAGGTCACCAAAAAGACCTGGCCCCTCGGCACGTCCGGGGGAAGACTGGGCCGATGGCCACCCGAGCGCGCACCGTCCACACCGCCGACCTCGGCCCCGCCGAACTCGACGCCGTGCGCCGCCTCCTGGACGCCGCGTTCGACGGCGACTTCGGCGACGACGACTGGGACCACGGCCTCGGCGGCATGCACGCCCTCGTCCACGACGGCTCGGGGCTCGCGGCGCACGGCGCGGTCGTGATGCGGCGGGTGCGCCACCGCGGCCGGTGGCTGCGCACCGGGTACGTCGAGAACGTCGCCGTCCGCGCCGACGCGCGCCGCACCGGCCTCGGCGGGCTGGTCATGGCGGAACTGGAACGGGTCGTCGACCGCGCCTACGACCTCGGCGCCCTCTCCGCGAGCGACGACGGGGCCCGGCTCTACACCTCCCGCGGCTGGCAGCCGTGGCCCGGCCGGGTGCACGCCCTCAGCCCGCGGGACGGCATCGTCCGCCTCCCGGACGAAGAGGGCAGCACCTACGTCCGTACCTCCCTGGCCGGCTCCCTCGACCCCGGGCGGGAGCTGCTCTTCGACTGGCGCGACGGCGACGTGCTCTAGAGATCACCGCAGGTCAAGGCAGTGTGACCCAGTCCACCGTCTCAGATAGTAGGAAGTCCGAGTAACTGTGGAGACAGACGCTCCGCGCTCCCTTAGCTTTGTAGGAGCCGAACGTCTCGCTCGACCAAGCGAATGGCGGTCGTGAGCCGCGCCCCGTGCAGGTAACCCCTGCGGCACCGCTCCCCGCCCCTTCCGGCGTCTCGTAACCCTCCCTGTTGCACTCCGTGCTGTCGAAGGAGTCGATTTCCCATGGCCGAGACGACCGTCCGCCGCCGAGTCCGTCACGTTTCCCCTACGACCGAGTCCGACCGCAAGAACGCCGCCGCCGCGCTCCAGCGCGCCCTCGACCGCAGGGACAACGGCGGATCCAGCGGCCACTGAGCCACACCCCCAACAGGACCGGGAGCCGCCCGACGAGGAGCGGTGGGCCTCACGCCCCGCGCCGCACCTCGAAGTGGTCGATCCGCGCACCGCTCGACGCCAGCGCCGACACCTTCAGTCTCGGCCGGCCGCCGCTGACCGCCTCCACCGAGAGGAACGAGAAGCCGCGGTAGCGCACCCGCGACCACTGCGCCGACTCAGCCTTGGTGTCCCGGGACTTGGTCCACCGGAACGTGGTGACCGGCTCGTGGTCGGCGGTGTTCCCCTCGTAGCTCTCCTTCACGCCGTCGGGGAAGCCGTACAGCTCCTTGCCGCCGCCGCCCGCGGTGACGTACACGATCCCGTCCCGCCGCGGATCCGTCGTCCCGCCGACCGGCACCGGCCTGCCCACCTCACCGCCCCGGACGGCGTCGGTCCGCTCGTAGACGTGGTTGTGCCCGTTGATCACCAGGTCCACCTCGTGCCGGGCGAACAACGGCAGCCACTCGGCACGCACCCCGCCGTCGGAGGCGTGCGTGGACGTCGAGTACGCGCAGTGGTGGAAGAAGACGACGATGAAGTCGACGTCCTTCGAGGACCTCAGCTCGCGGAGCTTCCCGTCCAGCCACTTCGTCTGCCTCCCCTCCGTGTAGCCGAAGTTGGCGGGGATCTCGTACGACACGTCGTTCGCGTCCAGCGCGACCACGCCCACGTTGCCGTACGTGAAGGCGTACACCCCCGGTGCCGTACGGGCGTCGAAGCCGCTGTCCGGCAGGGAGAACCGGGCGAGCTGGCCGCCGTAGCCGTCCGGTGAGTACCAGGCCTCCATGTCGTGGTTGCCGGTCGTCACCATCCACGGCACCGACCTGGCCACCGGCTCCGTCTGCTTCAGGAAACGGTCCCACTGGCCCGCGTCGAAGACGTCCGACTCCTTGCCCTCGCCGGTCGGATCGGCGTAGCAGATGTCGCCCGCGTGCAGATGGAAGGCGGGCTCCCGGCGCAGGAGCGTACGGTCGTTGAGTGCCGCCTCGTCACCCACGCCCTGGTCGCCGAACGCCGTGAACACGAACCGCTCGGGTGGGCTCGCCGGCGCCGTGCGGAAGGACGTGACGGTCCGCCGGTGCCGCGGGGAGGCCGGGTCGAAGCCCTCGTGGCCGACGCCGTAGTAGTACGTCGATCCCGGGCGCAGGCCGTCCAGCGCGGCGTGCAGGTAGTACTGGTCGACCGCCGCCCGTACGCCTTTCAGCTCCGGGGTGTGCAGGTCGCGCAGCTCCGCCTCGACCTTGCGGCCGAGGTCGTCGGGGCGCAGACCCACCCGCACGTAGGGCTTCTTCACCGCGAGCGGCACCTGCCAGGAGATCCGCATCTGCGTCCTGGGGTCGGCGCCGAACGCGAGATGGCGGCCGAAGGGTGTGATGAGGGAGCCGGGCGCCTTCGAGGTGCCGGGCGACGGGCTCCCGGCCGCCCCGCCCTGTCCGGACCGGGAGCCGGAGCCGGTGCAGCCGGTCAGCAGCCCGCTCGCCACCGCGCCCGCGGTCACCAGGGTGCGCCGCCGCGACAGTCGCGTCCGCAGGTACTCGTGCTGCTCCGCCATGCTCATCCGGCGGGCGAGCTCGGGCGGGATGCCGAAGTGGGGGATCTCCATGTCCAGTGAACTTCCCAGCGCGGGCCAACGTCCCCACGACGTACGGGTGAACGCGAACCGACGGACGCGTGCCGTCCCCGGGCGGGCGAGGCCCCGCCCTCCTGATGTCCGCATCACGGACGGCCCGTGTCATCACATGGGACGAGGAGTAGGGTGCCCGCATGTCTCGCAGCATCAATCTCGCAGTGATCCCCGGTGACGGCATCGGCCAGGAGGTCGTGGCCGAAGGTCTGAAAGTCCTCTCCGCCGTCCTTCCGCAGGATGTGAAGCTGGAGACCGAGGAGTACGACTTCGGCGCCCGGCGCTACCACGCCACCGGTGAGACCCTCACCGACGCCGACCTCGACGCCCTGAAGCGGCACGACGCCATCCTGCTCGGCGCGATCGGCGACCCGTCCGTGCCCTCCGGCGTCCTGGAGCGCGGCTTCCTGCTCAAGCTCCGCTTCGCCTTCGATCACCACGTCAACCTGCGGCCCTCCAAGCTCCTCCCGGGAGTCGCCACCCCGCTCGCGGGCGAGCCGGAGATCGACTTCGTCGTGGTCCGCGAGGGCACCGAGGGCCCGTACACCGGCAACGGCGGCACGATCCGCAAGGGCACCGAGCACGAGGTCGCCACCGAGGTCTCGGTGAACACGGCCTTCGGTGTCGAGCGCGTGGTGCGGGACGCCTTCGCGCGCGCCCAGGCCCGTCCCCGAAAGAAGCTGGCGCTGATCCACAAGAACAACGTGCTGACCTTCGCCGGTCACCTGTGGACGAACGTCTTCAACAAGGTGGCCGAGGAGTTCCCCGAGGTCACCACCGAGTACATGCACGTGGACGCGGCGACCATCTACCTCGTCACGCAGCCCGAGCGCTTCGACGTGATCGTCACGGACAACCTCTTCGGCGACATCGTCACCGACCTCGCCGCGGCCGTCTCCGGCGGCATCGGCGTCGCCGCCAGCGGGAACATCAACCCCTCCGGCGACTTCCCCTCGATGTTCGAGCCCGTGCACGGCTCGGCCCCGGACATCGCCGGCCAGGGCAAGGCCGACCCGACCGCCACCGTGCTGTCCGTCGCCCTGCTCCTGCGCCACCTCGGCTACGAGGCCGAGGCCGCCCGCATCGACGACGCGGTCGCCGCCGACCTCGCCGAGCGCACCGGCAAGCCCGCCCGCTCCACCTCGGAGATCGGCGACGCGCTCGCCGTACGGGTAGCCGGCTGACCCGCCGCTGCACACCGCAAGCCGCCGGGTCGTCACCGCGCCCGGCGGCTTTCGCATGTTCCCGCCGGGTGTCACCATCGACCACCGGGCCGCATTCACCCCGTTCCTTCCGCCGCCGCCCCCGGGCGATAATCGAACGCGAGGCCGCGGAACGAGGGAATGCTCGGACGTCCTAGCACTGGTCACCATCAGAGCAGTACCGAGCGCGGCCCGTCACTACAACCGGTGAAGGACATCAACCCATGACGACGCCCACGATCGAGCTCAAGCCCTCCGCCAACCCGCTCTCCGCCGCGGAACGCGAAGGCATCCTGGCCAACCCCGGGTTCGGCCGCCACTTCACCGACCACATGGTGACGATCAAGTGGACGGAGGGCCGCGGCTGGCACGACGGCCAGCTCGTGCCGTACGCGCCGATCTCCCTCGACCCCGCCACCACGGTCCTGCACTACGCCCAGGAGATCTTCGAAGGGCTGAAGGCCTACCGCCGGCCCGACGGCTCCGTCGCCACCTTCCGCCCCGAGAAGAACGCCGAGCGGTTCCAGCGCTCCGCCCGCCGGCTCGCGATGCCCGAGCTGCCGGTCGAGACGTTCATCGAGGCGTGCGACGCCCTGGTGAAGCAGGACAAGGCATGGGTGCCGGCGCACGGCGGTGAGGAGTCCCTCTACCTGCGTCCGTTCATGATCGCCACCGAGGTCGGGCTGGGTGTGAAGCCGGCCAACGAGTACCTGTTCCTGGTGATCGCATCCCCGGCCGGGGCCTACTTCCCCGGTGGTGTGAAGCCGGTGTCCATCTGGGTCTCCGAGGACCGGGTCCGTGCCGTCCCCGGCGGCATGGGCGACGCGAAGACGGGCGGCAACTACGCGGCGTCCCTGCTCGCGCAGGCCGAGGCCGCCACGAAGGGCTGCGACCAGGTCTGCTACCTCGACGCCGTGGAGCACACGTGGGTCGAGGAGCTGGGCGGCATGAACCTGTACTTCGTGTACGGCGACAAGATCGTGACGCCGTCGCTCACCGGGTCCATCCTGGAGGGCGTCACGCGCGACTCCCTGCTCTCCGTCGCCCGTGACCTCGGGTACGAGGCGGAGGAGGGCCGGGTCTCGGTCGACCAGTGGCAGCGGGACTCGGAGAACGGGTCGCTGACCGAGGTCTTCGCGTGCGGTACGGCCGCGGTGATCACCCCGGTCGGTACGGTGAAGCGGGCCGGGGTGGAGTGGAAGCAGAGCGGGGGAGAGCCGGGCGAGGTCACGCTGCGGCTGCGTCAGGCGCTGCTCGACATTCAGCGGGGCACGGCCGAGGACAAGCACGGTTGGATGCACCAGCTGGGATAGGGCAGCACTCGGCGCAGGCCGGGGCCCCGCCCCGGCCCCCCGGCGCGGGCCGCCGCCGGCC
>NZ_POUC01000202.1 GCF_002891435.1 Streptomyces cahuitamycinicus
GGGGTGATCGGTGCGGTGGTGGCCGTACCGCTGGTGGCCGTGGTGTGGTCCGTGTACCAGGCGCTGCGGGGCGGTACGGACGCTCCGGCCCGGGGTGCCGCTCCGGCGGACTGAGCACGGGGCGGCCGGCGCCGCTCACCCGGTTCGTGCGGTGACGGGCCTCAGCCCCTGCGGCCCGTCGTGGAGGCGAAGCCCAGCCAGGTGTGCCGGTTGTTCCACCAGCACCAGCCGACCTTGGGCGCGTTGCGGCGCTCGCGGCCGTCCCGGCCGGTGCCGTTGCTGATCCAGATGGCCGGGGTGCGGGCGTCGAAGGTGCCGGTGGGTTTGCGCAGCCGGGAACCGATGGTCATGAAGCAGAGGTTGCGCTCCAGGGCCTCGGGCTGCTGGAGCACCCAGTGGATGCCCTCGGTGAGCACCAGCGGGGTGCGGTCCTCCTTGGTGAGGGCGGGCAGGGCCTCGTCCGGGGACCAGTTGGCCATGTGGTCGCCGCGGTCGATGCCGTGGACGAGGTAGAGCGGGGCGTCGGGCAGTTCCAGGGCGCAGGGGGCGAACTCGTCGACGTCGGGCATGTCGACGACGACGAAGCCCGGCTTACCGTCGCGACGGAGCAGAGGCGTGAGTGCCGAGGCGGGGGCCCGGTCCGGGTGCACGGCCAGCAGGGCACCCTGGCCGTCGGCCCCGGCTTCGGCCGTCGCGGCGAATGTGCGGATCTTCTCGGCGGACAGCCCGGCGATCTCGTGCACCCCCAGCTCGATCAGCCGCTCGGCCTGCGCGCTCAGGGCCGGGAGTGCGGGGAGGACGGTGGACGGGTCGGGCTTGGTCTCGGGCACGATGCTCCCTGGGTCGGCGATGTCGGCGGTACGGGCGGACTCGGAGGTGATTGAACTCATGGGCAACGATCCGGCCCGCCGGGACGTTCCCGCTCAGCCGCGTCCGTCGTCCCCGCGCCGGACAGGCCGCGGATGCGCCACTCGCGGGGTGTCATCCCGTAGGCCGCGTGTCACCGACGTGCCGGGACAGCACACCTGGGTCGGCGACGGCCTCAACAGCGCAGGTCGGTGTGGGCAGCCTTTGGCCTTGGTAGTTGTCGCCGCAACGCCGGGCTATGTGCTGCGGTCGAGGAAGTCCAGCACTCGATGAGAGACCTGCGCGGCGGCCTGCTCGTCGTAGGGCGGCAGGCCACTGTCGGTGAACAGGTGCCTGTCGCCGGGATAGAGGAACAGCTCGGCATCCGCCGCCGTTTCGACGAGCGCGCGGGCGGCGTCCACGTCGCCCTCCCCGGCGAAGAACGGATCCGCGTCCATGCCGTGGACCTGGACCGGGACATCGTGGGGCCAGGTGTCGCCGAACTCCGCGACCGGGACGCATGCCTCCAGCAGCAGGGCACCCTTTGCGCCGGGGCGAGTCTGAGCCAGCTTCTGCGCGGGCAGGACGCCGAGCGAGAACCCGACGTAGACGAGTTCCGCAGGGAGCCCCTCGGCGGCGGCGGTTCCGCGCTCGACGACCGTGCCGAACCCGACATCCTCGGCGTAACCCATGCCCTCCTCGAGGCTGTCGAATACCTGCCCCTCGAACAGGTCCGGGACGTGGATGGTGTGTCCGGCCCGTCGCAGTTGCTCGGCGAACTCACGGACGCCGTCGGTCAACCCGTGCCCGTGGTGGAACACCAGCACCTCAGCCATGTCGCTCCCCTCGTGCTGCGGTGCCGGGCGGCGCCGCGGCACGAGTATGGCCCGCACCACTGACATCTACGGGTCGTGGCCGACGGGATCAAGCGTTGGCTCCAGCGCATCGTCCATCTGATGATCGCCGGCAGATTCATCGCACCGACTGCGCCACTCGCAGCCGCTACTGCCGTGGCAGTCTCAGTTTCAGCGGGCCGCAGCCGAGGCGGGCGGCCTCGGCCTCGACGTACCGAGGGAAGAGGGTACGCACGTCCGCGGCCTTCCCACTCTCGTTGGCCTGTACGAGGAACACCGTCGCGCCCGTCTGGCAACGGGCCTGGAAGACGCCGAGATTGGGGCCGAGGCCGCCGTAGCCGGCGGCGGAGCGCACCTGGTCGCCCTCTTTCAGGGCCATCCTGACGAAGATCGCGGCCAGCCGCGGGTCCTCGACGGTCATCAGTCGCTGCTTCGGCTGCGAGCCGGTGATGTCGCGGTCGCAGGTGCGCACAGGGCCGTGTCCGTCAGTGATCATGGGGTCGTGGTACGGCTTGCGCTTCTTGCCCAGGGTCAGCCCTTTGATGCCGCAGAGCGCGTCCGGCTTCTCCGTGCGGGTGTAGTGGGCGGCCTTCGGTAGGCGTTCAACCGGATCGGCGATCGTGCCGGCGCAGCCGAGGTCCGCGCTGACCTTGTTGACGAGCTTCACGACCATGCGGGCCATCCCGTCCCGCTGTTCGGTACGCGGCTCCATGTCGGTGATCCAGCGGCCCTGGGCGATGTCGACGACGGTCGGCCCGTCGAAGTCGCTCGGGCGGCCCAGACAGCCGTCCGGGATGGCGAGCCAGGCGCGGTTGTCCGAGGCCATGCCCAGCAGGCCGCCGCCGAGCGGGGTGAGACGGGCGGAGAGGAACTCATCAGCCCACATGCCGTCGTCGCCGGCCCGGTCGTCCAGCTGGTGCACCCGGGCGGTGAGCGCCCATCCGTCGCCGTCGCTGTTCGTCAACTGGCAACTGCCGACGGGGCCGTCCAGGGAACGCCCGCTGCGCAGCACGGGCGCCTCGACCACCTTGACGTCCTCGGGCTCGCGGAAGGTCAGGGCGAGGTCGTCGCGGGACAGCGCGCCCCAGCACAGCTCATCCGGCGCGAACGGCCCGGCCTGCGTCTGCCAGGCCACGCCGCCGGCGCCGAGCAGCACCCCGGCAAGGCCAGCGGCCAGCAGCGGCCGGACCCGGCCACGCAGCAGCCTGCGCCAGTGCCAGCGGCTCAGACGCCGCTCGCTGAGCGGCTCCGGCTCGGCGGACAGGGGCGGCTCACATCGGTTCGGCTCGTCCGCGGTGCTGCTCACCGGGCGGCTCCCTTGGGGGCGATGGGGGCGCAGCGCAGACGGGCGGTGGCTGCGTTCGCGAAGGCGGCGAGGTGGCCGAGGTCGGTGGAGGCGCCCATCAGAAAGACGGTGGGCCGGCCGGCGCAGTCGGCTCGTACGATCGCGTGCTTCTCGCCGGTGGTGCCCGTGCCGCGCCAGCCGCGGGCCGCGGGGCGTTCGCCCGCGATGCCGTCGAACACCGCCGCCAGCCGGGGCTGCGCGACCATCGCCAGCTGCAGATACGGCAGACCGTCGCGGTCGTTACGGACGCTGCACGTCTGCAGGTCGCGGGTGACAACGCCGGTCTGGTACTCGATGTCCTCCGTGCCGAGATGCAGGCCGCGGATGCCGCAGACGTCTTCGGAGGTGCTGAAGACGCGCTCCCGGTCGCCCGGCAGGTCGTAGACGGGTGAGCTGACTCTCAGAGGCTCGTCCGGCGCGCAACCGGCCGCCGCCATGCCGCGGTTGGCCGCCGCGACGAGCAGCTCCGCCGCCTGACGGGCGCCGCCCAGATCGGCCGGGTCGTTCCGGATGTACGAGGGGCCGCTGGTGTATGTGCCGGACGCGTGCATCGTGACGACGGTCGGTCGGCCGTCCTGTGTGTCGCAGGACTCGGGAAGCACCAGCAAGCCACCGCGCCCGTTCACCGTACCCGGCAGACCGTCCGGGAGCGGAACCATGTCGCCGCCCAGGAAACCGTCATGGACCATCGCTAGCCGGGCTTCCGCGGCCTTGGGGACCGGGCCGTACTCGACGGACACCTGCTGGTCGGTGGAGACCTTGTCGCCGTCGTAACTGCTCTTGTGCTCGCCGGCGATGGTGACGTCGCACCTGCCGGTCGGGCGCTCGCGGGTGGGCGCCGTCTGCTCGCCGGTGCGTGACCCGTCGTCGTCGAGGGCCTCGTCGCCGAGGAAGCCCGGGCCGCTGTCTTCCTGCCACGCCCCCCAGCAGTAGCGGTCCTTCGGCCACGGCCAGGTGTCCGCCGCCCACGTGCCGAGCGCGGTGCCCGCAAGCACGAGCACCAGCACGGATATCAGCGACAATCGGCCGCGCCTGCTGTGCGGCAACGCTCGGCGCAGCCGACCGGGAGCTGCGGCCGCCGCCAAGTCCTTCTCACTCACCCCGTGATCCCCTCCGGCGCAGGAGTCTATCCCTCGTCGTCAGTCAGGAGCAGGCGTCCCCGTCCATGGGGATCCTGCCGTTCAGCGGGTAGTCGTCCGCGGCGGCCGTTTCGAGCCGGCGTGGCGTTACGCTCTCCGCATGGAAGGGTTCATGACACCTGATCAGATGTCCGCCCGCACCTCCCGTGCCCTCGCGGCGGCCGTCGCCGCGGGGCGTGATCTGGGGCTCGACGTGGCCGACGCGCGGGTCATCTACGACGTGTTCTCCGTGGTGGTGCACCTGGCTCCGTCACCCGTGGTGGTCAGGGTGCCGACCGTCCTGCCGTCGTACGCCGACGCCGGCTCCCAGGCCTCCCGGCAGCGGCAGGAGCTGGCCGTGGCGGGATGGCTCGCGGATCAGGGGCACCCGGTGATCCCGCCGAGTCCGCTCGTGCCGCGGGAGCCCGTGCTGCGGGACGGGTTCTCGATGACGATCTGGCAGTTCGTCGAGCTGGACCAGAGCGCCGAGCCCGACTTCGTGCGCCAGGCGGGCCTGGTCGCCGACCTGCACGTCGCGCTGCGCTCCTACCCGGGTGAGCTGCCGTTCCTCTCGGCGGCGGAACCACGGTTCGTCACCGAGGGGCTTACCACGCTCGAAGCGCGCCCCGATCTCCTGGAGCCCGCCGATCTCGACCGGGCGCGGCGGGAGTGGGAGGTCCTGGAGCCGGTCGTCGCCTCACGGGCGGGGTTCGAGGCGGTGTTCCCCGGCGTCGGGCTGCAGCCGGTCCACGGGGACGCCCCGGCGGCCAACATCGTCGCCGGCCCGGACGGCCCCCTGTACTCCGACTTCGAACTGACCACGCTCGGACCGGTCGAGTGGGACCTGGCGGCCCTCGGCCCCGAGTGCGAGGCGGCTTACGACGCGGCGGCCGGGCGGCTGGGTCTGCCCCGGCTGGACAAGGACGTGCTGCGGGTCGTCAACGCCGTGGGCATGTCCCGCGCGGTGGCCTGCCTCGCGCTCGCGCCGCAACTGCCCCTGCTGGTGGACGCGCTCAAGCCGGCCGTCGAGCAGTGGCGGTCGATGCCGTTCGCCGGGGGGCTCGGAGGCTGAGGCGCGCCGCCCCCGCGGTCCGTAGGACGGCTCGACCGCCGACGCACCACGCCCGCCCGGTGCGCAGGACGCTCGACCGCCGACGCACGCCGCCCCCGCGGTTCACCGAAGGGCTCGGCGGCTGAGGCCCGCCGCCCGCGCGGGGGCCGCTCACTCGGGCAGCGGTCGGTCGTCCACGACGTGTTTCATGACGAGGGTGGAGTTGAGGCGCTGGACGCCGGGGAGCCGGGCGAGCCGCTGGTCGTAGAGCTGCTGGAAGGCGGTCAGGTCGGTGGCGGCGACGCGCAGGAGGTAGTCGGGGTCACCGAACAGCCGCTGGGCCTGGAGCACGTGCGGGACGGCGGCCACCGCCTCTTCGAACGCGGAGACCGTGTCGGCGTCCTCCAGGCGCATGGTGACGAAGACCAGGGCCTCGAAGTCGAGGCCCACGGCGGAGGGGTCCACCACCGCGCGATACCCCCGGATCGCGCCCTCGCGTTCGAGGTCGCGCAGCCTGCGGTGGCAGGGCGAGACGCTCAGCTTCACCCGCGCGGCCAGCTCGGTGACCGTGAGACGGCCGTCCAGCTGCAGCTCGGTGAGAATTTTCCGGTCCAGGGCATCCATGGGGAAGATTCTGCCTCAGAAGCCGGGATCAAGGAGTAAAGAAGGGAACACCTTCGCATCGATCCGGCCTAACCTTCCTCTCGCCCCACCGTATGTGAGAGGGAACGATCGATGGACACGACCACGCTGGCGGCCTTCCTGGCAGTGGATCTGCTGCTGGTTTTCACCCCCGGCGCGGACTGGGCCTACGCGATCACGGCCGGCCTTCGGGACCGGTCGGTCGTGCCGGCGGTCGCCGGGCTGATCGCCGGATACGCCGGCTACACCCTGCTCGCCGTGGCGGGCCTGGTGGTGATCGTGGCGAGCTCGGCGACGCTGCTCACCGTGCTGACCATGGCGGGGGCCGGCTACCTGGTGTGGCTCGGCTGGGGAGTGCTCCGGCAGCCGGCCGTCTTGCCGGCCGCCGGGGAGGACATGGGCCCCGAAGGCACCTCCAGGCTGCGGGTCGTGCTCAGGGGAATCGGTATCAGCGGGCTGAACCCCAAGGCGCTGCTGCTCTACTTCTCCCTCTTCCCGCAGTTCATCGACCCCGCGGGTGCGTGGCCGGTCGCCGGCCAGACCGGCCTGCTCGGCTCGCTGCACATGGCCGCCTGCGCCGTGGTCTACCTCACCGTCGGAGTCCTGGCCCGCACGGTTCTGAGCACCAGGCCCGCCGCGGCCCGGGCGGTGACCCGTGTCTCCGGCGCGATGATGATCGTCATCGGCGGGTTCCTGCTGGCGGAACGCCTGGCCGGCTGACGGCTCTCCCGCCGGGGTCGAGGAGGGGATCCGCACGGTCGTCCTGGCGTTCGCGCTGGTCACCGCAGCGCGTCTCGGCAGACGAGCCTCAGCGAGTCGGTAGCGGGACAATCGGTGCAGAGAATCGTGAGCACCAGGGGCGGCACAGCCGGAGGCACCGTGGAGGGACGCGTACCGGAGGACTTGGTGGTCGTCGTCGACGCCGACGGGGCGATCATGGTGTGGAGCGACGGCGCTCGCCGTCTGCTCGGCTACGAACCCGCCGAGCTCCTGGGCAAGCCCGTCACCGACCTGCTCGCCGCCCGGCTGCCGGAGTCCACGCGGCGGCACGCGGCCGAAGGCCGGCGCTGGGCCGGTGAGGTGGCGCTGCGGCACCGGGACGGCGACCGCGTCGCCGTCCGGCTGCAGGGGACTCCGCTGGCGGACGCCGAGGGCGGACGGCTGTGGCTCGTGACCGGCACCGTGCCGTCGTACACGGCGGCCCCGGCCGAGCAGGGAACCCTGCCGCTGTGGGACCTCACGCTCGGCCAGCTCCCCGTGCCGGTGGCGGTCTACGACCGCGATGCCCGGCTGGTGGCAGCCAACGACATCATGACCGAGGTCATGGGCAGGTCCGAGGAGGACATGAAGGGCCTGACGCTGTGGGAGATCGAGCCGAACCCGCCCTTCGACGAGTACGACCGCCTCCAGCGCGAGGTCCTGCGCACCGGCGAGATGATCTTCCACGAGGAGCACGCCAAGGCCCCGGGCCAGACCCGGCCGCACGCCTGGTCCATGTTCCTGTCGCCGCTGAAGGACGAGACCGGCGCGGTCCACGGCATATCGGCGACCGTGTTCGACACGACGGAGCAGCACTGGGCCCGCCGCCGCCTCGCGGTGCTCAACGAGGCCAGTCTGCGGATCGGCAGCACCCTGGACGTGACCCGGACGGCCGAGGAGATGGCCGAGGTGGCCGTGACCGGGGGGTTCGCCGACTTCGTCACCGTGGATCTGCTGGAGTCCGTCGCCCTGGGCGACGAGCCGGGGCCGCTGCCGCCGGACACGCCCGTCACCGTACGGCGCACCGCGCAGCTGTCGGTGCTCCAGGGCTGCCCGGAGTCGGTGGTCGCCTCGGGCGGGACGATCCGCTACCCGGTGGGGACGCTGCCGATGCGGACCCTGAACGCCGGCCGGGGCGTCCGGCACCGGCCCGGGGACCCGGAACTGCGGGAATGGCTCAGGTCGTCCCCCTCCCGTGCCGAGACCGTGTCCCGGCACCTGATCCACTCGGTGATGATGGTGCCGCTGCGCGCCCGGGGTGTGACGCTGGGCCTGGTGCACTTCCTCCGGCACCGGACGCCCGAGTGGTTCAGCGAGGACGACCTGCTGCTCGCGGAGGAGATCGTCGCCCGGGCGGCGGTGAGCGTGGACAACGCCCGCCGGTACACCCGGGAACGCCGCACGGCGCTGGCGCTCCAGCGCAGCCTGCTTCCCGAGCGGCCTCCGGAGCTGGCCGCGATGGACATCGCCTACCGCTATCTGCCGACCGGGGCCGGCGCGGACATCGGGGGCGACTGGTTCGACGTGATCCCGCTGTCCGGCGCCCGGGTGGCGCTGGTGGTGGGCGACGTGGTGGGCCACGGCATCCAGGCGTCGGCCACGATGGGCCGGCTGCGGACGGCCGTACGGACGCTCGCGGACGTCGATCTCGCACCCGACGAGCTGCTCACCCAGCTGGACGACCTCGTCATCCGGCTGGACCGTGAGGAGGGCCCGGAGGTGCGCGGCGAGCAGGAGGCGTCGGGGCAGGTCGGCGCCACCTGCCTGTACGCGGTGTACGACCCGGTGACCCGGCGCTGCACCATGGCTCGCGCCGGGCATCCGGCGCCCGCCCTGGTCACCCCCGGGGGCGGCGTGAGCTTCCTGGATCTGCCGCCCGGGCCGCCGCTGGGTCTGGGCGGTCTGCCGTTCGAGGCCTCCGAGGTGCAACTGGAGGAGAACAGCCTGCTCGCCCTCTACACCAACGGCCTGATCGAGGCGCCCGACCACGACATCGAGGTCGGGATCGGCCTGCTGCGCCGGGCGTTGAGCAGCCCCCAGGGCACGCTCGACGAGACCTGCGACCGGGTGCTCCGCACGGTGCTGACCGGCCGGCCCGAGGACGACATCGTGCTGATGCTGGCGCGGACGGCCGTGCTCGACGCCGCGAAGGTCCGCACCTGGCAGCTGCCGCCGGAACCCTCGGCCGTGGCCCGGGCCCGCAAGATGGCGGGCGCGCAGCTGGCCGAATGGGAGCTGACGGAGGCGGAGTTCGCGACCGAGCTGATCGTCAGCGAGCTGGTCACCAACGCGCTGCGGTACGGCGGCGCCCCCATCGAGCTGAGACTGATCCGCGACTCGACCCTCATCTGCGAGGTGTCCGACGGCAGCAACACCGCGCCGCATCTGCGCCGGGCCCGGGTCTTCGACGAGGGCGGGCGGGGACTGCTGCTCGTCGCCCAGCTCGCCGAGCGGTGGGGCAGCCGCCAGACGGCCACGGGCAAGACCATCTGGGCCGAACAGCCCCTGCCCGCCGGGAACGCCGGGAAGTGAGCCCGGCTACCGCGTGTCGACGATGCCGCCGGTCACCGCGATGACCTCGCCGACGGTGTAGCTGGAGTCGGCGTCGGAGGCGAGGTAGACGTACGTGGGCGCGATCTCCTCGGGCTGGGCCGCGCGTTCCAGCGGGGCCTCGCTGCCGATGTGGGCGAGTCCCTCCGGCGGCATGTGCGGATCGGCCTCGTTGAGGGGTGTCCACGTGGGGCCCGGCGCGACCACGTTGGCGCGCACGCCCCGCTTGGCCAGGTGCACGGCGACGGACTTGGTCAGGGTGATCAGCGCGGCCTTGGACGCCGCATAGTCGATCATCGTGGTGCTGCCCTTGAGGGCCTCCTCGGTGGCGGTGGCGATGACCGCGTCGCCGGGCCGCAGATGGGGCAGGGCCGCCATGAGCAGGTGGAAGTACGCGTAGACGTTCGTCTTGAACGTCAGGTCGAAGTCCTCCGCGGTCAACTGCTCCAGTTCCAGTTTGCTGTTGAGGTAGGCGGCGTTGCTCACGAGGATGTTCAGCCCGCCGAGTTCCGCCGCCGTCCGTTCGACGGCCGCACGGCAGAACTCCGGGTCGGTGAGGTCGCCGGGCAGCAGCAGACAGCGCCTGCCCTGCTCCTCCACCTCGGCGCGCACGCGCTCCGCGTCCACCTGCTCCTCGGGCAGATGGACGACGGCGACGTCGGCGCCCTCGCGTGCGTACAGAAGCGCCACGGCCCGTCCGATGCCGGAGTCGCCGCCGGTGATCAGCGCGGTCTTCCCCTCCAGCTTCCCGCTCGCCCGGTAACGGCCGGCCCGGTAGCGCGGCTTGCTGCGCATCTCGGCCTCAAGGCCGGGCCGCTGCTGCTTGTCGGAGTCGTAGGGCGGGTCCGGCTCGGACACGACCTGAGGTGCGGGCCTTTCCTGCTCGGGCTGCACAACTTTCCCTTCGCCGGTGTCGTCCACGGCGCGGCCCGCTTCACCGGTCGCGCCGTCCTTGCCCGGCCCGCGTTCCCAGAACGGCGGCGGGCATGTCCCCGGCGCCGTGGACGCGCTGCGGCGGGGCGCCCGGAACGGGCGTGATGCCCGGACCGGAATGCCGACAGGCACGACGGGTACTCCAACGATCTTGCAAGTCGGCCTTCGGGCCGTACGTCGTCGGAAGGAGAGCCGTGTCTGACGAGACGGTGAAGAACGTCTTCGTGATCGGACTCGACGAGGCGAATCTGCCCACGCTGCAACAGGTCCCGGGAGCCGAACGGCTGCGTTTTCACCAGCTGCTGACGATCGAGGAGCTCCAGTTGGGCGAGGTGCACCTGCCCACGCTGCTCGACAAGGCCCAGGGCGTGCTCGACGCGTTCGACGGGAGCATCGACGCGATCGTCGGCTACTGGGACTTCCCGGTCAGCACCCTCGTCCCGATGCTGAGCGAACGCTACGGCACCCGCAGCACCAGTCTGGAGTCGGTGGTCAAGTGCGAGCACAAGTACTGGAGCCGGCTGGAGCAGCAGAAGGCCACCGACCGGCATCCGCGTTTCGGCCAGGTCGACCTGGCCGCCGAGCCGCCACGTCCCCCGGAGGGCGTGACCTTCCCGATGTGGCTCAAGCCCGCCCTCTCGTACTCCTCGGAACTCGCCTTCGGAGTGGATGACGAAGAGGAGTTCGGCAAGGCCGTCTCCGAGATCCGCGAGGGCATCTCCCGGATCGGCCGTCCCTTCGAGCACATCCTGGAACGCATCGACCTGCCCCCGGAGATGGACGGCGTCGGCGGCCGGGTGTGCCTCGCCGAGGAGGCGATGTCCGGCGTCCAGGTCGCCGTCGAGGGTTATGTGCACCAGGGAGAGGTGACGGTCTACGGGGTCCTGGACTCCATCCAGTACCCGGACTCCCCCTGCTTCCTGCGCCACCAGTACCCGTCGACGCTGCCGCCGCCGGTCATCGCCCGGCTCCACGACGTCAGCGAGCGCGTGATGCGGCAGATCGGGATGGACTCGGCCACCTTCAGCATCGAGTACTTCTACGACCCGCGGACCCAGGAGATCAACCTGCTGGAGATCAACCCGCGGCACTCCCAGTCGCACGCGGAGCTGTTCCAGTACGTCGACGGCGTACCCAACCACCACTGCATGATCAGCCTCGCCCTCGGCGAGGACCCGCACATGCCGCACCGCGAGGGCCCGTACGCGATGGCGGCGAAGTGGTACCACCGCTGGTTCACCGACGGTGTGGTGAGCCGGGTGCCGGGCCCAGAGGAGATCGCGCGCATCGAGCGGGAGACGCCGGGCGTCCGCATCGAGGTGATCCCCGAGCGGGGCGACAGGCTCTCCGAGCTCCCGGGACAGGACAGCTACAGCTACGAGCTGGCGCACATCTACACCGGCGGCGCGGACGAGGCGGAGCTGCGGGAGAAGTTCGACCACTGCGTGGCCGCCCTGGGCCTGGCCTTCGAGGACGCCCCGGCCGAGGCCGACGCCGCACGCAAGTGAGGAGCACGGTTCCATGCGTTACGTGACCAACCTGCCGTACGAGACGAAGGAGGAGGAGCACGTCACGATCCCGATGTCCGACGGGGTCCGGCTCTCCGCGCACATCTGGCGCCCCACCTCCTCGGAACAGGAGCCGGTGCCGGCGGTGCTGGAGTACATCCCGTACCGCAAGCGCGATCTGACGGCCGTACGGGACTCGATCCACCACCCGTACCTAGCCGGGCACGGCTACGCCTGCGTCCGCGTCGACCTGCGCGGCACCGGCGACTCGGAGGGCGTGCTGCGCGACGAGTACCTGGAACGGGAGCAGGCGGACGCCGAGGAGATCCTGGCCTGGCTGGCCGAACAACCCTGGTGCGACGGCGGCACGGGCATGATGGGCATCTCCTGGGGCGCGTTCGCGGCACTCCAGGTGGCGGCCCGGCAGCCGCCGGGTCTGAAGGCCATCGCCATCGCCTCGTTCACCGACGACCGGCACGCCGACGACATGCACTACATGGGCGGCGCCCTGCTGTCGGACAACCTGGCCGAGGCGGGCACCATGTTCGCCTACGGCACCTGCCCGCCCGACCCGGCCGTGGTCGGCGACCGCTGGCGCGGGATGTGGCACGAGCGGCTGGAGAACACCGAGCCCTGGGTGCTGGAGTGGCTGCGTCACCAGCGGCGCGACGACTACTGGCGGCACGCCTCGGTGTGCGAGGACTACTCGAGCGTGCGCTGCCCGGTCCTGGCCTCCAGCGGCTGGGCGGACGGCTATTCCAACGCCGTGACCCGGCTGCTCGGGAACCTGGACGTGCCCCGCAAGGGGCTGATCGGGCCCTGGTCGCACAAGTTCCCCCACCTCGGGGAGCCCGGCCCGGCGATCGGCTACCTCCAGGAACTCGTGCGGTGGTGGGACCACTGGCTCAAGGGCGTCGACAACGGCGTCATGGACGGCCCCATGCTGCTGGCGTGGATGCAGGAGAGCGTGCCGCCCTCCACGTCCTACGAGGAGCGGCCGGGGCGCTGGGTGGGCGAGCCGGACTGGCCGTCCCCGCACATCCGGCCCCTCACGCACCCGCTCAGCCGGCACACGATCGGGCCCGCGCAGGACGCCTCGGCGGCGCCCTCCGAGGGCGGTGAGGCGATGACGGTGCGCTCGCCGCTGTCGGTCGGCCAGTTCGCGGGCAAGTGGGCCTCCTACAACGCTCCCCCGGACCTGCCCTACGACCAGCGGGAGGAGGACGGCGGCTCGCTCGTCTTCGACAGCGAGCCGCTGACCGAGCCGGTGGAGATCCTCGGCTCACCGAGCGTGGAGCTCGACCTGACGGTCAGCGAGCCGGTCGCCCTGGTGGCCGCGCGGCTGTCCGACGTGAGCCCCGACGGCGCCGCGACCCGCGTCTCCTACGGCATTCTGAACCTGACCCGCCGTGACAGCACGGAGTCGCCCGAGCCGTTGGAGCCGGGCCGGCGCTACCGGGCCACCATCCCTCTGAACGGTGTGGCGCAGGCGTTCCCGCCGGGCCACCGCATCCGGCTGTCCCTGTCGACGTCGTACTGGCCGCTGGCCTGGCCGGCGCCCAAGCCGGCCCGGCTCGGCGTGCACGAGCACTCCAGCACGCTCACCCTGCCGGTGCGGCCCGTGGACGAGCCCGACGAGGTGCCCTCGTCCCCCTTCGGAGAACCCGAGGGCACTGCCCCGCTCGCCATGACCCAGGTGACGCCCCCGGAGGAGCGCTGGGAGGTCAAGCGGGACCTGATCGGGTACCACTCCGAGCTGGACATCGTCAAGGACCGGGGCACGGTCCGCTTCGAGGACATCGGCCTGGAGGCCGGCCGCCGCGCCCACGAGCGCTACACGGCGGTCGCCGACGACTTCACCTCGGTCGGCGGCGAGACCACGTGGACCATGCGGTTCCGACGGGACGACTGGGACGCGCGGGTGGTCACCAGCACCCGGCTCACGTGCGACGAGACGGACTTCTTCGTCGACGCGACCCTCGACGCCTACGAGGCCGACCGCCGGGTCTTCTCCCGCACCTGGAACGAGAAGGTCCCCCGCGACCTGCTGTAGCCGGCGTGGCCTCAGCGGGGCGGCGCAGCTACGGAAGGGCCCGTCGCGGCCAAGCAACGGCTCGGCTCGGGGGTGTGGGGGCCGCCGTCTCGGGCCCCTGCACGTCCCGGCCGGCGGCCGTACCGCGGCCTCGTCCACGTGAGGCTCGGGCGGCACTCCCGGGTCCGGTCGGCGGCACTCCGGTTCCGGCCGGCGCCCCGCCCGGTATCCGGCCGGCGCCCCCGCGAG
>NZ_POUC01000203.1 GCF_002891435.1 Streptomyces cahuitamycinicus
GCCCGTGGTGTGCGTGGGCGGGCAGGGGAGAGCCCAGCGGCAAGGGGGGAAGGGAGAGAGCGATGTAACATTAGACGTCATATGAATTTCGTCAATAGGTCGCGCGCTGCCGACTCGGCAGGACCTGGACATGCGAACGCCCCCGGCCTGTCTGGCTCGGGGGCGAGTCGGTGGGAGTGCTCTCAGGAGGCGGGCGAGCCGACGTTCGGCACGCGGCGGCGGTTCCAAGCGGTCGTGATGTGTGCCGCCATGGCTCGCGCGGCCCCCTCGGAGTCCCGGGCCAGCAGCCGCTCGGCGACCGCGCGGTGCTCCACGTTGGCCCGCTCGCACGCGGTCGCGTCAGGAGTGCCGTTGTACAGGAACGTCGTGCGCGCCTGGGCGTGCAGGATCCGGATGATGGAACGCCCGAGCCTGTTGTGGGATGCCTGCATGATCCGGTCGTGGAAGGCCACATCGGTCTCGATGAAGCGTGCCGGGACGGCGGTCTCCTCGTCGAGCCGGACGAGCAGCCGCTCGATGTCTCTCAGGTCCTCGTCGGTGGCCAGCTCCGCGGCCTGGGCTGTCATCTGGGCTTCCAGCGTCGACCGGATGTCGACCAACTGGTCGAGGACGACGAGCTGGTCGTCATGCTGGACGGTGGCGGCGAGCACGACGGGGTCGAGGAGGTTCCACTCCTCGGGCGGGGTGACGGTGGTGCCGTAGCCCTGCCGGGCGAGGACCAGCCCCTTGGCCTCCAGGGACTTGACCGCCTCGCGGACGGTGATGCGGCTGACGCCGAACGTCTCACAGAGCTCGGGTTCGACCGGCAGGATCGACCCCGGAGGAATGGCACCCGACACGATCGAGTCGGTCAGGGTCTCCGTGACGGCTTGCGCCAGTCGGGCCGGACGCTTGGGCCAGGGCTTGAGAACGGGAGGCTCTCCTGTCCTGCCGGTGCTGTCCTTGGCCATGCGGGTCCCCTTTGCTGTACGGATGGCGGCGATTCTACTGCGCGGGACTTCTTGACAGCATTCGTATGACGACTTACGTTACACGAAAATTCCGCAGCGCTACTTTCCCGTGCAAGGGGTGCAAGCCGTGCGCATTGCCAAGGTCGAGTGCCATCCGGTCCGGGTGCCGGGAGCCAGTCCGCCCTTCGTCTGGCGGGACGGACTCCTGGGCAGCCCGTCCGAGGGCGAGGCCGCGGTGCTGCGCATCTGCACGGACGAAGGGGTCGAGGGGGTGGCGATGTCCCCTCGGCGGGGCAGTGGTGTCATCCTGGCGGACCTGCTGGACCGCATACTGCGCAAGGAGTTGGTGGGGCAGGATCCCCTGCAGCGGGAATGGCTCTGGCACCGCATGTGGGAGCTCGACCGCACGGAGGAGCTACCGCTCTACCTGCTGGGGCTGGTCGACACCGCGCTGTGGGACCTGGCCGGACGACTCGCCGACCGGCCCACCTGGCAGATGCTCGGTGGTTACCGCACCTCGATACCCGCCTACGCCTCCACTGTCACCTACTCCTCGGTCGAGGAGTACCTGGACATCGCCGACCAGGCCCTGGAACTCGGCTACCCCGCCATCAAGCTCCACGCCTGGGGCGATGCCCGCCGCGACGCCCGTCTGTCGGTGGCATTGCGCGAGCACGTGGGGGATGACGTCCCGCTGATGTTCGACGGGTCGGCGGGCTTCGACCTCCCCGACGCGATCCATCTCGGGCACGCTCTCTCGGACGCCGGCTACCTCTGGTACGAGGAACCGATGAGGGAGTTCAGTGTCACCGCGTACAAGCGCCTCGCCGACGCGGTGGCCGTTCCCCTCCTCGTGGCCGAGACCTCCGACGGGGCGCACATGAACTCGGCCGATTTCATCCAGGCGGGCGCCGCCACCTTCGGAGTCCGCGCCTCCACCCAACTGCGCGGCGGCTTCACCGGCGCGATGCGCACCGCCCACCTCGCCGACGCCTACCGGCTGCGCGCCGAGGTGCACGGGCCGGAGATCCCCAACCGACACCTGTGCATGGCCATCTCGAACACCACCTACTACGAGTCGCTGGTCATGGGCAATCCCATCAGCCGTGAGAGCGGCATCGACGCCCACGGCCTCGTTCAAGCCCCCACCGGCCCGGGCGTCGCCCTTCCGGCGGGCCTGGACTACCCTCCTGCGCTTCAGGCGTTTGTCGACAAGGAGACCGTCACCCCGCCCCGGGCCTGATGACGGGAGCCCCAGGCCCGACGGCCTGTCTCGAACACCCCGAGCGCGGCACCTCTCACCGCTGTGTGTCATTTCCCAAGATCTGAGGTCAGTCATGAACGACGACGTTCCGGTTTCCTCCCGCCGCCGGCTCAGGCACACGGCCGTCGCCGTGCTGGGCGCCGTCTCCCTGCTCGTGCTCGCTGCCTGCGGCAGCGCGGACCCCACACCGACGACGGCTTCCTCCCCCGACGCCTTCGAACCTGTCGCTCAGAAGGAAGGCAGCGAGATCACGGTCTGGGCGGACGCCACCCGCGTTCCCGGTGTGCAGGCATACCAGAAGGCGCACCCGAACGTGAAGATCAAGATCGTCACGTACAGCGGGGACGCCAACGGCGCCAACGACCTGCAGACCAAGGTCCAGCTGTTCGACCGGGCCGGCGGCGGGTGGCCAGACGTCGCCTTCAGCGCCAATGTCAACGACGCCAGCTGGGCATCCCAGGGCAAGAGCCCGTATGCCGCGCCCGTCAACCAGGGCGTGATCCCGCAGTCCACGTTGAAGGGCTTCGCGGACGGCGCGCTGAATCCCTGCACCTTCAACGGCAACACCTACTGCCTCCGGAACGACCTGGCCCAGAACGTGCTCTGGTACAACAAGTCCCTCATGGAGAAGTTCGGGTACTCCGTCCCGACAACCTGGGAGGAGTACCAGGCACTCGGCGAGAAGGTCGCCAAGGAGCACCCCGGCTACCTGGTCGGCACCGCCGGGGACGCCTGGAGCCCCGAGGTGTACTTCTGGGCGAGCCAGTGCCCTGCCAGCACGGCGACCGGCGCCAAGAAGGTGAAGGTGGACCTGCGGGACGCCAAGTGCACCCGGATGGCCAAGCTGCTCGACACTCTGATCGCCAAGGGCTCGGTCTCCAAGGACACCGTCTTCAGTGCCGGCTTCATCAAGAACCAGGCGAGCAAGGTCCTGATGCTCCCCGGCCCGTCCTGGTTCGGCCAGGTGCTCTTCAACTCCACCTTCAAGACCCCCAAGGGACAGGTCGCCGCCGCATCCCCGCTGAAGTTCGAGGGCGACACCAAGAACCACACCGGCAACGTCGGCGGCGGACTGTGGTTCGTCTCCTCCCACAGCAAGAACCTCAAAGCGTCCGCCGACCTGGTCACCTGGATGACGACCTCCGACGCCTACCAGGGCACCGCGGGCACCTACCCCGCGTACAAGAAGGCCGCGGTCACCTGGCTCGCCAACCAGAAGAAGACCGGCTACTTCGCCGAGGACGTCGGTCCCGTCTTCAAGGAATCCGCGGAGCTGATCTGGCCCGGCTGGGCCGCCACCCAGTACAGCCAGGAAGCCATCTACTCCTCCACGGTGGTCCCCGCCCTGAACTCCGGCAAGACGCTCACCGAGACCATGGACACCTGGCAGACGGCCATCACCAACAAGGCCAAGTCCCTCGGCTACACCGTCAACTAGCGAAGCGGACCCATGACGACCCACCTGGCGACGGAGCGCAGCGGCCGCCGACGCGGCCGCTCCGCCCGCAACCCCGCAGGACGAGCCGGCTACGTCTTCGTCTCCGGCTACGTCCTCCTCCTGCTCGCCTTCGGTGTCCTGCCCACCTGCTACGCGGTGTGGCTGGCGCTGTCCAACTCCCGCAACCAGTTGGTCGGGCTCGGCAACTTCACCCGGACGTTCGCCGACTACCGCTTCGGACCGGCCTTCCTCCACATCGGCCTGTACCTGGTGGTGTGGCTGGCAAGTCTGATGATCCTGGTGGTGCTGCTCTCCCTGATGCTGCACGGCCGCATGCGCAGGGCCTCCACCACCCTGCGGTTCCTGTTCTACCTGCCGGGAGCCCTAGCCGGAGTGGCGAGCGTGCTGCTCTTCCTGATCCTCCTCGACCCGGCCGCCAGTCCCGTCGGCTGGCTGCTGAAGAGCTTCGGCTGGAACACCCTCGCCCAGGTCAACGCCCCCGGACACCTGCCCGTGCTCTTCACCGTCATCGCCTTCTGGACCGGGGCCGGCGGCTGGATCGTGGTCATGTACGGCGCGCTCAACAGCATCCCGGACGAAATCCTGGAGGCCGCTCGCATCGATGGCGCCAGTACGCTCCAGATCGCCCTGCGCATCCAGATCCCGATGATCACCAAATGGATCGCGTACATGCTGATCCTGGCCTTCGCGGCCGGCACCCAGCTCTTCGTCGAGCCGCAACTGGTGTCCCTCGCCAGCTGGGGCATGATCCCCGACAGCTGGTCACCGAACCAGCTCTCCTACCAGTACGCATTCCAGGCAGGCGACTTCAACGGCGCGGCGGCGCTCTCCGTCGACCTCCTCATCCTGGGCCTCGCCTGCGCGGCGCTCGTCGTCTTCCGTACCGGCCTGTTCGACAGGGAGGAAGGATGACCACGGCTCCCACGACCACAGCCCGCCGGACCCTGCCGCCCCGTACCCCCGGCGCCCGCACCAGCCCGAGGAAGCCCATGCGCCAAAAGCGCCGCCCAAGGTCACTGGCCGCCCGGCTGGCCTGGCTCGTCGTCATGGGCCTGTCCGCGCTGTTCTTCTGTGTGCCGGTGGTGTGGCTCCTGCTGGCCCCGACCAAGACCGACGGCCAGATCGTGCGAGACAACCCCTTCTCCTTCGGCTCGCTCGGCGCGGTCGCCGACACCTGGCACCACCTCTACGCGTTCCAGGACGGCGCCATCCTCGGCTGGCTGCTGAACTCGGCGCTCTACACGTTCGGCGCGCTGGCCGTGACCCTGGTGACGTCGATCCCCGCCGGGTACGCGCTGGCTCTCACCCAGTTCATCGGGCGACGGATGCTGCTGACCATCACCATGCTCGTGATGCTCATGCCGACAGCGGCGATGGTGCTGCCCCTGTACCTGGGGATGAACGCCGTGCACCTGGACGGCACGATCTGGTCGGTCATCCTGCCGTTCTCCTTCTTCCCGTTCGGGGTCTACCTCACCTACATCTACTTCTCCTCCAACGTCCCCTCCGACCTGCTGTCCGCCGCACGGATCGACGGGTGCTCGGAGTGGCAGGTCTTCCGTCTCATCGCGATGCCGCTGGCCAAGCCCGTGATCGCACTGGTCGGCTTCTTCAACTTCGTCGGCAACTGGAACAACTTCTTCCTGCCGTTCGTGATGCTGCCCGACAGCTCCCAGTATCCGGCGCAGGTGGGGCTGAACAACCTGCTCGCCGCCTCGCCGCTGTTCAACACCTCCAGCGGCGCGGGCAACCAGATCTTGCGGCCCGAACTGGCCTTGGCCACCCTGGTGACCATCGTCCCTGTTCTGATCGTGTTCCTCTTCTCCCAACGGGCTCTCGTGTCCGGCATGCTCGCCGGCGCGACAAAGGAGTGAGGGTGCGGTGCTGTCGCTGACCCTGGCGATGACCGCGGACCACGTCCGTGAGGGCATCCGTCAACCCCGGCACCGCCGACACCCCTGGGTGACCCGGCTCCTGATCGCCGCGGACGACCCGAAGGGGGAACGCGCCGCCCTGGACGCCCGCCGGCCCCTGGGTCGCCTGGTGACCGCGGACGAGACGGCGGCGGCCGTGGTCTACCCGGCGAGCCCCGCCGCGGCGTCCGTCACCGGCATCGCCCGGCGGAAGAAGGAGTCGACGAGTCGTAGGGGGGACCGCGATGGAGCGGAACACCGCTGAGGGCGTCATCGACGCGCACCACCACGTGTGGGACCTCTCCGTCCGCGACCAGGATTGGATCACCGGACCGGAACTCGCCCCGCTGCGCCGCGACTTCCTGCTCGCCGACCTGGAGTCCCAGGCCCGAGCCGCCGGTGTCACCGCGACGGTCCTGGTCCAGACGATCGACGTGCCGGAGGAAACGCCCGAGTTCCTGGCGTTGGCCCAGGACAGCGACCTGGTGGCCGGCGTCGTGGGCTGGACCGACCTGACCTCCCCGGATGTCGCCCGCGCCCTCGCGACGCTGCGGGAGGGGCCGGGGGGTGAGCACCTGGTGGGCATCCGTCACCAGGTGCAGGGCGAAACAGATCCTCGATGGCTGGTGCGGCCGGACGTGCTGCGTGGGCTGACCGCGGTGGCCGCAGCGGGGCTCGTGTACGACCTGGTCGTCCGGCCCCACCAGCTCGCGGCCGCGCAGGAGGCCGCCCGACTGCTTCCGGGCCTCACCTTCGTACTCGATCACGCGGGCAAGCCCCCCATCGCCTCGGGTGAGCTGCGGCCATGGGCGGACGCGGTGCGCTCGCTGGCCTTGCTGCCCAACACCGTCTGCAAGCTCTCCGGCATGGTGACCGAGGCCGACTGGGACCGGTGGAGCGTCGAGGACCTCCAGCCGTACGCCAACACAGTGCTGGACGCTTTCGGACCGCGGCGGATGATGTTCGGCTCCGACTGGCCCGTCTGCCGACTGGCAGCCACCTACGCCGAAGTCATCGATGTTGCACGGGAGTTGACGGCCGCACTCCATCCGGCCGAATGCCGCGAGATCTTCACCGGAACTGCACTGCGGACCTACGGCCTGACCTCCACCTGATCCCCGGCCGCTCAGGAAGCGCCAGGCGCATAGTTCTCTTCATCACCTGCTTCAACGACATGATGTTCCCCCGCACCGGCCAAGCGGTGACCGACCTGCTGGAACGGCTCGGCCACATCGCAGAGTTCCCGCAGGGTCGGAGCTGCCTGCTTGAGCTGTTCTCGAACGCGCCGCCGACTGTCGCGCCACCGTCGTCCGCGTTCCCCGTTCCGCCGTCCGATGCCGTGGCCGCCGTGGGCCGCGCACTGGCGCGCACCGGAGCGAGGACATGTACCGCCCCCGGGTTGCCCCGAAGACCCGGTACCCGAAGGGCCCTGGTCCTGGTTGGAGGACGCTCCACCGCTCACGGTCCTACAGCTCGACGCGGCGGACGCCGTGCTCACCACCGTCGCCGCAGCGATCGCCCTCACCGGCACCGTCGTCCTCGACAGCGGACCCGGACAGGACGCCGTGCGCTGACTCTCCTGCCGGACCAGCTGCACGGTCAGGCGAGCCGGATCGTCACTGATGTGCCCGAGGTGTCGCGCCTGCTCCGCTCGACCGTTCCGGCCCCGGCGGACGCCTTGCCGGTGACCGCCTTCAAGCCGGCGGCAGATCGTGGAGCGCTGCAGCGAGTGCGGGCGCCGGGATGGCAGGCACCCTGCGGGAGCGGATTTTCAAAGGGGTGGCGAATCGTTGGTTCTCCGCCATCGGGGTGTATCTGCTCGATGCCGACGGGCTCCGCGTGCTGGAGGCCGAGGTTGCCGTGACTGGACGATGCACTCCGACCTCGCTCTGCTGTCGCCCACGGTCCGGACCGGTCTGTCCGGATGGGAAAACGGTGCAGCTCCGGAGATTTCTGTGATCGGTCACCGATTCGGTCGAATCGCGCAAGAAACCAAAAGTGACCCCCCTACTGGGTCAGCTGGGCGAGCGGGATTCAAGCAGATGAGGCCCGCTACCACTCCTTGTGTCAAGACGTAGGGGTAAGCCCCCGGTCCGGCCTTCCCGCCTGGGCCTCGACGCCGTCGACCCGCTCCTACACCCTGCACACCTCCAAGAGGTGAGCGCCGTCATACGGAAGACCTGATCGCAGAACCCCCGGTGATCACCGGCACGCCGTACGACCCGGGCGGATCAGGCCGGACCGTCGGTGTGCTTCTCCCGGATCCGCTGGGCCACGTCGCGCAGTTTGATGTTGTGGTGCTGGGAGATGTTGCGCAGCACACCGAAGGCGTCCTCGTCGCTCATCCCATGGCGTTCCATGAGCATGCCCATGGCCTCGCCGATGGCGTGCCGGGTCTCCAGGGCGTGTTCGAGCTGGTCGATCGTGCGCGCGTCCGCCAGGGCGACCGCGGCGTGCGAGGCCAGCAGCCAGCCGGCGGTCGCGATGTCCTCGGTGAAGGCCCCCGGGCGGCGGGAGTACAGGTTCAGGGCGCCGAAGTCCTCTTCATGGGTGTAGAGCAGGACCCCGGTCATGCTGCCGATGCCCAGTGCGCGCGCGGCCTCGGCGTACCGCGGCCAGTCCGGCTGCGGCCGGGTCATGTCCGCGATCCTGAACACGCGCTCCTCGTCCGCTCGGCGGGCGAGATCGAAGCACGGCCCCTCGCCCAGCGCGCCCTGCAGGCGGTCGGATTCCTCGACCATGTCCCCGTAGGAGGACAGCGTCACGGCGCGGCCCTTGCGCACCGCCAGGATCCCGGCCGCGTCACAGCCGTCCACCAGCTTCACGGCCGACGCCGCGATCTCGTCCAGCGTCTGCTGCACCGAGTCCTGCTTCAGCAGGGTCCGCGCGAGCAGGGCCATTTCCTCGGCGAACTTCTGCCACTCCATGCGCCACCACCCGGGTCGGTCACCAGTCCGGCCACCCTACGCACAGCCTGATCCCCGCGGGGCGAAGGCGCCAGGCCGATGAGCCGGAATGTGAAAGGGGGACACACGTGTGTCTTCGGCGCCTCCGTCCCATAACCTCATGCAGAGAGACGCCTGCGGACAGGTGTCCGGTGAGGAGGCGAAGGTGCTCGGTAAGGGTACGGGCGCGCGGTTGCTCGCGTGCGCCATGCTGGCGGTCTGCATGGTGCTCGTCGGCCCCAGCACGCCGAACGGTGGCCTCTTCGCCGGACCGCGGCACGCCGCAGCCGCCGGCGACGTCGTACCGAACCGGGTCCTGACGTGGAACATCTGCAACCCCTGCGAGGTGAGCGACGTCGACCGGGCCGCGGACATCGCCGCGTACGCGCCCCAGGTCATCGGCATGCAAGAGGCGTGCGTGCGAGACGTGGAGAGGATCCGGGAGTACCTGAAGAACCTTCACGGGCTGGTCTACAACGTCGAGTACGGGTCCGTGCTGCGCAAGTGGGGCCGCTGCGGGGGAGCGCCGTGGAGTCCGGGGGCCTTCGGCCAGGCGATCCTGTCGGCCGCACCGATGACGGACCCCGTCAACGTCGAGTATCCGGACGGCGGATCGGAGGACCGCGGTTACATGGCCGTCACCACCACCGTGGCCGGACAGCCCGTCCGGGTTTTCAACACGCATCTCGCGCAACGGCGTCAGGAGACGGTCCGGGCAGACCAGACGCGCGTGCTCGCCGCGGAGGTCGCCCGGCACGATCGCGCGATCCTCCTCGGCGACTTCAACGCCGACCCGGACGCCCCCGAGCTCACCCGGATCTGGGCACTGGCCACGGACGCGGACCCGCAGTGCCGACCGTCGCCCACCGGGACCTGCCTGCCGACCACCGACTGGCAGAGCAAGTTCGACTACGTGTTCCTGCGCGGCTTCGTCCCGCTCAGGCACCGTGTGCATCCGACGCCGCACTCGGACCACCACCTGCTGCACACCGACGTGAACCCGACCGACGTCGACCCGACCTGAGGAGGCGTCCTGGCCGGCTTGCCAGATCCCTGGAATCGCAGGTCAGCGGCCCGCACCCGGTGATCACGGGCCCGGCGCGGGACACGGTGTCGCCGGGCGACGTGGAATTCTGCGCCGTATGGGCATACGGGGAGGGCAGACAACCAGGGCATGCCGGCGACGAAGACGCCGGCCCGATCGGCAGGGAGGCCGCGATGACGGGGCCGGAGTACACGGAGACCGTTCACGGGCCGTCCGTGCCGACAGCGTCCGTCGTGCTGGCCGGGACCCTGGAAGCCATCGGCGCGGGCGCCTACGTCGTGGACGAGCAGGGCTGCATCATCGCCGTGAACCTCCGCGCCGAGCAGCTCCTGGTCCGGTCCGCCGACGACATGGTCGGGCATGACGCGCACGACCTGCTGCACCGCGGCCCCGAGGGGCAGCCCCTGCCGCGAACCCAGTGCGCCATGCGGCAGGCCTTCCACGCCGGGCGCACGGCCCAGGCCGACGAGGACTACTTCGCCTGCGGCGACGGCACCCTGCTGCGCATCTCCTGGCTGATCACGCCGTACGACGTCGGTGGCCGGCACGCCGGCACGCTCGTCGTCTTCCACACACCCCACCACCCGCAGGCCACGGACCCGCTGCCGGAACCGGTGGCCCAGCCACTGTCGGAGCTGCACCGGCTGGCGCTGCTGGCCGAGACCACCGCGCAGCTCACGTCCACGCTCGACGTCGACGAGGCGCTGCGCAGGCTGGTGGCCCTGGTCCTGCCCCGGCTCGCGGACTGGGCGGTCGTCGACCTGATCACCGAACGCGACGAGGTGTGGCGTGCCGTGGTGGTCCATTCCGACGGTGACACGCTCACGCACCACGAGGATCTGCAGGGGCCGATGCCGCCGATCCCCGGGGAGTCCCCGATGCCCCTGTCCAGGGCACTGCGCGGAGTCGCCTCGAACCTGGCCGGTCCGCAGACCTACCAGGGGCCGCCGGACTCCGGCATCGCGGTCGAGCAGCGCCACCTGTTCGACGTCACCGGGATGCACTCCGCGGCCATCGCGCCCATTCGCAGCACCCGCTCGGTCCTGGGAGCGCTGACCCTGGGCCGCGACAAGGACCAGGCGGCCTTCACCCCCGCAGACCTCCCCCTCATCGAGGACATCGCCCGCCGGGCGGGCCTCGCTTTGGACAACGCCCGCCTCTACCAGCGCCAGCGCAAGGTCGCCGAGACCATGCAGAACCATCTGCTGCCGCAGATGCCGGGCGTCCCGGGCCTGCAGATGACCGTCCGCTACCTGCCCGCACCCGACGCCTCACAGGTCGGCGGCGACTGGTACGATGCCTTCCCCCTGTCCGACGCGTCCACCGCCCTCGCCATCGGGGACGTCGTCGGCCACGACCTGGAGGCGGCGGCCGGCATGGCGCAGGTCCGCAACATGCTCCGCGCCTACGCCTGGTCCCAGCACGAACCCCCCAGCCGCGTCGTCGAACGGCTCGACGAGGCGATCCAGCACATCACCGACGTCGCCATGGCCACGACGATCTTCGCCCGGGTCGAACCGGCCGAAGAAGGCAACTGGCAGCTGTCCTGGACCAACGCCGGCCACCCCCCGCCGCTGCTGATCAGCCGCGACGGCCTGGCGCGCTACCTCACCGACGGCCACGGCATACTCCTGGGCACCCAGACCGGCACCCGGCGCCCGGACGCCACCGTGCAGCTGCCGCCCGGCTCCACCCTGGTGCTGTACACGGACGGCCTCATCGAAGCGCCCCGCCGCACCCTCGACGAGGGACTGGACCGATTGCGCCAGCACGCCGCCGCCCTCGCCCACCGCCCCCTCGCCTCGTTCACCGACCAGCTCCTGCGCCGCGTCCGCCCCTCGGGCAACGACGACGATGTCGCCGTCCTGGCCGTGCGCGTCCCCGAGCGCTGACCCGGAACCGGCGGGACGAGGTCGCCGGCCTCATCCGGGCGGCGGACCGGCCCGCCGCGGAATTCGCTGGTGACGGGCGACGGCCCGCGCCCATACTGACGCGGTGGATCCAGTGACCCTCGAGACCGGGCGTCTGGTGCTGAGGCCCTTCGGGCCCGGCGACGCGGACGCGGTGCGAGGACTGGCCCCAGGGCTGGGCCCGCGACGACTGGTGAGGCCCTGACGTGGAGCATGCGAAAGGCGGGGGCATGGCGGGACGCGCGGTGAGAGCGGACCTGCCCATGGCGCCTCGTGGTCCGGTCTCCGCGCTGATGGGCACAGAGCGGACTCGGCTGGTCGTGCTGAGGGGCAACAGCGGTGCCGGGAAGTCGTCCGTCGCGGCCGGGATCCGTGAGAGGTTCGGGCGGGGACTGGCGCTGGTCGGACAGGACAATCTGCGCCGGATCGTGCTGCGGGAAAGGGACCGGCCTGGTGCGGCGAACATCGGTCTGATCGATCTGACGGCCCGCTACGCCCTGGACGCCGGGTATCACGTCGTGGTCGAAGGGATCCTGTACGCCGACCACTACGGCGAGATGCTCACCCGGCTGAGGGCGGACCACCGTGGGCCGACTCACGCGTACTACCTGCACGTGCCGTTCGAGCAGACCCTCGTCCGCCATGTGACCAAGCCCATCGCGCACGAGGTCGGCGAGGCGCAACTGCGCGACTGGTACCGCGAACTGGACCTGCTGCCCGGCGGCATCGAGACCGTGATCGGTGCCGACAGCACCCTGCGCGAGACCGTGGACCGCATCATGCGGGACACCGGCCTGGCAGGTCTGCCCACGCTCGATCTCTAGTCACCCGTACGCACGCACCGGGCAGGGCGTGGCCAGCGCGCCGAGGTGAGGATGGACGGTGCCGGGCGCCCGCGTCGGCGGCTCGGTGCTGCCCGATGTGAGGCGCGGCTGTCGCTGCCCGTACGCGCGAGGGAGAGGTATGACCGAGACCGACGAGGCCGGAGCCTTCTCCGCCGGGACCGAGTGGCCCTCGGCGCACCGCGATCCGAGTACCGGCACGGTCGACCTCCGGCGCGTCGGGGCGCACCCGGACCACTGGTATCCGGTCGCACTGTCGAAGAACGTGCGCAGCAGGCGGACGTTCGCGACGGCGTTCGCCGGCGAGCGCATCGCGCTCTACCGCGGGGAGAGCGGCACCGTGTACGCGCTGGAGGACCGGTGCGCACACCGTCAGGTGCCGCTGAGCATGGGCGTCGTGGAGGGCGAAGCACTGCGCTGCTGCTACCACGCGTGGGCCTATCGCGGCGACGGCCGCATCTCGCAGATCCCGTACCTGGCCAAAGGCGACGGCCGGCCGCCGCGCGGCGTGCGCGGCTACCCAGTCCGCGAGGCGTACGGCCTGGTGTTCGCGTTCCCCGGCGACCCGGACAAGGCGGCCGACACCCCGCTGCCCGATCTGCCGGCGTTCGGCTCACCGCGGTACAAGGCGATGACCTACTCCCGGACCGTGCGCTGTCACTACTCGTTCATGCACGAGAACCTCCTCGACATGAACCACCAGTTCCTCCACCGGGGCGTGGTGGGCAGACTCCGTCCGGAACTGCTCGACTCCCGGACCGACGAGCGGTCGGTGGAGGCGAGGTACCTGTTCAGTCACGCCGGGGGCAAACGGAACCGCGGCGCCAGCCTGCTGGCCGCCGAGGGCATCGGCGGCAGCGACTCCCGTGACGTCATGACGATCCGCACCGAGTACCCGTACCAGACCCTCGACCTGGTCCCGGAGAACGCCGAACGGCCGGCCTTCCGGCTCTGGGTCGCCTACGTGCCCGAGGACGCCGAGCAGCGCAGATGCCACACCTTCGGCCTGCTCATGATCGAGAAGCCGCGGATTCCCGGTGCCCTGCAGTTGGCCTGGCCGCTCATCAGGCGCTTCACCGAGCGGGTGTTCGCCGAGGACCGGATGGCCGTCGAGGCCGAGCAGCGGGCCTGGGACGAGCAGGGTGAGGACGGCAACCGCGAGGTGTTCTCCCTCATCCTGGACGTCCGGGAGGTACTGCGCACCAACGGCGTCCCCATCCGCCCCCGGGCCGCCGCGTGCGGCGCCTCCTCGATGTGCGACGGCCATGACCGCGGGCCGGTTCGCGGGGCGGACGCCGGCACTTCTTGAGATCACGCGTCTCGCCGACGCCGTGGGATGGCGGGGATGCCGCCCGCGCCGGGCCTTGACGCCGTGGGATGGCGGGGATGCCGCCCGCGCCGGGCCTCGACGCCGCCGAATCGCGAGGATGCCGCCCGCGCCGGGCCCCGTGGGGG